>CALMKE010000235.1 GCA_937867645.1 uncultured Gemmatimonadota bacterium | reverse complement strand
AACGTTACCGCGCGAATGTCGCGGCCGAGCATGGATTGCCCGATGGTCTCGACCCGGGCGGCCGGTGACTGGATGGATCCGGCCACCGCGGTCCAGAACTCGTCGTGCGTGAAGCGGCGCGCGGAGATCCCCGGATCGCGGTAGCGGCCGGCGTCCTCGAGCGCGCCGCGAAATGCCGCGCGCGTGCAGCACGCGGGAGCGTTGCTCGCCGAGGGCGCGCGGGTGATCGTCGCGCAGCCGGCGATCAGCAGAATCGAGCCGGTGACAAGGAGCCGCTTGCTCATCTCAACGCGCAATTTGATCCACGGCGGAGCGGCGCGCCACGTGAGAACTGGCTAGATCGCGGGCGACGGAAGCTCGCCCTGTACGAGAAACTGCGCCCGCGGAAACAGGAACTGCTGCCGCTTGAAGTAGCCGCCGGGCACCACCTCGATCCGCTCGCGCGACGCAAAGCAGTACCAGGTTTCGTACGACCTGGGGCTGGACGCACCAAACACTGATGGCGCGAAGACACCGACGTTGACTCCGCCTTCGGTGTCACGTGCGGAGTGATACTTGAAGGCCTCGACGCCCGCGGCGCGCATGGCGCCTCCCAGCGCCTGGGACGACGTGTAGCTCGTCGGCGAAGAGATCGCGCGGCGATGCTTCTCGAACGGCGGCGCGGTGAGATCGATCCCGCGCGCGGTGCGCACCGACGCGGTGAACGCCGTGAGCGCGGTCTCGACCGTGCCCAGCTCCGCTCTCGTCCCCTCGAGGAACAGGAGCCGGTAGTACGCGACCTCGGCGAACGCGCCGCGCTGCTCCAGCGAGCCGTACCAGATCCCGCGCTCGCGCCGGCGGCCGAAGCGCGAGCCGTGCGGCAGCGGTGGATAGCGGAACGGCGTGAAGAGCAGGTAGTGCAGCCGGCCGCCGGTACGGTCGGGCGGCTTCACGCCATCGATGAGCTCTTCCAGCAGCGCCTGCTCTTCGGCGGTGTCCACGAGCTTGCGCGTGGACAGCTGGTGCTGCGCCTCCACCACTCGCCAGGGCGAGAGGCGGAGCGGGCGCAGCTCAGAGGCGCCCGCGCATCGCGTCCAGATACTGGATGACATCTACGAGTCCCTCGACGGTGCGGATGCGATCGGCGGGAACTCCGCCGAGGTGGTCGTTGTCGGCGTGCAGCCAGGCGCGCGCCTTCTCGTCGTCGCCGCCGACGAGCGCGTCGAGCGAGCGATACAGGCGGAGGAAGAGCAGGGCCAGCTCGCCTTCTTTTTGGGAAGGGTCGAGGGTACGGCCGCCGCGGAGACGAGACACCGTCGCTTCGCTGGTGCCGATGATGGCGGCGAGATGCCGCGCGCGAAGGTCGAGTCGCGCTGCGGCCGCGAGTGCCGCCCTGGTCAGAACTGCGGCGGAGGCCGCCCGGGACGGCTTATTTGAAAGAATGGCCGGTGTCATGCAAACGCAAGAATAGCCAAGTATTCTTGCAAATGCAAGAATTTGGCGGGGTCGGGAGCGGATTGCTAGAATTCATCGCCGGAGCGCGGGCGTGACGGGAGCCCGCGAGAAATCGTTAGTGGCTATGACGTACGGGCTGTCACTCACATTCCGGGAGGCGGCGTGACGGAGGTCGCTCAAGCCCAGGCTTCGCTCGAGGCCGAGCTGAAGGACGAGATCCTTCGCATGTACCAGGAGGTCGCGGACAATCCGCGCAGCGAGTTTCACTTCTATCA
>CALMKE010000234.1 GCA_937867645.1 uncultured Gemmatimonadota bacterium | reverse complement strand
GCCTCTCTCTGTCTAGCAGGTTGTATTGGAGGCCGGAACGTCGCTGCAATCTACACACGTGCATCCGGCCGTCAGAGCTTACATTTCTGCTCCGGCTGGCGCCGGGAGATTTCACTAGGCAACCAATACGACGAGCCATTGAAGATCAAGAAACAGCGTTGGTTCATCGTGGCGCTGGTGCTGACTGCGCTTTGCTTCAATGCCGACGCAGCGTCGGCGCAGGACAGCGTGCAGGCGGGACGGACCCCGACGGCCACCGACTCGCTCGAGTGGGTGGTGCAACTTCCGCCGAACGGGGACGAGGACGTTTATCTCCGCTATCTGCAGATCGCCGGCGCCGTCCCGCTGCATCCGTGGAGCGTCCGCGGCTATTCGCGGGCCGAGGCCGGCAAGCTGGGCGCGAAGCTCGGCGCTCATCCGTGGTCCCGGTCGGCACTCTTTACGACGAAGCACAGACGCGCGCAGCTGCTGCCGCTCGGCGTCTTCGTGCGCGGGAACTCCGCCATTCCCTACGGCTCCAACGATGGCGCCGTGTGGGCGGGCCGGGGCATGACCGTCGCCGCGAGCATGGGAGCCACGCTTCACGCCGGTCCCGTTTCGCTTACCCTCGGTCCGACCGCATTCATCACGCAGAATACCGAGTTCGACCTTCTCGGCAACGGGATGGCAGGCGATCTCCGCTTCGCGGACGGCGTCTACCCGCTGACCGTTGACAGGCCGCAACGTTTCGGCGAACGCGCATACGGCCGCGTGGATCCGGGCAACAGCACGCTGCGCGCCGACGCGGGTCCGGCGTCGGCGGGTATCTCTACGGCGAACATGGCCTGGGGTCCGATGGAACTGTACCCCTACATCCTCGGTACCAATGCGCCGGGCTTCTTGCATGCGTTCATTGGTACGTCCCGCCCGGTCAGCGTGTGGGTCGGCTCGCTGCATGCGCGCGTCATCTGGGGACGGCTCGAGCAGAGCGAGTATTCGCCGGTGCTCGGGGAAGACACGTACGTCTCGCCCCAGGAGCCGGGCACGCGCCGGTTCGCTTCGGGGCTGGTGGCGCTCTTCGTGCCACGAGGCGCTCCCGGGCTGGAGCTGGGCGTCGCGAGGTTCTTTCATTCGCCATGGCCTCGCGAGGGGATCCCGCGTTCGTACATTGGCAAGCCGTTCGAGAATGTCCTGAAGAGTGGACTCAAGGCCGCGCCAGGGTTCACGGATCCCGGCACCACGGCGGACAATCAGCTGATCGCTGGTTTCGTACGGTGGGCGGTTCCGGCGGCGGGAGCGGAGATCTACGCGGAGTACGGCCGGGAGGACCACAGCTGGGACAAGCGGGATTTCGTGCAGGAGCCCGACCATTCACGCTCATACGGCCTCGGCTTCCGCAAGGTATTGCGCCTACGTCCCGATCTCCTGGACGGCGTTACCATCGAGCTGATGAACTTCCAGCTGCCGCACCTGGCGCGCACGGGCCGGGGCGAGGGGTCGATCTACATCCATGGGGTTATGCGGCAGGGCCACACCAACCGGGGACAGCTATTGGGCGCAGACGTCGGCGTGGGCTCGGCGGCGGGCTCGACGATCCGGTGGGACCGGTATCGCCCGCGGGGAAGTCTGGCGCTCTCGCTGCAGCGTACCGTGCGCCAGCAGCGCGGGACCTACTTCCTCGATGGCGTCGAGGATCCCGAGAGCTCCGACGTGCAATACGTACTCGAGGGCTCTCGCATGCGGCGATTCCGGCGGGCCGACGTCACTGCGGGGCTGGCCGTCATCCATGGACTGAATCGCAACTTCCGGGACGATGTCACGAGCTTTTCCTTGGTGCTGAAAGCACGGGTGCCGCTATGATCCATCCGTCCACGTAGCTCGCGGACCGCGCGCATCGCCGCGGGCGCGCACTTAGATTCTCCCCCAAATCGCGCCAACTCTTCCGTTCACGTTTACATGTCAATGAAGTCACGGAAAGGCATCATCCTCGCCGGCGGTGCCGGCACCCGGCTCTGGCCCTCGACGCAGGTCACGAGCAAGCAACTCCTTCCCGTGTACGACAAGCCGATGATTTACTACCCGGTGTCGACGCTGATGCTCGCCGGCATTCGGGAGATCCTCGTCATCACCACGCCGGAAGATTCGGACAGGTTCCGGGCCCTGCTCGGGGATGGCTCGCGGTTGGGCATGACCTTCACCTACACGACGCAGGCGAGGCCGGAAGGCCTGGCGCAGGCGCTGCTGCTCGCCGAAGACTTCCTCGACGGCGCGCCGTCCGTACTGATTCTGGGTGACAATCTCTTTTTCGGGAACGGGCTGAGCGAGCAGCTCCAGGACGTTTCGACACGCGCGTCCGGCGCCACCATCTTCGCGTACCATGTCCGCGATCCGGAGCGATATGGCGTTGTCGAGCTGGGCGAAGACGGCCGCGCTTTGTCCATCGAGGAGAAACCGGCCGAGCCGCGCTCGTCGTTGGCGATCGTCGGCCTCTATTTCTATGACGATAGCGCGGTGGCGAGAGCCAAACGGCTCCGGCCGTCCCCGCGAGGGGAGCTGGAGATCACGGATCTCAACCGCTCGTACCTCTCGGACGGCTCGCTCGCCGTCGAGATCCTCGGGCGCGGCATGGCATGGCTCGATACCGGGACGCACACCGCTCTCCTGGCCGCTTCCAACTTCGTGGCCGCAGTCGAGGATCGACAAGGTCTCAAGATCGGCGCGCTGGAGGAGACGGCGCTGCGAATGGGGTACATCGACGAGGCCGCTCTCGCGCGCATCGCGAAAGAGATGACCGGCAATACCTACGGGCAGTACCTGCTCGGCTTGTTGGAAGGTTCATGGACGGGCCGACCATCCACGAAAGCATCGTCCAAGCCGAATGCTCCCGCATGATCCCGCCGCGCGGGCGGTGGCCGTCACAGGCGCGGATGGAATGGTCGGCAGAGCGCTGCAGACCGCGGCCGCTGCGCGCGGGGTTCCGCTGGTCTGCCTCTCGCGCGCCGACCTCGATGTCACGGTTGCCGAGCAGGTGCGCGCTTCCTTCGGTGATATCCGTCCCGACGTCGTCGTCCATCTGGCCGCGTACACTGCCGTCGATCGCGCGGAGGACGAGCTCGATCTCGCGATGGCAGTCAACCGCGACGGAGCGGCAAACGTCGCGGCCGCTGCGCGCGAAGTAGGCGCGCGCGTCGTGTTCGTCTCCACGGATTACGTCTTCGACGGCTCGGCATCGCGGCCCTATCGACCGGACGATCCTGCGTGCCCCGTAAACGCCTACGGTCGCACGAAGTGGTTGGGCGAGCAGGCGGTTCGCGCGGCCGATCCCCGCAACGCGATCCTCCGGACATCGTGGGTCTTCGCCCCGTGGGGGAAGAATTTCGTCAGAACCATCGCGAGCCGGTCGCTGCAGGATCTGGAGCTGCGCGTGGTCGGTGACCAGTGGGGCCGACCGACCTCTGCGCAGGACCTCGCCGTAGCGCTGTTGCTGCTGGCGGAGGACCCGTCCAGAACGGGGACGATGCACTTCGCCAACGCCGGGGTGACGACGTGGTACGAGCTCGCGGCGAGCGCCATTGCCCTGCTCAGGGACGCGGGCCGCGAGCCGCGAGCGCGGCTGACCGAAGTTACCACGCCCGAATATCCGACCCGCGCGCGGCGCCCGCGATATTCCGTGCTCGATACGACCCGGTTCACTGAGTGGACGAAGATCACCCCGCGCGACTGGCGCCGCGCGCTGGCCGATACTATCGAGGCTCTGGCCTCGGAAGCGAATGCATAGCCCCCGCAGCCTCCTTGTGACGGGCGGCGCCGGATTCATCGGCGCGAACTTCGTGCGCTACTTCCTGGACGCGCATCCCGAGGCCCGAATCGCGAACCTCGACTCACTCACGTACGCCGGATCCCTCGATAACCTGCGCGGCGCGCTGGACGACCCGCGCCACACCTTCATTCACGGCGACATCGCCAACGGGCCCCTCGTTCTCTCGCTGATGCGGAGCCACCACGTGGATACGGTCGTGCACTTCGCGGCCGAGTCGCACGTGGACAGATCCATCGACGGGCCGGCCACTTTCGTACACACCAACGTGCTTGGCACCTTCGTCCTGCTGGAGGCCGCGCGCGAGGTCTGGGGCGGCCTCACGCTGGCAAGCGCCGGGAGCGGCGACGGAAGCGTGCGGTTCCATCAGGTGTCCACCGACGAAGTCTATGGAAGTCTGAATGACGATGATCCGCCGTTCACTGAGCGCACGCCCTACGCGCCTAACTCGCCCTACTCGGCCAGCAAGGCGGCCGCCGACCACCTGGTCCGCGCGTATGCGCACACCTACGGGCTTCCAATCACGATCACCAACTGCTCGAACAACTACGGGCCGCTGCAGCACCCGGAGAAGTTCATCCCGACGGTCATAGCCGCGTGCCTGGCCGAGCGACCGATACCGGTATACGGCACCGGTCGGAACATCCGGGATTGGCTGCACGTCCGGGATCACTGCACGGCGATAGACACCGTGTTGCGGCGTGGCGCGCCCGGCGGCACATATCTCGTGGGCGCCGACAACGAGCGCCGGAACATAGAGCTCACGCGCATCATCTGCCGGCTGCTGGACGAGCTCCGGCCGCGCGCCGCGGGATCGTATGAGGAGCTGATCTCGTTCGTCACCGACCGGGCAGGTCACGACTTCCGCTACGCCATCGACGCGGGCAAGCTCACGGCGGAGCTTGGATGGAAGCCGGATATCGAGTTCGAGACCGGGCTGCGGGAGACGATCGAATGGTACGTCAGACGCGCGACCGCGAACGCAGCGGAATAGGACGCCTTACGGCTCCCAGATGAACGTGCGCGATTCCGGCAACGCGAGCCAATCTTCGAGCGATTGGGCGCGTCGATCCTTGTCAGACAATACCGGATCGCGAGTCGGCCAATCGATCCCCAGGCGGGGGTCGTCCCAGCGAATGCCCGTCTCGCCGGACGGGTTGTATTCAGCCGTGCAGAGATATTGAACTTCCGTCCAATCAGACGTTGCGCAGAAGCCGCGCGCAAAACCAGGCGGCGCGAACAGCGATAACTGATCCTCCGCGCGCACGCTCATCCCCACCCACTGTCCGAGCGTCGGCGAGCCCCGGCGGATATCCACCGCTACCAGATACGCCTCCCCCTGAGTCACCCGCATCAGCTTCGCCATGGGCGCGTTCCACTGAAAGTGCAGCCCACGAACCACGTGTCGCCGGGAACGCGAGTGGTTGAGCTGGACGAAGCTTGCTGGCTGCACAAGCTCGTCGAACTCGGTTTTCTTATACGCCTCGAGAAAAAAGCCGCGATGGTCCTCGAGCGCGGCATGCCGGATTTCGAGCACGTCGGGGATCGCCAGGCGGCGGATCGCAATGGTCATTGGGTCGGGTTATTGAAAGCCGCGCGATTGCGCGCGGTGAATGGTTCGCTCGACGCGCGTCAATACGCGCCGTGTCGGCGCAGCACCGATGGCATGGTGCGCAGAAGAATGCTGATATCGAGCCAGAAGGACCATTGCTCGATGTACTGCCTGTCCAGATAGACGACGTCCTCGAAGTCTACGACGTCACTGCGCCCGCTTACCTGCCACAGGCCCGTGATGCCGGGCTTCGTGTCCAGCCGCCGATAGTGGTGATCCTCGTAGGCCGCAAAATCAGATTCGAAAAATGGACGCGGGCCGACCAGCGACATGTCACCCCGGAAAACGTTCCAGAACTGCGGCAGCTCGTCGAGACTCCAGCGGCGCAGAAACCTGCCGAAAGGAGTGACGCGGGGGTCCCCGGGGATCTTGAACAAGCGCACGTCGCCGGTGTGATTCAGGTGCGCCAGACTCTGCTTCTCGTCGTCGGCGCCCGCGCGCATGGTCCGGAACTTCAGCATTCGGAACCGGCGTCCGCCCAAACCGGCGCGATCCTGGGAGAAAAACACCGGCCCGCGTGAGTCGAGGAGGATGCCGATCGCGATGACCACCGCCAAAGGTGCTGCAAGAACCAGCAAGAGAGACGACCCGATTACGTCCGTGATCCGCTTCGTCAGCAGCGCGGCAGGCTGCAGGCCGGGAGTCGCGAACTCGAGCAGCGGTTGATCGTGATGCCAGACGAGGCGGGCGCGGATGCCTTCGACCTGCAGCGCCCTTGGGGGACACAGCGCGACGCAGCCGTGGGCCAGCGACATCTCGACGAGCGCGCTCAATTGGCGCTCCGGAAGGTTCTCGGTCACGACGATCGCCTCCGCGAGCTTCGCTTCTACCAGCGTGGCCGTCGCATCCGCCAGCCTCCGGGGGTCGGACCCGGTTGCCGCGGTCTCGTAATGTCCGGCGACCGTGTACTCGCCGCCGGGCGCCGTGGCCGCCCGCGCGATCTCCGACTGTGCTGCATTCACGGGACCGACCACGATCGCAGCGCCGGCCCATCGCGCGCGGGGCCACACGGCTCCGAGAAAAATTTCGGCCAGGCTCCGCCCAAGCCAGAGAAACGGGAGCGTGGCAATCCCGACGGCGAAGCTCAGCGACGCCGCTCGACGTAGTCCGATAACCGCAGTGAGGGGCACAGTCGCGAGCAGGGCGGCAAGCGCAATTGCTCCCAGCAGGCGTATGGTCGTGCTGAGCGCGCGGTACCGACTGTACGCGCCGGTAATCAGCAACGCGGCGAACATAGCTATCCAGAACACCGTGCTCGCTGGCTTACCCGGCGACGTGAGGGGCCCGGCAGCCGCGAAGGTCCGCCACGCACCGCCATCATCGGCGCGCAGCGTGACGATCAGGCCGAGCGTCAGCCGGGCAGCCAGTAGCGCCAAAGCATCCGCGGCGATGAGCACGAGAAACCTGGCTCCCATGCGGCTCAGGCGGCGGCGCACTCCGGCTCTGCGGCGCGCCGACAACTCGGTGCGGCGCTCCAGAGCAGTTCTGGACGACTGCGAGAGACCGGGCTGGTGATGAATCGGCGAGATCAGATGGGAGACGGCAGAAGGGTGATGATTCAGGCGGAAGCTCTACGAACATCCGCCGGACAGCGAAAATCTGCAAGGACAAACCGCGTCAAGGCGATTGCATGAACGCGTGCGCTTGCGCAGTTTGCGCAGGCTATGGCTGATCGGGCATATCCGCACATTCGTCTCGCACCCTCGCGGGGCTGGACGGCTCTCAAGCTAACCGAGCTGTGGGACTACCGCGACCTGCTCTTCTTTCTCACGTGGCGCGATGTCATGGTGCGGTACAAGCAGGCCGCACTCGGCGTCGGCTGGGCCATTCTCCAGCCGTTGCTGACCATGGTCATTTTCAGCGTGATCTTCGGGCGGCTGGCCGGCCTGCCGTCGGACGGGAAGCCTTATCCGCTGTTCAGCTTCGTCGCCCTCCTTCCCTGGCAGCTCTTCGCCGGATCGATGGCCCGCGCCGGCGTGAGCCTGGTCAACAACGCGAACCTCGTCACCAAAGTCTACTTCCCGCGCCTGGTCATGCCTCTCTCGGCAGTCGCGGCCGGCGTGGTCGATTTCG
>CALMKE010000233.1 GCA_937867645.1 uncultured Gemmatimonadota bacterium | reverse complement strand
CTCCGCCGATCAGCTCCATCACCTCGTCTTTAGCCCGATTTCCTGCCAAATTCACCCACTCGATAGGGAGAAGACCCCTTTTTTTGTTGAGGGCCGGTTGCCGCGCTCCGGCATTTCGCAACGCAAATGGCGTATTGCGTGACCGGCGCGCAGGGTGAGAATTGTTGTTACGAATTGGCGAAACCGGTTAACTCGGTGGTGCGAACGACTTTGGGCGATGTGTGGTGTATGCAGGTGACGGAGTGCACGATCCGCTGTCCTATTAACAGCGGAACGCCGGACCATCGCATCGCGGTCCGGGCCGTAATGTGCGGGTCACCCGCTCCGCCGAGCTTTTCAATCAGCAGGGTCTCATGACAACGCTTCGCAGGACATTCGTCGCGGCGGCTGCCGCGGGTATCGCGCTGGCATCGGTGGCGGACGGGCAGCGGCCGTCGCGCGCCGCGGCATCGCGCGCGCCGGTCGCGGCGGTAAAGCCGATCGTGGTCGTTCTGCCCGTAGACGAAACGCCGGGCGATTCAGTTCGAGCGATCATCCAGCGGGACCTCGACTACGGCGACCGGTTGACGCCGCTCGCGCTCGACGCGGCGCTCGTTAGGTCGAACGCTCCGGCGGACGGGAGCGTCAACTACTCTTTTTTCGCCGGATTCAAGGTGTCGGCGGTCGTGGCGCCGCGCCGCAGCTCCACCGGAATACGGGTGGCTGTGTACGACGTGGCCACGAAAACGCTGACCCGCGAGTCCGATTTCGCCGTCCCGGACGTTCCGGCGCCGCGCGAAGCGGAGATCCGCGATTCGGTGATCCGGGCGTGGGAGCAGCGCGACCTGGCGCTGCGTGCGGGACTGGTGCGAACGACGTTCCTGCGCGATTCGCTTACGGCAGCGGCCGCGAAGAAGCCGCCGCGCAATCGCCGGAAGCGGGAAGCGGAAGCCGCGGTGCGCGATTCGCTGATGCGCGTCGTGGCCCAGGAAGACTCCGATCTGCGCGCGCGGATCGATCAGGCGGTCGCGGAGCGGGACGCCGCGCTGCCGCTGTTGGTGGCGCAGGATTTGGCGCGGCGGGATTCGCTCGTCTCGGCGCAGCGCTTCGCCATACATGGAATAGCGGACGAAGTACAGCGCTGGCTGACCGGTTATCGGGGAATGGCGCAGAGCCGTGTGGCGTACATCCAGAACGGCCAGCTGTTCGTGGTGGACAGCGACGGCGCCAACAACCGTCCGGCAACGGCCAGCGGAACCGCGCTGTCGCCGTCATGGCACCCGAGCGGAACGCGCGTGGTGTTCGCGGACCTGAACGACGCGGGCTCGCAGATCGTGGAAGCGAATCTGATCACGGGTGGCTTGCGCGAGCTTTCGGCGACGCCCCGCGGTCTCAATCTCACGCCGGTGTACACGCCGGACGGACGCTCGGTGGTGTACGCGCACGCGCGGGATGCGGGCGCGGACCTGGTAATCGCGAGCCTGGAGGAAGCCGCTCCGGCGCGCCGCGTTTCCAGCCTCGAGTTGTACGACAGGTCGTCACCTTCGTTTAGTCCCGACGGCCGCAAGCTCGCGTTCATCTCGCCGCGGTCGTGGCAGGGAACGCGCATGACGCCGCAGCTGTTCACGATGAATCTCGACGGGAGCGACGAGAAGCAGCTCACCCCCAGCGTGAAGGGAGTGCGCAGCTACCGGACGAGCCCGGACTGGTCGCCCGACGGACTCCGCGTCGCGTACATGCAGCAGAACGGCGATTTCCAGGTGTGGATGATCGACGTGCGGACTCAGAGCATGAGGAAGCTGACGACGTTCGCCGAGAACGAGGATCCGAGCTGGGCGCCGGACAACCGGCACATCGCCATCGCGTCCAACCGTGGCGGCACGAAGGAGATCTGGGTGATGGATGTCGAGAGCGGCCGGATGCGGCAGCTCACACACGCGCCGGGAGCGAGACTGCCGGCGTGGTCACCGCTGATCCGGCCGGAAGCGGCTTTGCCGGTAGCCGTGGTTCGCAGAGGGGAGAGCGGGGGTAAGTAGGAAAAGCGCTGCGTGCTGCGTACTGACCACAGTCGGTCAGTGCGCAGCACGCAGACGCAGGACGCAGGACGCAGGACGCAGGACGCAGGACGCAGGACGCAGGACGCAGCGTCGTTACCAGCCCAGCACCATCGCAAAAATCAACGGCGCCACGATCGACGCGTCCGACTCGATCACGTGCTTCGGCGTATCCTTGCCCAGCTTCCCCCACGTGATCTTCTCGTTCGGCACCGCGCCGGAATACGAGCCGTAACTCGTCGTCGAATCGCTGATCTGGCAGAAGTAGCCCCATAGCGGCACGCTGTCGCGCTTGAGATCCTGGTGCAGCATCGGCACCACGCAGATCGGGAAGTCGCCCGCGATTCCACCGCCGATCTGGAAGAAGCCCACCGGCGTGCGCGGCGCCGTCTCCGTGTACCACTCCGCCAGCCGCGTCATGTACTCGATGCCCGTGCGCACGGTGTGCACGTTCTTCACGTCGCCCGCGATGACGTGTCCCGCGTACATGTTGCCGAGCGTGGAATCCTCCCACCCCGGGACGAACATCGGCAGGTTTTTCCTGGCCGCGGCCACCAGCCACGAATCGTCCGGGTCGATCTGGTAGCTGGACTCCAGCTGCCCGCTGAGGATGATGCGGTACATGAACTCGTGCGGGAAGTAGCGCTCGCCCTTCTTGTCGGCGGCCACCCACTCGGCGAGAACTTCGTTCTCGATGCGCCGCATCGCCTCCATCTCGGGGATGCATGTGTCGGTCACGCGGTTCATGTGCCGGTTGAGCAGGTCCACCTCCTGCTCGGCGGTGAGCGACCGGTAATGCGGGACGCGCTCGTAATGGTTGTGCGCGACGAGGTTGAACACGTCCTCCTCGAGGTTCGCGCCGGTGCAGGTGATGGCGTGCACCTTGTCCCGCCGGATCATCTCGGCGAGCGACAGCCCCAGCTCGGCGGTGCTCATCGCGCCCGCGAGCGTGACGAGCATGCGCCCGCCGCCATCGAGGTGCGCGATGTAATCGTCGGTCGCGTCCACCAGCGCGGCCGCGTTGAAGTGGCGGAAGTGATGGCGCACGAAGGCGCTGACGGGCGCGCTGGCGGAGGATGCTCTGGATTTCGCTTTCATGATATCGACTGGTTAGTTGCTGGCGGGGATGCCCTGTAATCCGATAGCCTCGGCGTTGGCACGCATCGCCGCGATGACGAACTCGATGTGGGTGTCCAGGTCAACGCCGAGCTCTTCGGCTCCGCGAATGACGTCCTCGCGGCTTACGCCGCGCGCGAACGCCTTGTCCTTCATCTTCTTGCGGACGGAGCGCGCGTCCACGTCGCGCACGCTGCGTGATGGCTTCACCAGCGCGGTCGCCGTGATCAGGCCGGTGAGCTCGTCCACCGCGAACAGGGTCCTGGCCATGGCGGTCTCGCGCGGGACGCCGGTGTAGCCGGCGTGACCCATGATTGCCTGCAGTACGTCTTCCGGATAACCGAGCTCCCGCAGCACGCCGACGCCGTGCGACGGATGCTGCTCGGTCGGGGAATGCGCGTCATTCGGGTACCGTTCGTAGTCGAAGTCGTGCATCAGCCCGGCCAGTCCCCACCTTTCCGGATCCTCGCCCAGGCTGGCGGCGTAAGCGCGCATCGCGGCCTCGACGGACAGCATGTGCTTGCGCAGCGATTCGCTGGCGGTGTACTCCTGCATCAGCGCCAGCGCTGAGGCGCGGTCGGGAAGCGCGGTCTCGGTCATTGCGTGTACGTGTCGAGGTATTTGACGCCGGCTGCGGTATTGAAGATTACCACGCGATCAGCGGGCCCGATCGTTCCGTCGGCGACCAGCCGGCGCACGGCGGGCACGCAGGCGCCGCCCTCGGGACACGCGAAGATACCCTCGAAGCGCGCGATGTCCCGGGCGCCCTGAATCAGATCGGCGTCGCTGACGGCGACCGCGGCGCCGCCCGACTCCCGCAGAGCGTCGAGTATGAGGAAGTCGCCGATGGCCTTCGGCACGCGCAGTCCGGACGCGATGGTGGCCGCGTTGGGAAACTCATCCGCGAAGCGCGCGCCGTTCTCGAACGCGGTCACGATCGGCGCGCATCCGTCGGCCTGCACCGTGACCATCTTCGGCCGGCCGGATCCGATCCAGCCGAGCGCCTCCATCTCCGCGAACGCCTTCCACATCCCGATCAGGCCGGTGCCGCCGCCTGTCGGATACACGATCACGTCGGGCAGCGTCCACCCGAGCTGCTCGGCCAGCTCGTACCCAAGTGTCTTCTTTCCCTCGACGCGGTACGGCTCCTTCAGCGTCGAGACGTCGAACCAGCCCGCGCTCTCCTTTCCCCGCGCGACCTCCGCGCCGCAGTCGGTGATCAGTCCGTCCACCAGGCGGACGTGCGCGCCCGTGAAAGTGGCTTCGATGACGTTCGCGCGCGGCGTGTCGCGCGGCATGAACAGATAGGCTTCCAGTCCGGCGCGCGTCGCGTATGCCGCGAGCGCGCCGCCGGCGTTCCCCGCCGAAGGCGCGGCGAGCCTGGTGACGCCGAGCTCCTTCGCCCGCGAGACGGCGACTGCCATCCCTCGCGCCTTGAAGCTCTGCGTGGGGTTGCCGGCTTCGTCCTTGATGTACAGCTCGCCACATCCGATCTCGCCGGCAAGTCGCTCGGCGCGCACGAGCGGCGTGGAGCCCTCGCCCAGAGAGACGATGTTCGCATCGTCCGCTATGGGCAGCACCTCCGAGTACCGCCAGAGGTCGGTGCGCCGCGAGCGGAGCGACTCGCGCGTAAGGCTCCTCCCCGCGGCCGCGAGATCGTAGCGCGCGAGCAGCGGCTTGCCGCAATGCGCGCAGACGTTGTGCAGCCGGCTCGCGTCGTGCTCGGCGCCACACGCGCCGCACTCGAGGTGCGTGAGAGAAGAGCGAGTCACCTGATTCCCAGCAACTTGTGCGTCTGCAAGCTGAGCCTCCACCGCGGGTGCGCGAGACAGTACTCGAGCGCCAACCGCGTGTTGCGCTCGATGTCGGGTCCGTCCATGGGCTGCAGAAAGAAATTGTCGAACGAAAGCGCGGCGAATTTCTCCGGCGGCGCTTTCTCCTGAGGGAACACGAGCTTGAGCTCGTTGCCTGATCGCAGGACGAGATCGGCATCCGCCTTGGGGCTTACGCAGATCCAGTCGATCCCGGCAGGCGCTGGCTGAGTGCCATTGCTCTCGACCGCGATTTCGAAGCCGCGGGCGTGAAGCGCGTCAACCGCTTCGGCGTCGAGCTGGAGCAGGGGCTCGCCGCCGGTGCACACGACGAAGGGACGCGCGTCGTTCGAGGGCCAGCGGGCCGCCACGGCGGCGGCCAGCTCCTGCGCGGTCGCGAACTTTCCGCCGTCGGGACCGGCACCGACAAAGTCCGTGTCGCAGAAAGTGCACGTCGCGGAGTGCCGATCCTGCTCCCGCCCCGTCCACAGGTTGCACCCCGCGAACCGGCAGAACACGGCCGGCCGGCCGGCGTGCGCGCCTTCGCCCTGCAGCGTATAGAAGATCTCTTTCACGGTGTACATGGCGATCAGCGCCGCGCGTAGGCCACGGGATCTTTCAACCCGGCTTCGGCGAACCCCCGCAGGCGGAGCTGGCAGGAATCGCACTCGCCGCACGCCCGTCCGCCGGGATCGGGATCGTAGCAGCTCGTCGTGCTCGCGTAATCAACACCGAGACCGGAGCCAAGGCGGAGGATCTCGGCTTTCGAGAGATCGATGAGCGGGGCGTGGATCGTGAACGCGCCGCCAGTGGTGCCCGCTTTGGTGGCGACGTTGGCCAGCTTCTCAAAAGCGCGGATGAATTCGGGCCGGCAGTCGGGGTAGCCGCTGTAATCGAGCGCGTTGACTCCGATGAAGATGTCGAACGCGTCGACCACTTCCGCGAACCCGAGCGCCAGGGAAAGGAGCAGCGTGTTGCGGGCCGGAACGTAGGTCACGGGTATGCCGCCGGCCGTGGGATCCTCGTTCTTCGGCACCGCGATGTCGTCCGTCAGGGCGGAGCCGCCCACGGCGCGCAGATCCACCCGCACCACCACGTGCCGCGCGAGCGCGAGATCCGCCGCGACCCGCCGCGCGGAGTCGAGCTCGACGGCGTGCCGTTGCCCGTAGTCCACGCTGAGCGCGTGCACGCGAAAACCGTCGCGCTGAGCGACCGCGGCGGTCGTCGCGGAATCGAGTCCGCCGCTCAACAGCACTACCGCGTTTCCTGAATCCGTCATGGCTGCTGAAAAGCTATTCGGTCCCGTGCCCCGGGTGTGCCGGGCAGTGCTTGCCGCACCCCAGCCGATACCGGTTCCGCGCGAACCAGCGATACAGCCGCTCGGCCAGTCCCCGAGCGAAGGGGACGCGGAAGATCCAGGCGATCCAGCGGCCCCGGGGGAGAACGCCGAGGAGCTGTTCGATCGCCGCCGCCCCCTGCCACGTCCTGCCGTCCGCGAAGCGAATCACCTGCATCGAGTCCGTGAAAGCCCGTGGCTCGATCCAGGGGAAGCGTTGCGTCACTCCAGGCGCCTGCGACGGAACGATTTCCAGCTGCGCGCCGCGGTCCCAGCGGGCAAGCACTTCCACGATGCGGCCGCACACGCCGCAGTGCCCGTCGTACACGACGGTGTAGGGCTTCGCAGCAGGTCCGCCCGCCACGCTAGCTCCCGTCAGCCGCGCGCTGAGCTCTTGGCTGCTGCTGCGTGAGACAGTGGAGCGTGCCCAGTCCCCAGACGAGGTCGGTCGCATGGATGCCGACGACGCGCCTGTCGGGAAAAAGATCGGCGAGAGTGCGCAGCGCTATCCGGTCCGCCGGATCGTTGAACGTCGGCACGAGCACGGTGCTGTTCGCGACATAGAAGTTGGCGTAGCTGGCCGGCAGCCGCTCGCCGCGCATCATCACCGGCTCCGGAAACGGCAGCTTCACGACGCGCAGCGGCGGCTGCCGCGACGCGTGCTCGAGCCGGCGCAGGTTGTCGCGCGAGCGGTCGTGGTTGGCGTCGGAAGGATCCTCCTCGTACGCCAGCACCACCGTGTCCACCGACGTGAAGCGCGCGACGTCGTCTATGTGCCCGTGCGTGTCGTCGCCGACGCACCCTTCGCCGAGCCAGACAGTGCGCGCGATCCCCAGGTATTTCGCGAACGCATCCTCGTACTGCTTCCGCGTCATGCCCGGGTTGCGCACCTGCACGTCCGACAGCAGCCACTCCTCGGTCACGAGGAGCGTGCCCGCGCCGTTCGTCTCGATGCCCCCGCCCTCGAGCACGAGCGGAGTCGATCCGTCAGGGCGGGTGGGGTGGAGCAGCGGCCAGCCGCTGATCCCGCTCACGGCCTCGGGGACACGGGCGTCCCGCTGGTAGTTGTCGTATTTGGCCCAGGCGTTGAACGCCCATCCCACCCACTGCAGCGAGCCGTTGCGCAGCACGCCGGTCGGCCCTGAATCGCGCAGCCACACGCGGTCGGTCGGCACGAGGTGCAGCCGATAGCGCGCCGCGTCCACATGGTGCGCCGAGAGATTGTCGGACGCGATGCCGCGCGTGCGCTCGTCGTGGCAGAGGATCTCCACGGGCTCGGAGGTCGCCAGCGCGCGCACGATCTCGGCGTACACCCAGTGAATCGCCTCGAGCTTACCGGGCCAGTCGGGCTCGTGGTGCGGCCACGCGATCCACGTGGCCGAATGTGGCTCCCACTCGGCGGGCATGCGCGGTGGGGCTGATGCTCCTGGTGTCATCCCGGCGGAATCCAAGTTCGGAGTGTGGCAGTCAGGAGTCGGGAGTGTGGAGTCCCGCTACCTGCCGATGTACCGGTTCAATATCTGCCCGTAGGCGTCGATGCGGCGGTCGCGGAGGAACGGCCAGCTCCGGCGAGTGCTCTCGATCACTTTCGGATCGCACTCGGCCACCAGCACCTCAGGCTCCGTGCCGGCTTCGACGAGCATGCGGCCGAACGGATCGGCGATGAAGGAGTGCCCGAAGAACTCCAGGCCGTTCGTGCCCGGCTCGTCCTCGTGCCCGCAGCGGTTGGGCGAAGCGACGTACACGCCGTTCGCGATCGCGTGCGCGCGCTGCGCCGTCTGCCAGGCCTGCACCTGCGCCTCGCCGAATTCGTCCTTCTCCGAGGGGTGCCAGCCGATCGCCGTCGGATAAAAAATGATCTCCGCGCCGAGCAACGCGGTGATGCGCGCGGCTTCGGGATACCACTGGTCCCAGCAGATCAGCACGCCGATCGTCGCGTAGCGCGTCTTCCAGACGGCGAATCCGCCCGACGGGCTCGACGGCGTCTGCGCGTCGCCCGGCGTGAAGTAGAACTTTTCGTTGTACAGTGGATCGTCGGGGATGTGCATCTTGCGATACACGCCGAGCAGCTCTCCGTCAGCGTCTATCACCGCCGCGGAGTTGCGGTATACGCCGGGCGCCTGGCGCTCGAACAGCGGCACGACGATCACCACCGCCAGCTCTTTCGCCACGGCGGCCAGCCGCTCGGTGGTCGGGCCGGGCACGGCCTCGGCCAGATCGAATCGCTCCACCTGCTGCGACTTGCAGAAGTACGGGGCGTTGAACAGCTCCTGCAGGCAGACGATCTGCGCGCCGCGGCTCGCGGCCTCGCGGATGCGGGCGATCGCCCGGTCCACGTTCGCGGCGACGTCGTCGGTGACCTTCTCCTGGACGATGCCGACGGTGAACGGCTTGCCGCTCATCGCTGCGCTCCCGTCAACGGACCAGCTGCCGCAGCACGTAGGGCAGTATCCCCCCGTGCCTGTAGTAGCTCAGCTCCTCGGGCGTGTCGATGCGCACCCGCACGCTGAACGTCTTCGGCTCCTCGCCGGGCGACGAAGCGCGGACGGTCAGCACCGAGCGCGGCTGCAGCGTGTCGTCGAGTTCCTCGACGTCATACGTCTCGAAGCCGGTCAGTCCGAGCGTCTCGCGCGTCTGGTCGTTCACGAACTCGAGCGGCAGCACGCCCATGCCGACCAGGTTCGACCGGTGGATGCGCTCGAACGACTCCGCGATGACCGCGCGCACGCCGAGCAGCGCGGTCCCCTTCGCGGCCCAGTCGCGGGACGAGCCGGTGCCGTATTCCTTGCCCGCGAGCACGAGCAACGGCGTGCGCGTGCTCTGGTAATTCATGGCCGCGTCGTACAGCGGCACCGGATCACCGCCCGGGGTGAGCGCCGTCCACCAGCCTTCTACTCCTGGGGCGAGCTCGTTGCGCAGCCGGATGTTCGCGAACGTGCCGCGCATCATGACTTCGTGATTGCCGCGGCGCGAGCCGTAGGAATTGAACTCCCTCGTCTTAACGCCCTGCTCGATCAGCCACTTTCCAGCCGGGCTCGCGGCGGGGATGGACCCGGCGGGCGAGATGTGATCGGTGGTAATCGAGTCGCCGAACTTTCCGAGAACGCGCGCGCCGCGAATCGGCCGCACGCCGGGCGGTTCGAGCGTCATCCCATCGAAGAAGGGCGGGTTCTTGACGTACGTCGAGTGCGTGTCCCACTCGTACAGGTCGCCCGTCGGAGTGGGAAGCGAGCGCCAGTTGTCGTCGCCGTGGAAGACGTTCGCGTATTGAGTCTTGAACATCTCCGCCTTTACCGAGCGCAGCACCTCGTCCTCGACCTGCTTCGGCGTGGGCCAGATGTCGCGCAGGAAGACCGGACCGTCCTTGCCCGGGCCGAGCGGCTCGGTGTTGAAGTCTATGTCCATCCTGCCCGCGAGCGCGTACGCCACCACGAGCGGCGGCGACGCGAGATAGTTGAAGCGCGTGTGCGGGTTGATCCGGCCCTCGAAGTTTCGATTGCCGGACAGCACGGCCGCGACGACCAGCTTGTGCTCTTCGACCGCAGCAGAGATCGGCTCGGGCAGCGGACCCGAATTACCGATGCACGTCGTGCAGCCGTAGCCGACGGTATGGAAGCGCAGCGCGTCGAGCGCGTCGGTGACGCCTGCCTTGTTGAAGTAATCCGTCACGACCTTGGAGCCGGGCGCGAGGCTCGTCTTCACCCATGGCTTGGTGTCGAGACCTTTCGCCACGGCGTTGCGCGCCAGCAGGCCTGCGGCAAGCATGACGCTCGGGTTGGACGTGTTCGTGCAGCTCGTGATCGCGGCGATGACCACCGACCCGTGTCGCAGTGGGAAGGTGACGCCGTTCATCTCCACCGACACCGCGCCGTGCATGTGCTGCTGCTCGCTCTCCAGCGTCGCGACGACGTCCGGAGAAAGTCCCGGAGCGGCGGAGACGTTGGTGGCCTGCCGCACGGTCGCGACGGCCTGCAAAGTCCCCGCTTTCGCCAGCTCGCCTTCGAGCGCTTCGCGGAACAGCGGCTTGGCGAGCTTCAGCGGCACGCGGTCCTGCGGCCGCTTCGGTCCGGCGAGGCTCGCTTCGACCGTGCTCAGGTCGAGATCCACCGTGGAGTTGAAGATCGGGTCGGGGCTCGCGTCCGTGCGGAAGATCCCCTGTTCCTTGCAGTAGCGCTCGACGAGCTCGACGTGGCCCGGCTCGCGGCCGGTGAGCCGGAGATATCTCAGTGTCTCGTCGTCCACGGGGAAGAAGCCCATGGTCGCGCCGTACTCGGGCGCCATGTTGGCGAGCGTCGCGCGGTCGGCGAGCGAAAGGCTCGACAGGCCCGAGCCGTAGAACTCCACGAACTTCCCGACGACTTTCTTTTGCCGGAGGATCTGCGTGACCGTGAGCACCAGGTCGGTGGCGGTGGTTCCGGGCGGGAGCTCGCCATGCAGCTTGAACCCGACGACTTCCGGAATTAGCATCGAGACCGGCTGTCC
Organism: uncultured Gemmatimonadota bacterium; assembly: GCA_937867645.1. Lineage (GTDB taxonomy): Bacteria > Gemmatimonadota > Gemmatimonadetes > Gemmatimonadales > Gemmatimonadaceae > JACDCY01. The sequence goes on along the minus strand of CALMKE010000233.1, from coordinate 24,603 downwards.
CAGCATCGCGGCCTCGGCCTCGATTCCGCCCACGCCCCAGCCCAGCACCCCGAGACCGTTGATCATCGTGGTGTGCGAGTCCGTGCCAACGAGCGAGTCCGGGTACGCGTGCAGCTCGTCGCCGTGCGCCCGGGAGAACACCACGCTCGCCAGGTACTCGAGGTTGACCTGATGCACGATGCCGGTGTCCGGGGGCACGACGCGGAAGTTCTCCAGCGCGTCCTGACCCCAGCGCAGGAACGCGTAGCGCTCCTGGTTCCGCTCGAACTCGTGGTTCGCGTTGATCAGGAAAGCGGCATCCGATCCGTACTCGTCCACCTGCACGGAGTGGTCGATTACCAGGTCAACGGGCTGCAGCGGATTGATTCGCTTCGGATCACCGCCGAGCCGCGCCAGCGCGTCGCGCATCGCCGCGAGGTCCACCACCGCCGGCACGCCGGTGAAGTCCTGGAGCAGAACGCGCGAAGTGCGGAACGCGATCTCCTTCTGGATGTAGGGCGCCATCGCCCATTTCGCGAGCGTCTCGACGTCGGCAGTCCGGACGAAGGCGCCGTCCTCGTTCCGCAGCAGATTCTCCAGCAGGATCCTGAGGCTGACGGGGAGCTTCTCGGCCGTGGATCCGGCGATTTTCGAGAGACAGTCCAGCCGGAAGATCGTGTATTCCCTGCCGCCGGCCGCGAGCCGCGCCCGAGCGCCAAATGAGTTGAGATGGCTCATTCTCGCAATCTAGCCGGACACTGATTCGTTCGCCTGCGTGCCCTCCAGCGCGGTGGGCGGCTCCGCGCCAGCTCGCTCGGCGCGGATAGCGAAGGTCGGGCAGTTGTGCACGAAATCGCCGTCCGCGGGCGACCAGCTCACGATCCGCTCGCGGGCGAACGCCTTGCCGTCGGCGCCCATCCCCATCAGGTCCGGCGCGAGTGCCACGCACAGCCCGCAGCCGATGCACTTGGCTTTCTCGACGGTGACCTTCATATCCCGGCGCGGATAGACGCCGCTCTCGCGCTCGAAGGCCGCCTCGTAGAAGTCGAGCGCCTCGCTCGCGGCGTCGTATCCCGCCGCGATCAGCTCCGGGGTGCGCGAGAAGCTGAACCAGCCTATGTGCGAGACCTTGGGCCGAATGAGGATCATCGGCGGGCCGGCCCAGTGCGCGAGCGGCACGAGCTGCAACGCGTGCATCATGGTCGAGGCAGCCCGCATGTAGATCGATCCGAATCCGTGGCTGAGCACGTCCTCGCGCCGGATTATCTCGGCGCTCCCTACGTCAACCGCGATGACGGCGTCCATCCCCTGCGCCGCGATCGTGACCGGAAGGTTGTCGATGATTCCGCCGTCCGCGCACACGCGTCCCGCGACGATGCCGGGCGGGAAGAATCCGGGGAGCGCGCACGACGCGTACACGGCCTCGGCCACGGACACGTTGCGCAGTCCGGGAAGCCCCCACACAACCTGCGCGGCCTGCTCGAGGTCCACCGTGTTCACCAGCACGGGGACGGCGAGCTCGTCGAAGGTGGCCGGCGGTGCGATGGTCTCGCACAGCTCGCGCAGCGGCCCTTCCAGATAGATCGAGACCGCGCGCTGGCGGTCGCGGATCATTCCCAGCCGGTTGAGGCGGAACACGTCCCGCCGCCGCAGCGCGAGCGCGCGCTCCTCCATCTCGCTCAACGTCGTGCCGCCGGCCGCCGCGGCCGCGATCAGCGATCCGATGCTGGTCCCGGAGAGGAGCGAGGGCGCGATTCCGCGCTCCTCCAGCGCGCGCAGCACGCCGACGTGCGCGAAGCCCTTCAGGCCTCCCCCGCCCAGTACCAGAGCGATCCGTCTCGGAAGGTTCGCGGTCATGGTGAAAGCGTAATCAGGAGCGTGATACCCGGCATCGTCCAACCATATATTGGTTGCGAGACCCCTGACCCCCCATCGTCCCATGCCCAGACTCCGCTCGCTCCTGTTTGCCTCCGCTTTCCTCGCGGCAGCCGGTTGCGCCACGGTTCCTCCTCCGGCCGAGCGCGCTGCCGCCGAGCACTCCGCGATGGCCGCGCCCGCCGCGCCCGCCGCGCACCCCGGCCACGTCGTGACACCCAACGAGATCGACGCGCACATCCGGTTCCTTTCGTCCGATCTCCTGGAAGGGAGGGCGCCGGCGACGCGCGGCGGGTGGCTGGCCGCGGAGTACATCGCCGCCCAGCTGCGCCTGTTCGGCGTGGAGCCCGGCGCGAACGGATCCTACTTCCAGCAGTTCCCGATCGAAGTGGTGGGCGCGGACCCGTCGAAGCTGAGCGTCACGGCGAGCGGTCGCGCGACCGCCCGCTTGCGCTATCCGGAAGACGTGGTGGTCTGGGCAGGCTCGGCCGCGCCGCGGAGTGAAGCGTCGGGCGAGCTGGTGTTCGTCGGGTATGGCGCAACCGCGCCGGAGTTCCGCTGGGACGACTTCAAGGACGTGGACGTGCGCGGCAAGATCCTGCTGGTGCTGGTGAACGATCCGCCGGAAACTGCCGCGGAGCCCGCGCTGTTCGGCGGACGGGGCATGACGTACTACGGCCGCTGGACGTACAAGTTCGAGGAGGCGGAACGCCGCGGAGCCGCGGGGATGCTCATCGTGCACACGACCGAGCGGGCCGGCTACCCTTGGCACACCGTCGTCGGCTCGTGGGCGAAGGAGCAGCGCATGCTGCCGCGTCCCGAGTCGGGGCCCGGGCCGATCGGCGTGCAGGGCTGGATCACGGACACCGCGGCGAGAGCGCTGCTCTCTCAGGCCGGGATCGACCTCGATCAGCTCGTCCGCTCAGCGGCCTCCCGTGATTTCCGGCCGGTTTCCACCGGGATCAACGTCTCCATGTCGTTCCCCAACACCGTAGCGCGGCTGCAGGCGGTGAACGTCGTCGGACTGGTGCGCGGCACCGATCCGGTGAAGAACGGCGAGTACGTGGCGTACACGGCCCACTTCGACCACCTGGGCATTGGGCCGGCCGTAAACGGCGACTCGATCTACAACGGCGCGGCGGACAACGCGTCCGGGGTCGCCGTGCTTCTCGGCGTCGCGCACTCGGCCGCGCACTCACCGCGGCCGGCCAGGTCGCAGCTGTTCGTATTCGTGGACGCGGAGGAATCCGGACTGCTCGGCTCGCGGTACTTCGCGGAACATCCCACGGTGCCGATCAGCCGGATCATCGCCAACGTGAACGTGGATGGCGGCAACCTGCTCGGCAGGTTCAGAACAATGCGGGTGCTGGGCGACACCAAGAGCTCGCTCGGCCCGATGCTGGCCGCCCTGGTGCGCGCCGACACGATCACGATCGAGCCCGACACGCATCCTGAGCGCGGCTATTTCTACCGCTCGGACCATTTCTCCTTCGCGAAGGTCGGAGTGCCGTCCGCGTCACTTGGCGCCGGCGTGGACTTCGTGGGCCGGCCGGCCGGGTGGGGCGTCGAGCAGAACGAGGATTACACGGCGCACAGATACCATCAGCCGTCCGACGAATACCGCCCGGACTTCGATCTCACCGGGGGGGCGCAGCTCGCGGCGATCGTGTACCGGTTCGGCAAGTGGCTGGGCGATTCGCCGGTGCTGCCGACCTGGAGCGCGGACGCGGAATTCCGCGCGGTGCGGCCGGGAGGGGAGTGACCGCGCGGGACCCGCTGCTCGCGCTCCGGGCGGAGTTCCCGATCCTCGAGCGCACGACGTACCTGGTCTCGAACTCGCTGGGCCCGATGCCGCGCACGGTACCGGCGCGGCTCGCGGCGTACGCGGCCGCCTGGGGCGATCACGGCGTCAAGGCCTGGAACGAGGGCTGGTGGGAGATGTCGGTCACGGCCGGCAACGTGATAGCTCCCCTGATTAACGCGGGAGAGAACGAAATCGCGATGCACCCCAACGTCAGCGTCGCGCACGCCACCGCATTCTCGGCGATTGACTTTCCGCCGGAACGGAACCGGGTGGTGATGACCGACCTCGACTTTCCATCCGTCCGCTATGGCACGTACGAGCTCGCGCGGAGAGCGGGCGCGGAAGTCGTGAGCGTGCCGTCGGACGACGGGATCGGCGTGGACATCGAGCGTTTGTTGCGGGCGATCGACGAGCGCACGCGCCTCGTCGCCGTGTCGCACGTGCTGTTTAAATCCGCCTTTATCATGGATGCGGCGCGCATCTGCCGGCGCGCGCACGACGTCGGCGCGCTGGTTTGTCTCGACGCTTTCCATTCGGTGGGCGTGGTGCCGGTGGACGTGAAAGCGCTGGAAGTGGACTTTCTCACCGGCGGCGTGCTCAAGTGGCTGTGCGGCGGGCCCGGCGGGTGCTTCCTGTACGTCTCGCCCTCGGTGCGCGACCGGCTGTCACCGTCGCTCACCGGCTGGCAGGCGCACGAGCGGCCGTTCGAGTTTCTTCCCGACATGCATTTCACGACGGGCGCCGCCCGCTGGCTGAACGGGACGCCGGTGGTTCCCGCGCTGTACGCGGCGGTCGAGGGGCCGAAGATCCTGCGACGCGCGGGCGTGGACGCGATCCGGCGGAAGAGCATGCGGCAGACGGCGCGCCTGGTCGAGCTGGCCGACGAGCGCGGGTACGCGATCCATGCGTCGCGGGATCCGGAAAGACGCGGCGGGACGGTCGCGGTGGACGTGCCGAACGGGGCGGCCGTGGCGCAGGATCTTCTGTCGCAGGAGATCCTGATCGATTATCGCGTCGGCGCGGGGATCAGGATCGCGCCGCATTTCTTCACGGAGGACGCCGAGCTGGACCGGGCGTTCGCCGCGATCGACGCGTCGGTCGCGAACGGGAGCTGGAAGCGGTTCGCGGGGTCCACCCCGGTAGTAACCTGAGATCTTCCGCGGACCCACACGGCGAAGTGGTGCGCGTCGGCGAGGAGGTCGCTGACGCGTTGGCAGCGGGCCGTCCGGTGGTGGCGCTCGAGAGCTCGGTGTTCGCGCAGGGACTGCCGGTCCCCGCGAACCGCGAGGCATGCGAGAGGATGGTCGAGGCGATCGTCAGCCACGGCGCGACGCCGGCGGTCACCGCCGTCGTGGGCGGCCGGCTCGTCGTCGGACTCGCCGACGCGGAGGTGGAGCGGTTCCTCCGGCGCGAGGGAATTGTCAAAGTCGGTGCTCGCGATCTGGCAGCGGCCGCGACACTGGGCGTTGACGGCGCGACGACCGTGAGCGCGAGCCTCGTGCTCGCCGAGCGCGCGGGCATCGCGGTGTTCGCCACGGGCGGTATCGGCGGAGTGCACCGGGGAGACGCGCTGGACGAGTCGGCGGACCTCATCGAGCTGTCGCGCGTGAGCGTCATCTGCGTGTGCGCCGGCGCCAAGGCGATCCTGGATCTCCGGGCGACGGCGGAGCGGCTGGAGACGCTCAGCGTGGCGGTGCTCGGGTTCCGGACGGATTGGTTTCCGGAGTTCTACTGCGCGGGCACCACGATTCCCGTGAGCTGGAAGGTCGGGTCGCCCGATCAGATCGCGCGGGTGTACGCGCGGCATGTTTCCCTCGGCATGCCGGGCGCGGTACTGGTCGTGAATCCTCCGCCCGAGGCTTTCCGCCTCGACAAAGCCGTCGTGGACAGGGCGGTGGACGCGGCGCTCGCGCAGGTGCGGCGGGCGGGCATCGCGGGGAGGGGAGTCACGCCGGCGCTGCTGGAATCCGTAGAGCGGGAGACCTCCGGCGCGTCGCTGCAGACGAACATCGCGCTGCTCGAGAGCAACGCCGCCCTGGCGGCGCGGATCGCGGTGGCGCTCGCCGCCGCCGAAAAAAACCGTTGAACTAACGAGCGCATAAGTGGTACAATTTCAAAAGGTTCTCTCGCGCCGGAGGAATGCACCAAAATGGCTACCCCTTTCCTTAGTTCTGAAGAGTACGACGAGCGTGCGCATCAGTTCTACAACGAGGGGCGGTACGACGACGCAGTAGAGACTTTGCGGGAAGGGCTCGACGTGTACCCCAATTCCGTCGAGCTGCACATTGGCCTGGGATACGCTTTTCACGCGCGGGAAGAGTTCGCGTGGGCCCGCCGCAGCTTCGAGGAGGCGCTGATCCTCGACTCCGAGCACGAGGACGCGCTCGCGGGATTCGGCGAGACTCTGCTCAAGTTCGGCCAGCAGGCCGCGGCCCTGCGTTCCTTCCGCCGCATCCTGGAGCTCGGCTACAGCGACGATCTGGAGCTGATGCTGCAGGTGGGGCGCGCGCTCTTCCGCGAAGGATTGATCGAGGACGCGAAGCAGTTCTTCGAAGTGGCGGTGGAGCAGGCGCCTGAATCCGCCGAAGCGGTCGCGTGCGTCGGGTACGCGCAGCACCGGCTGGGCGACAACGACGGCGCGGTAACGACGCTGCGCCGCGCGCTCCAGCTGGACGGCGATCACAGCGAGGCCCGCATCTACCTCGGCAACATCCTGTACGATCGCGGCGACTACGAGGCGGCGCTGTACCATCTCGACCGTTCGTCGCCGGACGACCACTGGGACGAGCTCGGCATCTGGCGCATCATCGAGCTGAAGAAGACGGTGTATCGGCTCCGCGACAACGACGCCGAGCTGAAGCCGTGGCAGGACCGGCTCAAGGACCTCGCGGGCGAGCCGGACGACATAGACGAGATGCTGGCCGAGATCGAGGCCAGGGTCGTGGAATCCGACCAGGAGCAGGCGCGGGGGCAGCTGGAGCTGTTCGGCGCGCTGCTGACGTCGCTTGCGGGCCGGGAGGACCCGGATTTGCACACCATCGCGCTGGACGAGCGCCGCCAGCTCGAGGGCACCTGGGACGAGATCCTGCAACAGATGCACCGGGCGAGCGGCACGGCACGCACCAGAACGCTCGAGGAATACATGGCCACAGAAGCGCATCGCGCATTCACGCTCACCGGCATGACCGTGTCCACCTCGGACGCGGAAAGCTTCGTCCGCGCCATCGCGCACGCGGGACTCGTCCGGATCGTAAAATGACGGCCGCGTACGGCGGGAGCGCGGACTCCGCGCTGGCCGACATCCGGCCCGTCGTCACCAGGCTCGATTCCCCGCACAGCGCCGAGGATCTCGCGGCTGACCTCATCGAGATCTGGGGCGGGCTGGAGACTGTTTTGCGCCGGATGCTCGGCGGCTCCGCGCTGAGCGGACAGGCGCTCGTGCGCGAGGTGCGGCAGCGCGAGATGATCACGCTGACGCAGGCGCACGCGCTGCTCGAGTTCCTCGCCGCCCGCGAGCGGTGCGACAACGTCAACTACAAGCCGACACCGGCCGACGTGGCTTCCGCCAAGGATGCTTTCACTCAGCTGGATACGGCGACGGGAGCGCCCGGCCGCGACGCCGCGACCGCCGGCGCCGCGTCCGCGATGGCCGGCGCGCCAGCGGCAGGCACGGGGTTCACCTCGGCGCAGAGGGCCGCCGCCGAGCCGCCGGAGCCGGCGATCGTGCCGCCCGCTCCGGGCCTGCGGCCGCTCATGCGCGACCGCGCCGCCGGACTGCCGACCTGGGGCTGGATCGCCATCGCCGTGGTCGCGCTCGCGTTCGCCGGAGTCGCGGCGTATTACGCGATGCAGAACCGCGGCGACGACATGGACAAGGCGGTCCGCATGCTGGCGGACGGGAAGCGCGAAGCCGCGCGCGGAGAGTTCACCCGGATCGCGCGCGAGAATCCCGAGCTGGCTACGCCCCACGTTTTTCTCGCGCGGATAGCGCGCGAGGAAGGAGACATGGTGACGGCGAAGCGCGAGATCGAGACCGCCATCCGGCTCGACCCGGAGTGGAGCGTCGCGCAGCGAGAGATGGGGATGCTCCTGCTGTCGCAGGGCAACTACGATCTCGCGCGACGATTCTTCGTGCGCGCCGTGCAGCTCAATCCCGCGGACTCGGCGGCGAAAGGCTTCCTCGGCTGCTCGCTGATCCGCCTGGGGAACCGCGACCTCGGGTTGCGGTTCATCGGTCAGGCCGGGACCGGCTCCTGGTCGGCGTGCGCTAGATAGAAAGACTGTATCTCTTCGCGCGCTGCGTTTTTCCGTTCGACTGACCCCGAGCATAGGGAGGGGGAATCCAAGTTTGGAGTGTGGCAGTTCGGAGCTGACAGTGAGGAGATTCCTCATCGGTGACTCCGAACTGATCACTCCCGACTGCCACACTCCAGACTTGGATTCCCCTGCAACATCCTCGAGCTTGGCTCCCAGGTGATTGAGTTTAGCGCAGTAGGAAAGACCTACCGGTCGATCACCGGTAAGAGCGTTCGCGCGGTTGATGATTTTTCCCTGACCATTCCCCGCGGCGAAGTCTTCGGGATCGCGGGGCCGAACGGGGCGGGGAAGAGCACTCTCATCGGGATCCTGCTCGGGTTTCTACATCCGTCCAACGGGACTACCCGCATCAACGGCCTGCACCCCCGCGCGTACATCGAGCGGAACGGCATCGGATACCTGTCCGAGCTGGTCACGATCAACAAGCGATGGCGTGCGGATGCCGCACTCACCCGCTACGCTGTCCTCGCCGACATACCGCGCGGGCAGGTCGCCGACTCTGTCGAGAAAGTGATCGCGACACTCGGGCTGGGAGAGCACCGGCGCAAGAGCATCAAAGCGCTGTCCAAGGGCAATCTCCAGCGCGTCGGGCTGGCGCAGGCGCTGCTGCGCGACGAGGAGCTGCTCATCCTCGACGAGCCGACGCACGGACTCGATCCCGTGTGGACGCAGCGATTCCGCGACATCGTCGGCGGCTTGCGCGCGCCGCATCGCACCATGATCATCGCCTCGCACAACCTGGACGAGCTTCAGCGGCTGGCCGATCGCGTGGCGATCATCGATCACGGACGGCTCCAGCGGGTGGTCGGTACGAGCTCGATGGACCAGCAATCGGCGGGCGCGCTCACTTACCGGATATCGCTCGCTTCCGGCGCCGAGCAATTCATGCGCGTGTTCCCGGCGGCGGCATCGGTCGGCCGCGGCGAGTACGAAATAGTCGTTCCGAATCTGGAGGCGCTCAACGCGAAGCTCGGCGAGCTGATGGTCGCTGGCGCCGTAGTGGCGGCGGTTGTTCCGACGCGGTCCGTGCTCGAGCAGCAGTTCCGCGAAGCGGTGGGAGAGTCGTCGTGAACCGCAGACAGATACTCTCGTACCTGCCGTGGCAGCTCTGGGATTTTCTGTGGGACCGGGGGATCGCCGTGCTGTTCACCGGGGCGCTGCTGGCGACTTCCATCGTATGGCCCGGGTACGTCGCGCTCAGCGCGCAGATGCCCGCCGAGGTGGTTCCGACGGAGCTGCTCAAGGTGGTTGTCGCGCAGATCGTGTCTATCCTCGTGGTTATTTCGGCCAGCGGAATCGTCGCCAACGATCGCATCGGCGGGTACTACAGGTTCCTGTTCTCGAAGCCCGTGCGTCTGCCCGTGTACTACGCGGTGCACTTCCTGGTCGCGCTTGTCGGACTGCTGGCTGTCGCCCTGGTTCTGTTGTCCGCGTTCTGGCTGCTGGTGGGCTGGGTGCCACCCACCGTACCGGTCGTGATGATCGTCGTGTCGTTTTTCGCCTTGGGCGGAACGATCTTCTTCTTCTCGACGTTCACGCGCTTCGACTGGGCCTTGCTCGTCGTGCTATGGGGCGCGAGCGCGCTCGCGCGGACCATCTTCCCGGACGCCGCGTGGTACCGCGTCGCCCGCTGGGTGCTGCCCCCGGTGCATCAGCTCGACAAGCTTCGCGCGGCGCTGTTCGCCGGAGCCGGGATCGATTGGAGCGGCTTCGCCTGGCTCGTCGGGTATGGCCTCCTCTTCTTTTTTGCCGGGCTGGTGGTTCTGCAGAGGAAGGCGATAGCCGAGTGATCTCCGGCGTGACGCGCGCCGTGCTTCGCAACGGCCTCACAGTGCTGGTGAAGGCCGACCCGGATTCCGAAGTCGTCGCGATCGTGACCTACGTGAAGGCCGGATACTTCGACGAGCCCGACGAAGTCGTGGGAATCTCGCACGTGCTCGAGCACATGTTCTTCAAGGGCACACCCACGCGCGGAGTGGGTGAGATCGCGCGTCAGACGAAGGCGAGCGGCGGCTATCTCAACGCGCACACCATCTACGATCACACCAGCTACTACACCGTGCTGCCTGCGGCGTCCTTCGAACGGGGGATCGAGATTCAAGCTGATGCCTTCCGCAATTCCGTGATCGACGCCGGCGAGCTCGCGCGCGAGCTCGAGGTGATAATCCAGGAGGCGAAGCGGAAGGAGGACAACCCTTCCGCGATGGTGACTGAGAGCCTGTACGCCCTGCTGCACGACAGGCACCGGATCCGGCGCTGGCGGATCGGCCGCGAGGACGGGTTGCGCGCGCTCAGGCGCGAGGACGTGCTGCGATTCTACCGGACTAATTACCGCCCGTCGAACGCCATCCTGTGCGTTGCGGGGGGCGTGGATGCGGACGCCGCGCTCGCCGCGATAGAGCGCGCGTACGGCGACATGGACGACGCGCCGGTTCCGCGCGACCGCGGACCGGCTGAAGCGGCGCCGGCCGGCTTCCGGTATCGCGAGATCACGGGCGACGTGACCCGCACGCAGCTGGCCCTCGGCTGGCGCACACCGGCGCTGGCGGACCCGGTGACGCCGGCGCTCGACATGACCGCGATGCTGCTCTCGACGGGACGCGCGTCGCGACTGTATCGCGCTGTACGCGAGCGACAGCTGGCTTCGTCGGTCTCGGCGTACAACAGCACGCCGACCGAGATCGGCGTGTTCGTGGTGCACGCGGAGACGGAGCCCGATCGCACCGGCGACGCGGCGCGGGCGATTCGCGGGCAGATGGAATCGCTCCGCCGGGGCGAGATAGACCCCGGTGAGCTCGCGCGCGCTCGCAGCCTGTTCGAGAGCGGCTCGATCCGGCGGCTGGAAACCATGGAAGGACAGGCCCACTATCTGGCCGAGTGGGAGGCGCAGGGCAGCTGGCGGCTCGGCGAGGAGTACCACGACAGGGCGCTCGCGGTGGACGCGGCGGAGATAGCGGAAGCGGCGAGCCGCTTTCTCGCGGAGGATCGGTGCGGCGCGATGATCTACAGGCCGGCTGATTCGCCTCCAGTTGCGGCGAGCCCGGCGGAGTTTCGCGCGCTGCTGCGCGGTGAAGGTGAGACGCTGTCACACGCTCCACCCGCGGAGGCGCCGGCGGTGCGCGCGGCGGAGGTCGATCGCGCGGCGACGGAGCATGGCGTGGAAGTCTTCCGCACTGCCGGCGGGATCCCGATCCTCGCGCGCAGGCGTGGAACGATTCCGCTGGTCAGCATCGCGGTCGTGAGCGCCGCGGGCTCCGCGCACGACAGCGCGGAGAAATCCGGGCTCGCGCTCCTGCTGGGGAGGACGGCGCTGAAGGGAACGACTACGCGGACCTCCGAGGAGATCTCCGCTCGAGCCGAGCTGCTCGGCGGGAGCATCGGGGCCACGGTGACGTCGGAAACGCTGGGCTGGAGCATCTCCGTCCCGACCAACCGCTTCGCCGCCGCGCTCGAGCTGCTGGCGGACGTCGTGCTGAATCCTTCGTTCCCGGACGACGCGCTCGAGACGGAGCGGACGATAGCGCTGTCGGATCTGACGTCCTTTCGCGACGACATGCACTCGTACCCCATCCACCTCGCGAGCGCGGCGGCGTTCGGCCCACACCCGTACGCGCGCCCGACGCTCGGGTCCGAGCGCTCGCTGCGGGAGATTACCGCGCGCGACCTGCGGCAGCGGCATGCGCGCTCGGTCGCGCGCGGCCGCGTGGTGATCGGGATCGTGGGCGACGTGGACCCGACACGAGCGGCCGGGTTGGCCGCGGGCGCACTCGAAGGGCTTCGGTTCGAGGAGCCGGACCGGCTTGCCCGGCCGGCGTGGCCGGAGAGCGTCCGCGTGGGCACCGAGGAGCGGGACAAGGCGCAGACAGCGCTGGCAATGGCTTTTCCCGGCCCCGCGCGCGGCGACGACGACCGGTTCGCCGCGCGCCTGATAGCGCTGATGGCCAGCGGACTGGGTGGCCGGTTCTTCGACGAGCTGCGTGAGCGGCAGTCGCTGGCGTACACGGTGAGCGTGCACTCGAGCGAGCGCACGCTGGCGGGAAGCTTTCTAGCCTACATCGCGACGGCGCCGGAGAAAGAGGAGCGGGCGCGCGCGGGCCTGCTGCGGGAGTTTCAGCGGCTGCGCGACGAGCTCGTCACGCCGGAAGAGCTGGAGCGCGCGAAGGAGTACGCGGTAGGCACGCACGCAATCCGTCGCGAGAGCAATGGCGCGCTGCTCTGGGAAATGATCGATGCCTGGCTGTTCGGCCGGCTGTCCGAGCCGGCGGAGTTAGAGAGCCGGATCCGCGCCGTGACGCGAACGCAGGTAAGGGAGCTCGCCGCCGCCTGCTTCGATCCGGACCGGCGGGCGGAGGGAATCGTGCGGGGGCGCTAGGGAGCCGCGGCCTCGCGCAATCCAGCTCGGGCGCGCGCGAGCATCGCTACCGCCGGTCGCAGTCGTCCGTTCGGCGCGCGCAGTCCCCGCTCCGAGTTGTAGTCGCCGGCTTCGCCGACGATCAGCCCTTTGATGGCTGTCTGCGTGGTGGCCCACGCCAACGCTCCCCAGATCGCCAGCTCCTGGCTGCGCTCGCCGTGCACGGCGGGGAACCCGCCCGCGTTGAACACCCAATGCGGCTTCTGCCGCCCCGGGTTCTGCAGCAGCCAGCGCTGAGCGATCCGCATGCGAGTATCCAGCGTCGTCGCGCCGTCGAAGCCGGGAAGCAGCGTGAAGCCGACGACGTCCATCGGTGAGCCGGGCCGCGCCGCCCAGCCATACAGCACACTGTCGCGCGCGCCGTAGCTCGCCGCGGAGACGCCGACCTTCATCGCGGGACGCAACCGCTGGCCCAGCTGCGCGGCGCGCGTGAGGTAGTCCACCCAGAACTGGACCGGCTGCGTGCCGATCGCGCGCGCTCCGTCGCCGTACGGCTCGACCGCCGGGAGAAGAATGTCGGGGCGCAGCCGGCGGATGATCTGGTCGAGCTGGCGAAGCCGCGCCTGATTGAAGCTCTCGGCGGACTCACCCAGCTTACCCCTCGCGCGTGGCGAGTATCCGAGGGAAACGACCAGCAGCACGCTGTCCTCCCGGAATCCCGTCAGCGAGCGCGCCAGCGAGTCCAGGTTCTTTCCTTCGACCGCCTCCGGCGTGAGCACGACGCTCACCGCGTCAACTTCGAGCTGGCGCGCGAGCGCCGTGTCGTTACGGAGCGCGAGGCGCGATACCTGTCCCGAGAGATCGGGAAAGATCTTGAGCCCCAAGGCGAAGTCCCCGGCGGGCCGCTCCTGCAGCCGCTGGGATTCGTAATGGGGGTAGCTGCGAACGGCGCCGAGTCCGTCCGGGAGCTCCACCAGCACGACCGCCGTCATCCCCATGGCGATCACGGCCAGCACGCCACGCGCGAAGGCGGTGGCGCGCCAGTGGGCGGGAAGGGCGGGAGCGAGCAGCGGTACCTGCACGTACGCGGTGCGCCACAGCGCGGCCGCGCCAAAGACGATTCCGGCCGCGCTGGTCTGGGCGGCGGCGAGCCCGTGCACGAATTCAGGCGGCTCGGCGCCGCGCGAGACTACGAACTTGCTGACCGCGACGGCCGCGATCACGGCGTTGTACAGCATGATCGGGACGCCGAACATCGGACTCACCAGCCGCTTGCTCAGAGCGTACATCACCTGCAGCAGGAACATGACCGTGACCACCGGCCACACCCAGAGCAGCGGCTGCATCGCGCGCCCGTACAGAATGGACGAAGCGGCGAAAGCGATCAGCAGCGCCGGCGCGAGAAGCAGACCGGACAGCGCCGTGAGCGTGGCGAACTTCTGGGGCGCCCGCCTCAGCTGGGCCACGCGGCTCGCGATGAGGACGTTCCACGCGAACATCATCCCCGAAAGGACGATGTATATCGGGATCATCAGGGATGTTCGGGGAATCACGTGAGAAGGCTAGACGAGGTAAACACCGCTGGCAAGCAATTCACGTGCTGCGTAGCTTCGAGGGATGCCGAGCGCCGTTTCTCTCAATCTGCCGAACGCGGTATCGCTGTCGCGGCTGGTGCTTGCCGCGGCGTTCATCGCGATCCCCAGCAACGCGATCAGAATCGGCCTCATCGTTGCCGCGGCGTTCACCGATTTCCTCGACGGCTGGCTCGCGCGCCGGCAGCACAGCGCGTCCTCCATGGGGGCGCTGATCGATCCCATCGCGGACCGGGCGTTCGTCCTGACCGCGCTGTCCGTGTACCTGTATGACGGCAAGCTGACCACGCCTGAATACTTCATCGTCCTGTCGCGCGATTTCGCGACCGCGATCGGATTCCTCGTGGCGCGCGTCGTCCCGTGGCTGCGGCCCGCGGTGTTCCAGGCGCGGATGCTCGGCAAGACCGTCACCGTGCTCCAGCTCACGCTGCTGGTGGTGATTCTCCTCTGGCGCGCGCCGGTGGACGCGCTCGTTCTGCTGATCGGTGCGTTCTCCGCGGCGTCGATCGTGGATTACACGCTCGCTCTCTGGCACCGGGCGAAGGCCGCCAGCGCCGAGCGCGCTGCCGCCGGCGGATCCGTCCCTCCGCGGTAGCGGCGACAGCAAGTCGGGATCGTGCCGGACTCGAGCTCGGTGCGTTTGGCGCTCGCGGCGCTCGCGCTGCTTTCGTCCGCATCCGCGGCCGCGGCCCAGGCGGCGCCGCCCGTTCAGTTCGAGGGACGCGTGGACGCTCTGACCGGCGGCGATTGGGCGATACACGCCGGCATCGGGGCGTCGGCGCCGCTCGGTACCTACGTCCGGTTCGGGGCGGTGGGAGGCATTGGGGGCGGGGCGAGCGGGCTGAGCGGCCGAACCGATCTCCTCGCGAGGTTCACGCTCGATCCTTTCCGGGCGAGTCGCTGGGCGCCGTACGCGACAGGCGGCGTGTCCGCGGTATACGGCGAGGATTCGCGGACCAGCCTGCTGTTGCTGCTGGGCATCGAAGGGCCCGCGCGTGGCGGCTTGGCGCCGGCGATCGAATTCGGCTTCGGCGGCGGGTTCCGGGTCGGGGTGGCTCTACGTCAGGCATTTCCGCGCCGGCGCTGATCGCGCCCTGACGCAGAAACGCCCCGCCGAAAAGCGGCAGGGCGTTGTTGAATCGGTCCGGGCGTAATCTCAGGCCGCGCTGGCCGACTCCTGGGCGACGTTGCTCTTGGCGGGCCGGGCGAATCTCTCACCCAGAATCCGAAGCTCCGTCAGCTGGACCGCGTCCAGCTCGTGATACCGGTCTTCGAAGTACGCCATCGTGTCATCGAACCACTCTTCCTGATGTCTCGGGTCGGCCTGAACCACGCCGCACTGCATGATCTGCTGAAACATTTCGTCGCGCGCCCGCTCGAAAACGCTGGGCCCCGCGGAAAAAATCCTGGGTCTGTTGGGTGTCTTTCTCGCCATTCCTGATTGTCAAATGAGTGTGAGGAACCGATGAAAGATAACACCGGTATGTGATTACTACCCTCTGCGGCCTCTATCGTTCACTACGTTCGACACCGCGAAAGCGCTGAGGGTTTGAGCCGCCGGAGCTCGGCCGCGGTGCCCCTCCGATCCCATGCGGGGATTACGCCTGATCCCTCGCGCGGATGAAGCCGAGCAGCAGCTCGCACAGCTGCTCCGGGCTCTCCTCGGGCACCAGGCGCGCCACGCCGTGCACGCGTGAGAGGCGGCTATCGGGAATCGCGTTTACGAGACGGTCGGGGAGCTTCGGATCCAGCCACTTGTCCTGATCGCCCCAGACGACGAGCGTAGGCGCGTGAATGGCGCCCAGATCGAGGTCCTCGAAGTCTTCCCGCCTGACCGAGCTGGCCAGCGTGAGGAGGTGCTGCACGCCATTCTGCCCGGCGAACGCCGCGAGGTACCGGGCCACCAGCTTCATCGGCATCCTGGCGGGGTCGGCCACTCCCCCTTCCAGCACGCTGCGCAGGAGCGGCGCCGCGCCGAGCACGCCGCGCGTAACCCGCACCGCGAACTTGGCGGTGCTGCGCTGCATCGAGGTGATGTCCCTGGGCGGGAGCTCGTCGAACGCCGGCGTGTTGATCAGTACCAGCTTCTGCACGCGCTCGGGCCGCGTCCCCGCCAGCCGCAGCGCGATGACTCCGCCGAGGTCAACACCGACGATCACGCCTTTCGCGACCCGGAGCGCCGTCATCGCGGCGTCCAGATATTCCGCCTGCGCAGCTATGCCGAAGTCTGCGTCAAACGGGCGGTCGGATTCGCCGTAGCCGAACAGATCTACCGCGTAGGCGGTGTGTCCGGCCTCGGCGAGCACAGGCGCGACGTTTCGCCAGAGAAAGCCCGACGTACCGAAACCGTGGAGCAGGATGATCCCCGTTCCGCCGTGTCCGTAGCGCTCGACGTGGATCGCCCCCGGGCCCACCGGTACCCGGATGCTGTCAGCTTGCATGGTCGCAAACGGCGTTCATAGACTTACCTTTCCCTTTCATACTGTCGTCTCGAGGCGCTAAATGGCACAGCAGAAATCATCCAACAGCCGGAACAACCCGGTACGCACCGCTCGCAACGCATCAAATCGGCCACTCGGCTTTTATCTGCTGCTTGGCGCCATCACCGCGGTCGGCATCGGCGGCCTGGCGTACGCGGCGCTGAAGTCCGGCGATGCCGCCACCGTGGCCGACGCGCCGATCCCGTCCGGGCCCGGCTCGGCCGCGGCCCGCGGCTACATGCTCGGCGATTCCAGCGCGCCCGTGCAGATCATCCAGTTCGCCGATTTCGAGTGTCCCTCGTGCGCCCGGTTCACGACCATAACGGAGCCCGACGTCCGCTCGAGAATCATCGACGCAGGGCTGGCGAATCTTATCTACTTCGATTTGCCGCTGCCACAGCACCTCAACAGCATGGCCGCGTCGAACGCGGCGGCGTGCGCGGACGACCAGGGCAAGTTCTGGGAGATGCACGACCAGATCTACGCCAGGCAGCAGGAGTGGAGCACGGAAGCGACCAAGAATCCCAGGGGACCGCTGCGCGCCGCCGCTCAGGCGGTGGGCCTCGACATGAATGCATGGGACGATTGCTTCCAGAGTTGGAAACATCGCGGGAGAATCGAGGCGAACGCGGCGGAAGCCGGCCGCCGCGGCGTGGGCTCGACTCCCACGTTCTTCATCGGCGGAAAGATGTACCCCGGAGCGATCACGTACGATGAGATGAAGGCGGCCGTGGACGGCGCGCGGGCAGCCGCGGGCGCGGCGGCCGCGACGGGTAGCGGCGCGGGGCAGTGAAGCGCCGGGAAATCATAGCGGCGCTGGCCCTCGCCGGGATCTTCGTAGCGCTGTACCTGACGCTGTACAAGATGGGGGCGATCGGCGAGCTGTCCTGCCGGATCGGCTCCTGCGAGACCGTGAACTCGAGCCGGTGGGCGGTGTTTTTCGGGGCACCCGTGGCGGCCTGGGGCGTCGGGTTCTACGTGGTGGTCTTCGCCCTCGCGCTCGCGGGATTGCGCGCGCGGTTCGCCGATTCGCGGCGGTTATCGCTGGCTCTCGTGCTGCTCTCGGGATGGGGGGTGGCGTTCTCGCTGTGGCTGACGTACCTGGAGCTGTTCGTCATTCACGCGATCTGTCAGTGGTGCGTGGTGTCGGCCTTGATCGTGACGGCTATCTTTTTGATCAGTCTCAGGGATTATCTAGCGCCTGGTAGCCCCGAGGACGCTGCCAGGGAATCCAAGTAGGGAGTGTGGCAGTGGGGAGTATCGCAGTAAGGAGTCACTCCCCACTCATCTCTCCTCACTGCCACACTCCCTACTTGGATTCCCCGGCAACCTCCAGGAGCTACATCAGCTCCGCGAATGCCAGAGGTCAGGCCCGGTGCACCGTCTTCTTCCTCGCGGCCGCGTCGTCCAGCCGCAGCCGCGGCTTGGTTTCCTGATCCTCCTGTCCCTCTTCTCGCGCGCGGCGCCTGAACGGAACGAGGTCGCGCCCCAGCTGCACCAGGGCCCTCGTCGCGACGGTGCTCGCGAGCGGCTCGGGAATTCCCATCACCCGCACGTAGGTGTCGATCGCGCGATCGAAGGACAGGTCTTCGGCCAGCGTGTCCACGAACATCAGCGCGTTGTCCACGTGCCCGCGGATGATCGTCTCTTCCGCGCGCGCCTGCGACAGCTTGAGTCGCCGCTCGGCGTTCGGGTTCAGCTTGCGCGAGAATATGGACTCAGGAAACAGACGACTTAGCATGGCGTCAGTGGAGTGAAGTTGCAGTCAATCTAAGCAGCGATCATGCCACGAAGGCAGGTATCAGGTATCAGGTATCAGGTATCAGGAGGGACGTCGTTCCTGATACCTGATACCTGATACCCGATCACTCCTTATCCTCATACTGCACCTTAAGCGCCGCCACGACGTTCGGATCCGCCAGCGTCGTCGTGTCGCCCAGCGCCCGCCCCTCGGCAATGTCGCGGAGCAGCCGGCGCATGATCTTGCCGGAGCGGGTCTTCGGAAGATCCGCCGAGAAGAGAATGTCGTCGGGCCGCGCGATCGCGCCGATCTTCTGCGCCACGAAATCGCGCAGCTCGTCGCGCAGCGCCGGGTTCTGCGTGAAGCCCTCGCGCAGCGTCACGAACGCGGCGAGCGCCTGGCCCTTCAGCTCGTGCGTCTTTCCGACCACCGCGGCTTCGGCGACCGACGGGTGCTCGACCAGCGCCGACTCGACTTCCATGGTGCCGATGCGATGCCCGGCGACGTTCAGCACGTCGTCCACGCGCCCGAGTATCCAGTAGTAGCCGTCGTCGTCGCGCTTGGCGCCGTCGCCCGGGAAGTAGAGATCGGGCCGGCCGTCCCACTTGGTGAAGTACGTCTGCACGTAGCGGTCGTCGTCGCCCCAGATGGTCCGGAGCATCGAGGGCCACGGTTTGGTGAGAGCGAGCAGTCCGCCGCCCACGGGGATTCTCTGCGCCGTCGAATCGAGGAGGTCCGCGAAATAGCCGGGTAGCGGCTTGGTCGCGCTGCCGGGCTTGGTCTCGATGACGCCGGGCAGCGGCGAGATCACGATCGCGCCCGTCTCCGTCTGCCACCAGGTATCCACGATGGGGCAGCGGTTACCGCCGATGTGCTCCTGGTACCACATCCACGCTTCGGGATTGATGGGCTCGCCGACGGAGCCGAGCAGCCTGAGCCGGGAGAGGTCGTGCTTCGCGGGGTGCTCCTCGCCCCACTTCATGAACGCGCGAATCGCGGTCGGAGCGGTGTACAGCACGGTCACTCCGTGCCGCTCGCACAGCGCCCAGAACCTGTCTTTCTCCGGCCAGTCGGGCGCGCCTTCGTACATCAGGCAGGTGGCGCCGTTCGCGAGCGGTCCATACGCGACGTAGGAATGCCCGGTTACCCAGCCCACGTCGGCGGTGCACCAGAACACGTCCTCTTCCCTGAGGTCGAATACCATCTTCGTGGTGGACGTGACGCCGGTGAGGTACCCGCCGGTCGTGTGCACGATGCCCTTTGGCTTGCCGGTCGTGCCCGACGTGTAGAGGATGTAGAGCACGTCCTCGGCATCCATGTCTTCCGGCTCGCAGCCGATCTCGGCTTCGTGCATCAGGCGGTGCCACCAATGGTCGCGGCCGTCCCGCATCTCCGCGAAGGTGTCGTCCGCGTGACCGGCGGACGTACGGCGCACCACGACCACGTTCTTGATCGAAGGCGTCTCCTCGAGCGCCTTGTCGGCATTTCGCTTGAGCGGAACGACCTGTCCGCGCCGGTAACCGCCGTCAGCCGTGACGAGCAGCTTGCACTTCGAGTCGTTGATCCGGTCGCGCAGCGATTCCGGCGAGAAGCCGCCGAACACGACGGAGTGGATCGCGCCGATTCGCGCGCACGCCAGCATCGACACGATGGCCTCGGGGACCATCGGGAGGTAGATCGCGACGCGGTCCCCTTTTTCGACGCCCAGTTTTCGCATGACGTTGGCGAACTTGGTGACCTCCCGGTACAGGTCCCAGTAAGTGAGCGTCCGGTGCTCGCCGGGCTCGCCTTCCCAGATGAGCGCCGCCTTGTTCCGCCGCGGTCCGCGCAGATGGCGGTCCACGCAGTTGACCGAGACATTGAGCTTCCCGCCGACGAACCACTTGGCGTACGGCGGCTTCCACTCCAGAACCTTCTTCCACGGCTTCGACCATTCCAGCGTCGCGGCCTGCTCGGCCCAGTAGGCTTCGTAATCGGCGGCGGCTCGATCGTATATGTCGAGGCTCCGGATGTGCGCGTTTTCGCGAAACTCCGCGGGCGGCGGGAACTTTCGATGCTCCTGCAGCAGGACGTCGATGTCGTCGTGGCTCATGGTGTTAGGATGTAGTACGATCTGATGCGTGCGAGAACCGTTCCTTCAAGGCAATAGTGCGGTTTCGCGCGGCCTACTGGTAGAGGTTCGCTGGCCCCAATCCGGACGCATTCGCACGGAATACTCTATCCGGGGTACGAGACCCATGAGTCAACCTTCGAGCATGGCGCGAGCACGGGAGATCGATCCGACAGCCGCTTCACGCGCCACGACCGATTCCGGGGCACAACACCGGCGGTTGGAGGACGCGTTCTTCGACGTCGCCATAGACATGTTGTGTCTGCTCGACTTCGACGGCTACTTCCGGCGCTTGAACCCGGCGTGGGAAAAGACGCTCGGTTACACGCTCGAGGAGCTGATGTCGCGTCCGTTCATCGAGTTCGTGCACCCTGACGACCGGGAGCGCACGCTGCGGCAGAACGCGGAGGTCAGAGCCGGCGGCAAGGCGCTGTCCTTCGAGAACAGGTACATATGCAAGGACGGCTCGTCGCGCTGGCTGCGCTGGAACGCGGCGCCGGATGAGGCGCATCAGGGGATCTACTCCGTCGCGCGGGACGTCACTGAAAGCAAGCGAGCTTCCGAAGAGCGCGAGCAGCTCGTGGTCGAGCTGCGAGCGGCGCTCGCCGAAGTTCAGACGCTGCGCGAGATCCTCCCGATCTGCTCGTACTGCCGGAAGATCCGCGACGACGAGAATTACTGGCTCACGGTCGAAGACTACATCGGGCAGAATACCGCCACCCGGTTCAGCCATGGCATCTGTCCGCACTGCCTGGAGACCCACCCGGAGCTGCAACACGACGAGCCGGGCTCCGCCTGATGGCTGAAGGCAAAGTGTTTCTCGTCGGCGCCGGACCCGGCGATCCCGGGCTCATCACGGTGCGCGGCCGCGAACTGATCGACAGCGCCGACGCCATCGTGTATGACGCGTTAGCCAATCCCGCGCTGCTGCCGCCGGACGCCGTCACCGCCGGGTTTCCCGAGCTGTACTACGTGGGCAAGCGCGGCGGAGCCAAGCGCTCGGTCACCCAGGAAGACATCAATCAGCTCATCATCCGCCTCGCGCGCGAAGGCAAGCGCGTGGTTCGGCTCAAGGGCGGCGACCCGTTCGTGTTCGGGCGCGGGAGCGAGGAGGCGATCGCGTGCGGCGAGGCGAGCGTGCCGTGCGAGGTGGTCCCGGGGATCACGGCGGGAATCGCCGCGCCGGCGTACGCGGGAATCCCGGTTACGCATCGCGGGATGGCGGCTTCAGTGACCCTGGTCACCGGCAGTGATGATCCCGCGAAGCTCGCGAACACGACGAACTGGGCCGCGCTGGCGAAAAGCGGCAGCACGCTCGTGCTGTACATGGGAGTGAAGGCGCTGCCGGCGACCACGGCGGCGCTCATCGAGGGAGGACTCCCGGAGGAGACGCCCGCCGCCGCGATCCAATGGGGCACTCACTCCAGGCAGCGCACGCTGGTAGCGACGCTCGGCACTATCTGCGAGGCGATCGAGCGCGAGCGGTTGAAGGCGCCCGTCGTCACGGTGGTCGGATGGCCGGTCCTCCTGCGGGACGAGATCGCGTGGTTCGAGAAACGGCCCCTGTTCGGCAAGCGCATCGTGGTCACGCGCGCCACCGACCAGGCGCCGGCGCTCAGCGGCCGCCTGCGAGAGCTCGGCGCCGAGGTGATGGAAGTGCCGGCCGTCCGGATCGCGCGGCTCGATCTCGATCCGCTGCGCTCGGCGCTTGAGATGCTGGCCGAGTACGACTGGATCGTCTTCACGAGCCGGAACGGTGTCTCCCTGTTCTGGGAACAGCTGCTTTCCAGCGGCCGCGATGCGCGCTCGCTCGCCGGCATCCGGATCGCCGCGGTTGGCGCCGCCACGGCCGGCGCGTTGCTCGAGCACGGGATAGCGGTGGACGTCATTCCAGAAAAGTTCGTCGCCGAAGGATTGATCGAAGCGCTGGGTTACCGAGGCGACATGACGGGCGCAAGAGTGTTGCACGTGGGCGCCGAAGGCGCGCGCGACGTGTTGCGGGCCGGGCTGGAGGAGCTGGGCGCAGCGGTCACGCTGCTGCCCGTGTACCGGTCGGTGCCGCAGCCCGAGGGCGCGGAGAACCTGCGCGCCGCGCTGGAGCACGGAGAGGTCGACCTCGTGACGCTGACCTCGGCGTCTGCGGTCGCGGGCCTGGTGGACGCGGTTGGCGCGGACGCGGCCACCGGCGCGCCGACCGCGTCGATCGGCCCGATCACCTCCGACGCCGCGCGCGCCGCCGGCATGGACGTCACGATCGAAGCCGGGGAATCCACGATTGACGGGCTGGTGGACGCGATCGTCGAAACCTACGCAGGTGGGTGAGGCGGACGGCGCGGTAGTCAGGCTCGGTACGCGCGCGTCCGAGCTGCCGCTGCGGCAGGCCGCGATCGTGGAGTCCGCGCTGGTTGCGCGGGGCCAGGCGGTGGAGATCGTGCGCATCCGCACGCCCGGCGACAGGAAGAAGCAGGAACCGCTCACCACGATCGGTGCCGAAGGGCTGTTCACCAGAAAGCTGGAGTCGGCGCTCCTGCGCAAGAAAGTGGATTGCTGCGTCCACACGCTGAAGGATCTTCCCGTCGGGCACTCGGAAGGACTCGATCTCGTCGCCATCCTGGAGCGCGAGGACCCGCGGGACGTGCTCGTGATCAATCCCGTGACCGATGCGAGCGGTCTCGACGATCTCCCGGCGGGGTCGCGCGTGGGCACGTCCAACCCGCGGCGCCGCGCGCAGCTGCTCGCCGCGCGCCCTGATCTCGACGTCGTGGACATGCGCGGCAACGTGCTGACGCGGCTCAGGAAGATGGACGAAGGAAGGTTCCACGCGGGCGTGTTTGCCGCGGCGAGTCTCATTCGCCTCGATGCGCGCCAGCGCATCGGAGCTTTCCTGGATCCCCCGGACTGGCTGCCGGCTGCCGGGCAGGGCGCTATCGCCGTACAGATCCGGTCTTCGGACGCGAGGATGCGAGATCTGCTCGAGCCGCTCGATCATGCGCCGACGCGACTCGCGGTCACCGCTGAACGCGCATTTCTGGCGGCTTTGGACGGGGGACCTCAGGTTCCGATCGGCGCGCTCGCGATGCCGGCAGCGGATCACTCGGAAGGCCTCGTGTTGCATGGGTTCATAGCCGACGTCGCCGGCACGAACGTGGTGCGAGGGTCGCGCGTCGTGGATTCCGCCGATCCGGAGCTCACGGGCCAGGAGCTCGCGGCCGACATCCGCTCGCGTGGCGGGTCCAGCATCCTCGCCGAGCTGCGCCAGGTTGACGCGCCGGCCCCGGGCTGACTCCGCTTATTTTGCTGTAACCGCCCGCGCGAGTGCGCGAACGGACTGCGGGCCCAACGGAACTGGAGAGGTGAATGGCTAAGGCGACTTTTGGCGCGGGGTGCTTCTGGGGTGTCGAGGCTTCGTTCAGGCAGCTCCCCGGCGTCATCGAAGCGATTTCAGGTTATTCGGGAGGAACGACGGTTCGGCCGTCGTACAAAGACGTGTGCACGGGCACGACGGGACACGCCGAGGTCGTCGAAGTCACCTACGATCCGGCCCGGATCACTTACGAGCAGCTGCTCGACGCCTTCTGGAAGATGCACGATCCCACCACGCGCGACCGCCAGGGGCCGGACGTTGGATCGCAGTATCGCTCCGTGATCTTCTATCACGACGAAGAGCAGAAGCGCGCGGCCGAGGCGTCAAAGGCGGCTCAGGACGCGTCGAAGCTGTACCGCGGACCCATCGTCACCGCGATCGAGAAGGCCGGTCCGTTCTACGAAGCGGAGGATTACCACCAGCGCTATCTGGAGAAGCGCGGAATGGTGAGCTGCAAGGTCTAGTTCCGCGCCAACTCGGCCGCTTCGTCATCCGGCCACGCCGCAGGCCGCGGCGGCGAGCAGGAAAGACGCGCGAACGCGGAAATGGCGGCCGACTGCTTGCATAGATGTACCCGGTCCTCCTAGGCTCGACATCCAGGACACAAATGTTACGTGGAGCGAATATGGCGAAAGATGACGATACCAGCACTCTGAGCGAGGCGGAGCGAAGGCGGCGCAGCAAGGAAGCGGCCTCCAGGCTTCCGATGCGGGACGAGGACTGGGACCACATGCGCGGCATCCGCATCGTGGCGATCCTCCTCAAGAGCGTCGCGGTGATCCTGCTGATCGTCATGCTCGCGCAGATCTATTTCACGGTGACCGATCCGTCGGGCATGCCCGTGACTCCGGGCACCATCATGGGCGAGGCGGTCAGGCTCCTGGCGTTCGCGGCCTTTCTCTGGGGCGGCGCGGACCTGGCCATGATGCTGACCCGCTCGCATCACGAGACCCGCGCCACCCGGATACTGATGCAGCGGCAGAACAACCT
>CALMKE010000232.1 GCA_937867645.1 uncultured Gemmatimonadota bacterium | reverse complement strand
TGCCGATTTCGAATCCGTCTTTGCCTCGCCGGCGCCCGTCACGCAGCACGCTTTCCTGCTGTACGCCGGCCGGCTTCGTGATCTGTATCCACGGTTTGCCGAGATCCGGAGCGATCCCGTTCGCGCGGACGTGTTCAATCGGGCGTTTCTGCTCGCCGTCCGGGAGTTCGAGCGGCAGGCCGAGCAGGATCCCCTTAACGAGCGCCTCCTGGTGCAGCACGCGCGCGTGTTGATGCTGGGCGCCGCTTACTACAACAGCGCGGCCCTGTACGAGTCAGCACTGACGAAGCTCAATCGCGCGGTCGAGCTGGCGCCGCGCCGGGTAAACACACTGCTCGTCCTCGGTGTGGCGTATCTCAACGCGAATCGCCCGGCAGACGCGCTGCGGGCTTTTCAGCGCGCGTACGCCGCCGACCCTGCATCGGGACAGACCCAATCCTATCTGGCAACGGCCCACGCAGCGCTCCGTGACTATCGCTCGGCGGCGTTCTGGATGCGAAGCGCGATGGCAAACGGCTTCATGCCTGACCGCGAGGACATCGAGCAGACCGTCGAAGCGCTTGCTTCGTCCGGAGAACCGGGCGCCGCCGCCGAGCTGGCCCTCCATTACCTGCGTGAGAGGGTAGGGACGCCGTTCGTCTGGGTTGCCCAGGGGTTTATCGCACCGGATGAGGCCGTGGACCGGTGGGCGGCTCGGCGCGCCACTGACCAGGTCGCCCGCGCCGCGGACGACACACGCCTCGCCCGGCGCGCCGCCCGACTGCTCGATCTGGCCGGAGACTCAGGGCGCGCGGAGGTCGTTCGCTCTGCGGTCCCGGTCCTGTGCGTGCGTCCGGTTCACCTCCGCAGGCTCGCCGCGCAGGTGTCGAGGCCCGGCGGCTATGTCCGTGTGCCTGCTTGCCGGGAGCCGTGGCGGCTTGGCGACGTACATTCTGAGTGGCCTGCTTACGGACTCCACTACGCGGCTCGGAGCGTGCCGATATATTGAACGAAGCGGCGAGCTTCCTTGCTATCCGGCTCTCCGGCTTTGACCCGAGGTTCATTATTCCAGCTCAGATCACAGCCATTGAAGGCGTAGGTCCTCGTCGAATCGGCGCGGCCTGCCGACCCCGGCCTAGACAGGCAAGCGTCGGTCGCGGCTGGCACCCGGGGTTTACGGTAATCGAGGTGCTCGTGGCGATGGCTATCATCGCCATCCTGTCGGCCGTGTCTTTTCCCGTAGTGGTCGAGCAGATAGAGCGCCGCCGCGTGGACAGTGCAATCACGACGATGAAGGCGCTTGCCGACGCGGTGACGGCGTTTCGCGTCAACGTCGGAATGAACCCGGGCCGGCTGGTGCACCTCAGCAACCCGATCACCAGTACGGATCTCAACAGTTGTGGCGCTGCCTACGGCACGCCGGCAGCGAATGCTTGGGCTGGCCCGTATTACACGAAGCAAATCCTCCAGGCCACGGGATTGCCGCTGAGCGAAGACAACCTTGGACGGGTCCAGAACACGCTGGTTCGAGCGCCCGCGGGGGTATCGACGCCGGGCACCCTGGCTTTTCAGGTCACGGGAATCCCGCTGGACAAGGTCACCGAGATCGAGGCGAGCGTGGACGGCGACAACGTCGCGACGACTGGCCGCGTACGCTGGACCACGCCGGCCGACGCGAATGGTCAGGTGACCATGTCGTACCACGTGGCCATCAACGGATGCTGATACAGGAGCGAATGGTCGGCGAGCGATACGGCCTTCGGCCTGCGCTAACCGGCGCGCGCCGAAGGGGCTTCTCGGTTCTCGAAGTCGTAATTTCGGTCGCCATCGTCGTCACGCTCGCGGTCGTGATCGTGCCGAGCGTGGACCTGCTCATCGAGAAAGCGAGGATGGATCTCATAGAGGACCAGCTTCGAAAGATCGAAGACGGGATCACGAACTTCCGGAACAAGATTACGACCAATCCCGGCCGGCTGTATCACTTGAGCAGACCGATAACTACGGCCGACTCGAGTCCGTGCGGCTTGTACACGAACCAGGAAGTGAATGCCTGGGCGGGAGCGCCTCCGCTGGGCGGGCCGTACATCAACGAGGTGTTTCCGGAGGGGCCGATCAAGATTGCGACTTTCGGAACCGCGGACCCTGTCCTGATCCGCGACCCCCCCACGAAGGGAGGAAATCAGACGTACGCCTTCCTGTCCTACACGATCAGCGGCGTCACACGAACTGACGCGATCGAAATCAACGAGCGCATCGACGGGAGCGCCGATCTGGATCCGGCCGCCCTCAACAACCTCACGGGCACGATTCAATGGGGCAATCCGGACGCCGAAGGGTTCGTTACTGTCACGTACCGCATGTTGGTTCCGAAGAACACGTGCTGAGGTCATTATGCACGCGGCGCGTCGGAGCGCGACAAGGGTTCATGCTTGTCGCCGTAATTGTCATGGTCGCCATAATCGCGGTGATCGCGGCGGTCGTGGGGCCGAGCCTCGCGCGCGCTCTCGACCAGGAGCGGATTGCCAAGGCCGACCGCTCACTCGTGAAGCTCGATAGCGCCATCGTCCGCTTCAAGCGGACCACCAAGAGCTACCCCGGGAGGCTGAATCACCTAGCCGTGCCGATAACGACGAACGACAAGGACAGCTGTGGAAACAACTATACCGGGGGGCAAGTGAGCTCCTGGGCAGGCAGCCAGATCGATACGGTCGGTGGTGCGTACATCAGTCAACCGGTCCCTGCGGGCGGCCTTCCCCTCGCCGGCGGCCTGGGCTACGCGCGCGATTCACTGAGTCGCAGTCCCGCGGGGCCGACGGGCGTCGTCGAGGTAGTGATGGAGAACGTTCCTGAAGGGGATGCGATCCTGCTGAACGACAGGATAGATGGAATAGCCGACTTTGTCGCGGGGAACGAGGTGAGCGGCAACCAAACAGGCAAGGTGCGTTGGACGGCGCCGAGTGCCGCCAAGATGGTGACCCTTACCTATAACGTGATTCCGCCGAGCTCTGGATGCTGACACTCAGGCGCCGCCGCACCGGCCGGACTGCGTTTACGCTTCCGGAGATACTGGTTACCATGGCGATAATAGCCACACTCTCCGTCATCGCGCTGCCTGCCGTGATGAACAAGCTGACTGAAGCGCGCGCTGCGGCCCTCGCCGAAACGCTCGACGGGCTCAACGAGACCGTCCAGAACTACCGCGGCAACGTGGGCAGGTATCCGCGCACTCTGAGCCAGCTGAGCGTCAAGCCCACCACCGGCGCGCTCGAAGCGTGTCAGGGCGTGACGCCCGACGTGAACATCAATCAATGGCGCGGTCCGTACACCTCGAGAACCTTCACTGCCGGCGGGACCAAGATCGGCGACGCCACGGTGCAGGACGCTCTCCGGCGGGTTCCCTCCTCAGTCTCGTCCACTTCTTACGGAGTGCTATACGTGGACGTCGTGGACGTTGACAGCGTGGTGGCGTCCTACCTCGAGACATCGTTCGATGGAACGCCGTTCAACTACTCGGCTGGAACGATCTGGTGGAGTCGCGCGTCTCCGCCGCCCGCGGGCCCTGTAGGCATGCTGTCCTTCGGGATCCCGGTGCGAGGCTGCTAGCTGCGCTACGGCGAGATCTCGACGTCGTCCACCACCGCGACACTTCCCGTCGCTTTCGCTCCGATCCAGAGCTGAACCCGGCGCGGTCCGTCGGGCGGCGCGGCCAGAATCGTGGAGCGCCACCGAATCTTCCCATCCACGAAGAAGACCGCGCGGCCGGATTCCTCGATCGCGAATTTCACCAGGTGCTGGTTGCTCTTTCCGACCAGGATCACCGGCTCGGTGCGGAACTCGCGCTCCACCGCGTACCGCAGTCGCCCCGCATCGCCGAGCCACGTAACAGACACGAGTTTGAGAAACTGCGGCGAGGTCGAGTCCACTGATGTGCGCGCGCCGGGGGCGACCAAAGCGATGCTTACTTCGCGACCGAGCGGCCCGTAGCTTCCGAAGGGCGCGGAGATCCACAACTGCACCGACAGTCCGGGGCGCAACGTAAGAAACTGCGAGCCAAGGACGCCGCTCTCCCATTGAGCGTCCCCGTTGAGGACGAGCCCCGAGGATCCGGCACGCCCGACGCCTTTCGCCGTAAACGGCGTAGGCGACCCCAGCACGCTCCAGAAGCTTGAGAGTGAGTGCGATTCGAAGGAGTCGCGCAGCACGGCTATTCCCGTCGGCGCCGCCTGCA
This sequence comes from uncultured Gemmatimonadota bacterium, assembly GCA_937867645.1. Taxonomy (GTDB): domain Bacteria; phylum Gemmatimonadota; class Gemmatimonadetes; order Gemmatimonadales; family Gemmatimonadaceae; genus JACDCY01. The sequence goes on along the minus strand of CALMKE010000232.1, from coordinate 801 downwards.
CGAACACGGTGTCGCTTCGCCACCCGCCGACGTCCACCGCTATGCGCGCCGTTCCCTGCCGCTCGGCGACGAGAAAGACACGGTCAGTAGCTCCGGCCGCGGGCCGCAGGGCTACTATCGACGGGTCGAGGGCGGTCCATCGCGGCGCGTCAGCGCTAATGCGATTCCCGTACTGGTCGACCGCTTCCGCTATCGCGAGCGCGCTGTCGCCCGGGGCTATGCTCGCGTTCGTCCGGATGGATACGACGTCCACGTACGGCGGATCGCTACCGCGCCATTCGAGAATCTCCAGTCGCTTATCGGGCGCGATGAGCTTGCGCGGCGCGCCCGCCCATGAGGTCATTACGTACGTGTCGAGCCGTCCCTGGCGCGACGACTCGAAGCTGAGGAACTGGCCGTCGGGAGAGAAGAGTGGCCGGCTGTCCTGCGCCGGATGGAAAGTGCGGCGTCGGAGCACGCCGGTGGCCACTTCCACGGTGTATATCTCCGCGTTTCCGTCGCGCTCGCTCGTGAAGGCCAGGTGCTCGCCGTCCGCCGACCAGGCGATGTCGAAATCTTCCGCTTCACTCCTGCTCAGGTTGCGCGCCCGGCTTCCGTCGGCGAGCGCCACGTAAACCTCCTGCTGCCGCGTCTCTCCCTCGCGCGCTACCCACGCGACGCGGGTCCCGCGCGGCGACCACCTGGCGGCCACCACCGTTCGCTGCGAAGCCGTATCTATTGCCACCGGAGCGGATCCTCTCTGTACGGAGTAGGCATACAGATCAGAGTCGTACGTGCCCGAGGAAGATGTCCGGCCCATCA
>CALMKE010000231.1 GCA_937867645.1 uncultured Gemmatimonadota bacterium | reverse complement strand
GACTGTTAATCACCGGGTCGGGGGTTCGAGTCCCTCCTCGGGAGCTGGATAAGCATATGAAAAAACGGGCCGATATTCTCGGCCCGTTTTTTTTGCTACCGGGTCAGCCCTGTTTACAGAATCTCCGCAGTGCAGCACCCCGAGGTGCAGGTAAACCAGATCGGACCATCGTCATGGGTCACCGCGTCAGAACTCGCCCACGTGAATGCCGAATCGCCGGCGCCGGCAACAAGGTGCTTAGTCGGCGAGGTCTCACACGTCGCGAAGACAGCAAACGAGTACTGCCACTCCCGGTTGTGGCCGCACTCCTTCACCTTCCCCGCGGCTACCCGGGTCTTGCTCTGGCCGTTCACGTCCCAAATCTCGTAGTAGGGCGTCCCGAGTGAGTCCACCAGGTACACCGCGTGCGGCCGGTTGTTGGAGAGGTTGTATGTACGCGTAGTTTGCGCGCCCAGGCTCTGTATTTTCCCGATGAGGATGGCGTCGCTCGCACCCACGCTTCCGAAAGCGACATTCATGGCATTCGTCTCTGCCCAGACTCTTACCTTCACCCTCGCGGGTGAAGCCTCGTTGTCGCAGGCCGTCGTTCCTTTGCACCGCCGCTCTGCCTCCGTCGGCTTGCTGGTCCATTTCCCGGCATTGTTCAGCGCCGCAGCAATGGTTGCCGGGGGGATGTTGTGAACCGGCGACTGCAACACCGCCGAGGCCGCAGGCGCCGCCGCGGCCGCGGTGCTGTCCGGAGGCCCCGCCTTGTCGCCCGCGCAGGCCATGGCCGCGGTCAATAGCAGCGCACCGGCTAAGCGCCCGATAGCAGCAGGTGTCCTCGATTTCATTCTTCGCTCCGTTGAAGTGATTGCATGGAGTCGGTCTATAACGCGTCCGCTACGCAACATCCTGCTTTGCAGGTGAACCACGCGGGATCGCCGCTTTCGGACAGCAGCAGGCTGACCGCGCTGAAGAATGAGGACAGCCCCAGACCCGCGTGCTGTACTCCGCCAGTCGCGCGAGCGCCGGTACGCGTCACGCCGGGCGGCGGCGGGGGCGGTCCCATCGCGCACGTTCGGAATTCCCCGAAGGACTTGTTGTAGGTGGTGGTAGGATGATCGCAGCCCTTGTAGCGCCCCTCGGAGACCTGCTCGTGCTCATAGCTGCCGCCCGTGGGCGCTTTCGCGACTCTCTCGACCACCCAGCGGCCCTCACGGCTTCCGGCAACCGGATAGACGAACAACAGGAAGTCGTACGGCCCGTTCGTGAGATTATACCGGCGCTCCGAGAACTTCCCGCGGTTGTCGAACTTGCCGATTAGTACGGGGCCTGACGCAGTCGGATTGGCGCTCGTGTTGCGTGCTCCGGTATCGGCATAGATGTCCACCTCTACTTTCCTGCCGAACGGAATCCAGCACAGCCACGATCCCTCGCAATTCCGCTCGGCCGATTGCTTTACCGGCCACAGCGCCGGGTTCGTGGCCAGCTTGTGCAGCGAATCGCCCGGGATGCCCAACGCGCCCGTCGGCGGCGTGCCGCCCGGGGGAGGATTGGTGCCTCCGCACGATGCCGCGACCAGAGCCGCCATCGCGAGCGCCACGGCTCGCACCGCATTTCTCGCACAGAGTCTCACCACGTCTCCTTGCCGAAGGTTAGCGCGATCTGACTGACCCGATTTGCGACAATCTCTCCATTCTCGCAAGGGTTGGCTTCAGCGGTGCCTCGGCGTTACGCCACAGTTCCAGCACTACGCGGGACCATCGGCGGGCGGCAGCGGGATCGGTCCCGGCCGCGAGGTCGGCGCGCATGACGATCGCGCGCAGCAGCATCGCGGGCTCGAGCGGATGCTCGCCGAAGATCGACGCGCTCAACGTTGGAATCGCCTCGAGAGTGTTGTCCAGGATTTGCACGGCGGACGCGGTGTCCCCGAGGTTCAGTCGTACGGCCGCGTGCCGGACGGCAAGGTTGACGGCCATGTCACCGGGCCGCATGGTCTCCCTGTCGCGGTCCAGCGAGTCGAGGATCGCGCGGGCAGTAGCCAGCTCCCCGCGGGCGAAAGCGATCTGCGCCCGCGCGATCGGACTCTCGTCCCGCGTCGCGGACGCCATCGCCCTGCCGCCCGTGCACAAGGCCATATAGCTGAGGCCGTGGCCGAGCACGCGCGTGTTCGCCACGTTACGGTCTTCGGGCCGCACCCTGGTCTGTATCAGCGTGCGCAGCGTTTGCTCGGCCGCTGCCGCGCTCTGTCCGCATATGGGGAGCGCTGCCCGCGCCAACAGCTGGCCGCCCGCTTTCCCGACCGACTGATCGAGCCCGCGCGCGCCCGCGTGCTCCGACGGGAAGAACTGCAGCGACGACTCTAACGCGGAGACGCGGCCGGTCAAGGCGGCCAGTCGCGCTATCGATTTCCAGTTCGCGACCGATGGGGCTCCGAGCTGCGCGAGAACTGAATCGGCGAGGCTTCTGGCGCGGGTGAATAGTCCGAGCTTCAGCAGGACGCGAGTCTCGGCCTCCCCAATCGCCAGGCTGTCGGCCTTCGTGCCGGCCAGCTCCATCGCGCGATTGAGCGCGGGCAGCGCGCCCGCGGACGCGTCCGCCCCGGTCAGCTCGTCGCGATTCTCCCGCACCGCGGCCAGAGCCCTGAAGGCATCCGCGCTGCGCGGGTACGTCTGCGTCCACGCTGTCGTGATTCCCAGCAGCACGTCGCGGTTATGATTGAGCGCTTCGGCCATTCGCGCTCTGAAGGACGCGCTGTTCTCCTGCTCGAAATCCGGCATCGGATATGGCGTGTACGCGATCGTATCCGCGACAAGGCTCGGACGGGCGCCGAACTCCGGCGGGCCGTCAACCGTCTTTTGCCCAAGTCGGATCCTGTTGCGGTCGATCGCGAAGACAGGCCTTACCCAATCGAAGCGCGGAATGGCATGCAGCCTCGGGTCAATGTCGTACGCGCGCGCGAACGCGAGTCCGGCTTCGTGCCAGCTGCTTCGGAAGCTCCACCCGGAGCGGCTGCGCCGGTCGGGAACGACGACGTTGTCGGCGCGCCGGCACCCGCCAAGCGAGAACCAGGCGACCGGATCCAGCGTGTCCTGCCGCACCAGCGAGCTGTACAGCCTGCAGGACCTGTCGAATTCGCGAAGACCGAAGCTCAGCAGCGCTTCCGCCCTTTGCGCGTCGCGCTCGCGCAGCTCGGAGCGAGAAGCGACGGCCCGGCGCGCGTTGACCAGCCAGGCGCGATCATCAACGGGGCGCGTCCAACTCAGGATCTGGGCTAGATGCAGCTGCGCGACTCCGAAATCGGGGTCGGCGCTCACCGCCGCCCGCAGATCCCGCTCGGCCTCGGCGAGCCTCCACTGGGCGAGAGCGGCGACGGCACGCGAGTACGCCTGCCACGCGCTCCAGGAGCTGGTCCCGCGCACGCCGGCGTCCATTCCGCGCGGCATCGCTCCCGCGCCGGCAAGCGAGGTCCCGATGTCGAAGAAGAGCGTGTCGGCGATCTCTCCGCCGGGTAGAGCAACTCTGGTACGACCGATCCCTTTCCTCGCAGACACGTCGTACAGCTCGGCATGCACTATCGTCTGCTCCCCCTCCCGTACCACTTGTCCCCAGACGAGCTTGCCCGCGCCGAGCTTGCGCGCGACGCCATAAGCGTCTTCGAGCGACGTGACCGGGCCGCGATCGCGCACCGCATCGGTGACGGTCAGTTGATTCTCGAGCGGCAAGTCTGCCCAGCGACCGAGTCCGGCATGGATCGCGGCCGCGACGCGGACGCCGTCGGCCGAATCCGCCTCCGACCGGAGCGGCAGCACCACGAACTTCGCCGTGTCCACCTGCGCCCCGGCCAGGCCCCGCACCCAGTTCGCTCCCGGCTTCGCCGCGATCACCACGACCGCAACGATCGCCGCCGCGGCGCCCACCGCGAACCAGCGCCGCCGGATTCGATGGACTGACACCGGCTCGGGCGCGGCGCTCGGATCATTCAGCGCGGCAAGGAATTCAGTCACGCTGGCGAACCGGTCGGCGGGCACGACCGCCAGTGCGCGCTTCACGGCACGCTCCACGTGGTCCGGGACATTCGGCCTGTGCGCGCGCATGGACGGCGGCGGCTGCGTGAACCGCTGCGAGATCACCGACTGCTGCGTCGCGCCGATGAACGGCGGCAATCCCGTGATCATCTCGTACAGCAGGCATCCGAGGCTGTACTGATCGCTCCGCGCGTCCACGGTCTTCTCGCCGCTCGCCTGCTCCGGACTCATGTACGCGGGCGTCCCCACCACGAGACCGGTGGACGTGAGCGTGTCTGCCGCGGCGGAATCCACTGCGCGCGCGATCCCGAAATCGGCGAGGCACGCGTGATCCGCCGAGAAAAGCACGTTGTCGGGCTTGATGTCGCGGTGCACGATGCCCTTCGAATGGGCGTACGCCAGCGCTTCCCCGACGTCCTTCGTGATCCGCAGCGCGTCGTCTATTGGAAGCTGCTTCTCCCGCGCGATCCGAGTGCGGAGAGATCCGTCCGGCATGTACGGCATGACGAAGTACAGCGTCCCGCGGGACTCGCCCGAGTCCAGGATCGTGAGGAGATGCGGGTGCTGGAGCGCGGAGCTGTGCTTGATCTCACGCAGGAAGCGCTGCGCGCCGATGGCCTGGGCCAGCTCCTTGTGCAGAACCTTGAGGGCGACGTGCCGTTCCTGCCGGTTGTCGCGCGCGAGATACACGACTGCGGCGCCGCCGCGGCCGAGCTCGCGCTCGATGGTGTATCTGGCGGTAAACTCGCCGGTAACGGTGGTGTTTTCTTCCATTGCGTCGCCCTTCAGCTAGGCGAGGCAAACATAAGAGCCGCCCGGTAATCCGCCAACTATATCGGAATCGCTACTTGTTCTCCGTGGGTAACCCACTCTCCTGCCAGGCGGTCCACCCTCCCTTGATGGCGCGCGCCTTGGGCCAGCCCGCCGCTCTCAGCTCTCGCGCCACCCGGGCGCTTGTGGCTTCGTGCCGTCAGGTACAGTACGCGGCGAGCCACGCATTCCTCGGCAACGCGAGACTTGCAGCGCTCTCCACGACTCTGCCGGGCGGAACACGCAACGCTCCTTTCGCTTTCCGGTCGGACGAGTCGTAGGACTTGTCCGTACGGACGTCGAGCACTATTACGTCTTCTCCCGAATCACGCAAACGCGCGATCTCGTCGAGCGTGATTGTCTCGCCCCCGGCGGGCGAAGTCGCCGCGCCGCCCGCGACAGGCACCTCGCCCGTCACCGCGCGCTCCGGCAGTCCGCGCGTAAGCTTGACGAGCAGGAAACCGTGCAGCGCGAGCGAAAGGAGGACGGTCAGCGCGGCGAACGAGAACAGCTCCTCCGCCCCCGCGATCCCGGCGAACACCGGCAGCAGCGCCAGCAGCAGCGAATTGAGGCCGCGCGGACCGTACCATACCACCAGCCGCCTGCTCACCGGATCCAGTCGCAGCGGTCCCATCGCCAGCGCCATCACGCCGGACCGCACCAATACCGCAAACACCGCGAACGCAACGGTGCGGGCCGTCAGGATTTCGAGGCCAAGCCAGATCAATGACGCGCCGAACGCGACGAACGCGAACAGCAGGAACATCTCGCTCGTGGCCTGCCCGTACTCGGTGAAACAATCGCACAGCTCGACGTCGAGAAGCGCGACGGTGAGACCGGCCGAGAAGGCCGCCATGAATCCGGAGCCGTGCAGCATCTCGGCGGCGGCGTACGAGCTGAACGCGACGCCGATCACGTACAGCGCCTCGTAATCGCGCCGCATTCCGAAGCGGGCTCGCACGCTCTCGAGGACGCGCACGGAAACGAGACCGACCGCCGCGCCGACGGCGGGGCCCAGCAGGAAGATCCGCGCGGAAACCACGGTCGCCTCCGACAGCGGCAGACTCCCGCCGCGCTCCATCACCGCCATCGCGAGCAGAACTATGGGCAGGACCACCAGATCGTTCAGTCCGCTCTCCACCCGAAGAGCCAATGACGCTGCGGTCGGCACGTTCTGCTGGCGCAGCAGGCCGCGCATCATCACGGGATCGGTGGAGGCAAGCGCGGCGCCCAGGAGAAGCGCGCCGGGAACCGGAAGCGGAATGAGCAGCATCGCCCCGCCCGCGATCAGCAGCGCGGTGAGCAACGTTCCGGGCCCCAGCGCCACCGCCGCGACTTTCGCGTGCCGCCGCAGGCCGGAGTAATCGACCGCCACCGAATCGGAGAAGAGCACCAACACGAGGCTCACGATCACGATGGCGCCAAGCGCGACCGAGTCGAAGCCGAAATCCACCAGGCCGAGCGCGTGCGGCCCGAGCAACGCGCCGAGCGCCAGAAAAATCGCCGCCTGCGGCACTCCGACGCGATCCATCGGGCCCGAGAGCGCGGCGGCGATCACCACCACCAGTCCAATGAGCCCGATTATTCCGGCGAGCTCCGTGGCGCCGAGGTTATCCACGCATCGAAAATAGCCGCATGGGGCGGCTGAATGAAAAAACCGGGACCCTTTCGGATCCCGGCTCGTGCTCGTTCCTGACCGTCCGACCTAACCGCGTGGTTGAGCCGGTCTCGCCGGACGCGCCGGACGCGCCGGACGCGCGCCACCCATCGGGCGGCGACCGCGCATGCCGCGCCGTTGCGCCTTACCGGCGGAATCGCGCTGCGCCATGCGCTCGCGCATCTGCGCGTGCTTCGCGTCGAACCTCGCTCGCTGGTCGGCCGTAAGGACGGCCCGCACTTCGGCCTGCTCCTGCTGGCGCAGAGCCGCTACCGCGGTTCCCTGGGCGCGAACGCGCTCCATCGCCGCGCGGGCGGCAGCCGTATCGCCGGCCTGGCGCGCGGCGCGCGCGGCCTGCGCGTTGGGGCGCGTGCTGTCGCGGAGCGCTTCGAAACGCAGCCGATACTTCGCGCGGATCGCCTGGATCTGCTCCTTCTGCGCGTTGGTCAGGTTCAGGCTGTCCATCATCCCCTGAGCGCCACGGTGCTCTCTGTCACCGCGCTCGCCTTTCTGGGGCGCCGGGTTCTGGGCTTCGACGACCGTTGCGGCGCCGATGAGCATTGCGGCGGCGGCCGCCGCGATACGAATCCGATTCATCATGCCTCCAATCCTCGTTGAGATAGACCCGGCACGGTGTGTGGGGTCGCAGGATTGGACTGACGAGGCAGGCAATCGTTAAGACGCCGGTGGCTCCCGGAAGGCGACGGGGGATCCAAGTAGGGAGTGTGACAGTAGGGAGTGTGGCAGTTGGGAGTAGCCACTCCAAACTGTCGACTCCCTACTGCCACACTCCTTACTTGGATTCCGCTTGGACCCGGGCTGGAGCCCGGGCGACGGTCAGCCAGCCGCTGCCGCCGGGACGCCGCCAAAGCGGCGTTCTCTCGCATGAAACTCAGCTACGGCAGCGTGCAGGTCCTTGGCGGAAAAGTCAGGCCACAGGATGTCGGAGAAGTACAGCTCCGCGTACGCGCACTCCCACAAAAGGAAGTCGCTGAGCCGCTGCTCCCCGCCCGTGCGGATCAGCAGATCCACCTCGCGCGAGGGACCGCGGTCGTGCTCGACTTCGCCGAGCAGGCGACTGAACTGCTCGCGCGAGAGGTGATGGTCGGCCGCGCGGCGCGCGGCGCGCAGGATCGAATCACGCGCGGAATAGTCCACGGCGATTCTCAGGTCGAGTGTCCGGCCCTCGCTCGTTGCCGCTTCCGCGGACTCGATCGCCTTGCGGACCTCGCCCGGAACCCGGTCCCGCCTGCCGATGATGGTCAGCCGCACTCCGTTGGCGATGCACCGATCCACCTCGGACAGCAGATATCGCCTGAACAGCCGCATCAGCATCGCCACTTCGCGCTGCGGGCGGTTCCAGTTGTCCGCCGAGAAAGCGTACAGCGTGAGCACGCGGATGCCGCACTGCGGCGCGGCCTCGACGATCCGGCGGGCCGTGCGCGCGCCCTCGATGTGGCCGGCGGGGCGGCTGCTGCCGCGGCTGACCGCCCAGCGCCCGTTGCCGTCCATGATGATCGCTACGTGCAGACCGGCTCCGCTCTCGTCCCGCGCCTCGGGCGCGTGCGGCACCTTGCCTTTCGGCCGGTGCGCCGGGCGGGCCAGGTCCATCCTTCTACTTGTGCTCACGCGTCGCATGAATGAGAGCTTCCATGTGATTCAGATATCGCTCGATTGCGCGGCGCCCTTCCGCGGTCAGCCTGTACTCGGTCCTCGGCACGCGCCCCTCGAAGGACTTGGTGCAGCTCACGTAGTTGGCGTCCTCCAGCTTCCGGGCGTGGACGCTGAGGTTGCCATCGGTGATCTTGAGCAGCTTCTTCAGGTCGTTGAAGCTCAGCTTCTCGTTCACTGCGAGGGCGCTCACGATCCCGAGTCGTACCCGCTCGTGAATCAGGCGATCGAACTCGGCGGTGTCCGGACCGATGGCGCGTCCGCGCACCGAGCGCAGCTTGGCCGGATCCGCGGCACCGCGGTCCTGGCGGACGGCTCCCTGTTTAGCCACCGTGCCTCCTCGCGATCGGTATTCCGAATACGATGTGCAGACCGCCAAAGGCGGCGGCCATCAGGATGTCGTTCGTCGCCGGCGGCGTGAACAGCGCGATCGCGCCGGCGATCATGAAACAGAAGCCCATGACCGGCACCACGCGCACGGAGAACGCTCCGCCCGCCACGACGGCCGTCCCGTAGATGAGCAGCCACATCCCCGGAAGCACGTCGTACATCCCGAGGTTGTAGAGCTGAAACGTGAGCAGCGCGCCGACGACCATCGGCGGAGAGAAGCTGAGCAGGAACTTGCGGCCCGCTCCGGACATGAGAGGCAGCCGCGCGGCGCGCGCCTTGCGCACGATCGCCGCGATCATAATGACGGGCGCGAGCAAGGCGGCGGCGAGCCAGGTATTGAGCCAGGCCACTTCCGTCGGCTGCCAGGCCGCGACGCTCGCCGCGATCAGCGCCGCGACTCCGACGATCACCATGCCCCACCCGGACACCGCGGTGAACGCGCCCGCGCGCTCCATCGTGTCGCGGATGAACGCGAGATTGTCCATCGCCCGGATGTGGAGCGCGGGCTCTGCTTCCGCCGGAGTCACTTTTCGAATCGGTCTGACCGAGGCCATGCGCTTAGTCTATCGCGCGAGTCCCGTGTAGGTCAAGTACTTTACCGCACAAAGATAGTCGGTCTTTCGCGGCCCGGCGCCGCACCCTACGGAATGGAAATAGGGCCGGGAAGCGGGTCGCTCGCCGGAAAGCTCTGCTCGCCCATCCGGTCGAGTCTCCGCTCATCGATCGCGGTCACGAGCATGCTCACGAGCTTCTGGCAGAACGCCGGCAGATCATCCGGCTTCCGGCTGGTCACCAGCTTCTGATCGACTTCCACCTGCTTGTCCACCCACTCCCCACCCGCGTTCACGATGTCGGTGCGGAGGCTCGGCCACGACGTGAGGGTCCGGCCCTTCACCGCGCCGGCCTCGACCAGCAGCCAGGGGCCATGGCATATGGCTGCCACCGGCTTGTCGGCTTCCATGAAGCCACGCACGAACTCCACGGCCTTCGGATTGGTGCGGAGCCTGTCGGGGCTGCGGACGCCGCCGGGCAGGACCAGGGCGTCGAAGTCGCGCGCCGTGACCTGGTCCACGAGCTTGTCCACGCGGAACTTGTCGGCTTTCTCGCCATGGTTCACCCCCTGGATCTCGCCCTCCTTGTCGGACACGAGACACAAGTCGGCCTCGGCAGCGCGGAGCGCGTTCCACGGCTCGGTTAGCTCGACCTGCTCGACGCCATCGGTCGCGAGAAAGGCGACTTTCCTTCCTTTTAGTGACTCAGCCATGCGGACTCTCCCGTTGGGTCAGCGCGTGTGCGCCGGCGGTTGCGGCGCGGCTCAATCTTCCGCGCGGTCCTGTGCAGCTTCTTCGCGCCTCCGGCGCAGATCTTCCAGCGCCGGATTCTCGTGAGTCCTGGGGATCAGCGACTCCTTGTCGTCCGTCTCGGTCTGCGCGACGCGAATCTTGTCTTCGGTATTCACGCGCTCATCCCCGGGATTGCTCTTCTGGTCTGTGACGGACGAGCCGCGCGGGCTGTGGCCGCGGCCGGTCGGATCGAATTTTCCGGGGCCATGGGCGCCTTTTTTTCCTGGCATAATCGTCTCCTGAGGTCGTTGCTGCCATGCATCGGGGTCACGAACCGTGCCATATTCCGGCATGCCCCTCATCCCGCTGTACGGACATGGCTCGCTGCGGAAACGGCTGGCGGCGAGCGCGGCAGCCGGGCGGCTCCCATCCAGCCTGCTGCTCCACGGACCGGCGCGAATCGGCAAGCAGCGGCTGGCGCTCTGGCTCGGCCAGCTGCTCCTCTGCTCCGGCGAAGATCGCCCGTGCGGGAAGTGCCAGCACTGCCGGTACATGGGCGAGCTGCAGCATCCCGACCTGCACTGGTTCTTTCCGCGGCCGCGGCTGAAGGATTCGGACCCGGATCCCGACGACGTGCGCGACGACTACAGGGAAACGATCGCGGAGCGCGCGTCGGAGGGCGGGCTGTACGAGTCGCCGTCGGGCAGCGAGGGAATCTTCATCGCGGCGGTCCGCTCGCTCACGCGGGACGCGGTGCTCGCGCCGGCGCTCGCCACGCGGAAAGTCTTCATCATCGGAGACGCGGAGCGGATGGTATCGCAGGAAGGCGCGGACCAGGCGGCCAACGCGCTGCTCAAGCTCCTGGAGGAGCCACCGGCCGACACGTTCTTCGTGCTCACGTCGAGCGAGCCGGCGGCGCTGCTTCCGACGATCCGCTCGCGAGTAGCGGCCGTGCGCGTCCCGCGGCTCACCGAGAAAGACGTGGCGGACTTCCTCCTGGATCCGTTCGTCCGCGCGTACTTGAAGAAAGCCAAGCGGGCCGACCCGCGCGCCGATCTCCTGGGCGGAGCGCCGGGCCGAGTGCTCGACGAGTCCGAGGACGCGCAGGCGATCACGGTCGCGCGCCGGATGCTGGACGCGGCGGCGAGCCGCTCGCCCGAGCGCTTCTCGCTCGCGCTCACGCGCGGCGTGAGCAACGCGCGAGGCGCGTTCACCGATTCGCTGGACGCGCTCACGGTGCTACTGTCGGAGCGCACGCGTGAGGCGTTGTCGCGGAACGACGGCCCGCGAGCCGCGCGGCTGGCGGCCGCGGCCGATCTGGTCGAGGTCGCAAAGGAACGCGCCGGCGGAAACGTCAACCCGCAGCTGATAACTGCCAAGCTGGTGCTCGACTTGAGCGAACATCTCGCATGACGGCGCCGCGGCGGGACGCGAAGCTGAGCCACGTGGACGAGAGCGGGCGCGCGCGCATGGTGGACGTGACGGCCAAGCCGGAGACCGAGCGCATGGCGCGGGCCCGCGGGAACATCACCATGCTGACCGCCACGCTCGCGGCCATCCGCGACAACCGGACGCCCAAGGGTGACGTGCTCGGCGTCGCGCGCGTCGCCGGCGTGCTCGCCGCGAAGCGCACCGCGGAGCTCATTCCTCTCTGCCACTCGCTGCCGCTCACGGACGTGGACGTCACACTCGAGCTCGATGATTCCCTGCCCGGGATCCGCGCCGAAGCGATCGCGCGAACGGTAAGCCGCACGGGCGTCGAGATGGAAGCGATCGTGGCGGTATCGGTCGCGCTGATCACCGTGTACGACATGGCGAAAGCGATTGACAAGAGCATGGTGCTGGGCGGGATCGAGCTCGTCGAAAAGCGCGGGGGCAAATCGGGCCCCTAGCGGGCGGCAACTTTTCCCCCTTCCCTGCGCGGGGGCCGGAACGCTTATTTCCGGCGATAGCGCTCCCACAGGATCGGCCACACCACTGACCGAGGTATGTCCTTGAGCCAAGCGACTGAGAACACCGGAGTTTCACACGAGGCGTGGGGAACCCGCATCGGGTTGATCCTCGCCATGGCTGGCAACGCCGTCGGACTCGGCAACTTCCTCCGCTTCCCGCGCCAGGCCGCGGTGAATGGCGGTGGGTCCTTCATGATCACCTACTTCATCGCGCTGCTGCTGCTCGGCATCCCGCTGATGTGGATCGAGTGGGGCGTCGGGCGCAACGGCGGCCGGTTCAGAAAGGGGCACATCCCCGGAATGTTCGCGGCGCTGTGGAAGCATCCGGCCGCCAAGTACCTGGGCGTCGTCGGCATGATCATCCCGCTGACGGTAATGATCTACTACACGTACATCGAGAGCTGGACGCTCGCGTTCGCGTATTTCTCGATCGTCAAGGATTACTGGGGAAATACATCGCAGGAAGCGATGGTGACTTATCTCCAGACATATCAAGGCATCACGCCGGGCAGCAGCCACATGGCGGCGCTCGGATTTTTCCTGGTGACGCTGTTCGTCAACATCTGGATCCTGTCGCGCGGGATCTCCGGCGGCATCGAGAAGCTCGCGCGAATCGGCATGCCGATCCTGTTTCTGTTCGCGACCGTGCTCGCGGTCGTGGTCATCTTCCTTCCGGCCGGCCCCGGCGGCGAGACGGCGTTCCAGGGTCTGCAGTTCATTTACAACCCGGACTTCTCACGGCTCGACGAGCCGAGCGTGTGGCTGGCGTCGGCGGGACAGATCTTCTTTACGCTGTCGGTGGGCATGGGCTCGCTCCAGGCGTACGCCTCGTATCTATCGAAGAAGGACGACATCGCCTTGAATGGAATCGCGACCGCGGCCACGAACGAGACGGCCGAGGTCGTGCTCGGCGGAACGATCGCCATTCCGGCGGCCGTGGTGTTCTTCGGCGTCACCGGCGCGATGGCCATCGCGCAGTCCGGCTCGTTCAACCTCGGCTTCGCCACCATGCCGGTGGTATTCCAGCAGCTGCCGATGGGCAACGTTCTCGGCTTCATGTGGTTCGCGCTCCTGTTCTTCGCCGGCATTACGTCGTCGGTCGCGATGCTCACGCCGATCGTCGCGTTCTTCCGCGAGGAGTTCGGCTGGAAGCGTGAGCCCATCGCGTGGACGTTCGGCCTGATCACGCTGCTGTTCGGCCTGATGCACATCTTCTGGCTGCAGTACGGCTTCCTCGACGAGTGGGATTACTGGGCGGGCACGTTCGGACTCGTCGTTCTTGCGGTGATCGAGACGATCCTGTTCATGTGGGTCTTCAAGCCCGAGAACGCGTGGGCGTCGATCCATCAGGGAGCGGACATCCAGATCCCGCGCATCTTCAAGTTCGTGATGACCTATGTCACGCCCGTCTACCTGCTCTTCATTCTCGGGTGGTGGGGCTTCCAGGACGCCATTCCGATCCTGAGCAACGCGAAGGCGGCAGGCGGCGGCACGCTCACGCCGGAGATGCATCCGTACGTCACGACCGCGCGATTGATCATCGTCGGCTTTGCCGTCGTGTTCGCGTTCCTCATCCGGATCGCATGGAAGCGCAACAACTATGACGACCGTGTCGGCTTCGTCGAAGTCGACCAGTCAGGGAGGACGACCGTATGACGACCGGAGCGATCATCTTCATGGCCCTGAGCTGGACCTTCGTGCTCGGGCTAACGGGCTGGGCGTTCTACCGGCTGCTCACGCACCAGAAGCATCACGATCCCGACGGATTGGGACCGGCGGTGCCGCCGGAGAAATCGATGACGGGGCGATAGCAGCGTTACGGCACTGCGAACCGAATAGCTGACAGCTTCCCGCTAAGAGACGCTGCCCGCTGTTTGGCTGCCTACGATGTTGACCGGTCAACGTCGCACGCAGCCGAAAAGCAGGCAGCGTTTGTTTTGCGGGCAGCCGTCAGCTATTCAGTTCGCAGTGGTAGTTCGCAGCAAACGGAGCCGTCTGATCGCGACGATGCCGGCGGCCGGACCAAGCGCAAGAAAAGCGAGCGACCATCGCCATCCCACGCGCGCGGCAACCTCGGGGACGAGCTGCATCGGCAGCATCGTGAGCAGGAATCCCAACGAAGTCTGCATCGTGAGCGCCGTTCCCACGGCATGCCGCGGCACCGATTCCGTGACGAGTGTGCTGAACTGCGCGCTGTCGGCGATCACGAAGAATCCCCAGGCGAGCGCGAACGGCGCGAGCAGCCAGAGGGAAGCGCCGAAGAGCGCGGTGCTCAGCAGGCAGCACGCGCCGCTCGCGACGAGCGATATGGTCACCAGCTTCTCCCTCCCCTCCCTGTCGGCAAACAGTCCGCCCCAGATGCAGCCAGCCCCACCGACTGCGATGGCGAGGAACGAGAGCAGGGTGACGGGCGCGGTCGAATCCGGATTGCGCGCCAGCACGCTCGCGGCAAGGAACGCCGGGATCCAGGTCCATACCGCGTACAGCTCGAACATGTGGCCGAGGTAGCTCGCCGTCGCGAGCCGCCACTCGCGCACTCGCGCGACCGAGCCGACGAGCCCCCAGGAGAAAGGCCGGGCCGCGAACGCGTATGGCCCGTCGCGAAACCCGGCCGATACCAGGAGCGCGGCGACGACCGCGCCAGCCGACGCGGCGAGCACGACTGGGGCCGGCCCCGTCTCGGGGATCGCTTTCACCAGATACGGCGTTGCTTTCCCGATAGTGAGCGCGCCGACGATCGTGCCGATCGCGAGTCCCCGCTGATTAAGGAACCACGTCGCGATCATCTTCATGGCCGGCGGATACACGCCCGCCAGGCAGAAGCCCGTGAGAAACCGCAGCGCCAGCGCGCTCTCGTAACCGCCGGCGGTGAGGACCGCGGCGTTGGCGGCGGCACCCGCCAGCGCGGAAAGCGCGAACAGCGTCTGCGAGCGCACTATGTCGGCCAGATTGAGCGTCGCCGAGACCGCGGTACCTGCCACGAACCCGAGCTGCACCACCGTCGTCAGCCAGCCGGCGTCCGCGGCGCTCAACCCCCAGCGCTCGGCCAGCTGCGGCGACACCGCGCTCGCCGAGAACCAGAGCGACATGCCGAGCAGCTCGGCGCTTCCGAGCAGCGCGAGTGCTCGCCACTTTCCGGAGTCGGCCCCTTCTTGCATGGCCCAAAAGGTAGCGAGGGATACGCCGTCGCCGCGTCGGTGCTGCTTCTCGTCGCGACGGCGCTGGCCGTGTACAAGCCGCAGGGGATGACGGCGTACGGGCAGCGGAAGGAGCGGGAGAATAATCGGGAATGACCCGGCTGGGACTCGAACCCAGGACCTACGGCTTAAAAGGCCGCTGCTCTACCAACTGAGCTACCGGGTCGGCGCACTACGAATATACCAGCCGCTGTAAGTACAGCGCAGGTCAGGAGGGATCGGGGTCGTCGTCCGATCTCTGCGGCGGGTGTTCCCCATCCACGGGAACGAGCGAGATCTTGCCGTCATCCTCGAGGATTGCCCACTTGATCTGCTCGAGACGCTCGTACCCCGCCTTGTGCATCTCGGCCAGCAGCTCGTCCGGGGCGATGCGCTCCCGGTTCATGTTCTCCTCGACGTAGCGGCCGGCCGTCACCAGCACCGTCGGCGCGCCGTTGATCACTTCATGGGCGCGTTTCGACACGTGACTGATTACGGACGTCAGAAAAACCAGAGTCATCAGCGTCGCCGTCGCGACGGTGGCATTGGTCATCGAGAAATCCTCGCGGATCGCCGCCTGCTGGAAGAGGTCGGGAATCAGCAGCAGCATGACGAGCTCGAACGCCGACATCTTGTTGAGCTCACGCTTGCCCATCGCGCGAAACGCGACCATCAGGAAGAAGTAGATGAAGCCGATGCGCAGAACTGTCTCCATTCCTGCCTCCTCAAGGGAAGACGATCGTATTGACCGTGACGCGCGCCGTGTCGCCGGCGTGCGCCGCAGCGATGCGCCCCCGGTGTCGCCCGTATTTGTTCGCACGCAGACTCAGCCGGACGGCTCGCGTCTCACCTGTACCGACGCCGGCGAGCTTCACCACATAGACATCGGTCGGCGACGGCAGGAACTGCACCGCGCCGAATCGCGCGACATAGCTCGAGTCGAACAGGACGGTAACGGTGTCGAGCGCGACCGATCCGCGATTGGTCACGTGCACGGTTACTTCCTCCTGCGTGCCGTGACGGATGCGCGACGGATACTCCGCGAATATGCCGAGAGTCGAGCCGCGATAATTGACGGTGCTGCTTCCCTGGCCGAACACCTCGAACGCTGCCAATACGGGAATCGCCATCAGCATGGCAAGTCCGACTATCTGCCATCGGCCGAACCTCAAACGCCGGTCGAGCGGTGGGAGCCTGGGTGGCTCCGACGGGGACTTCTTCCTGGATGTCGGCAACGGTGCTCCGTGAAGGTCCGACTCCCCACAAAGCGAAAGGCGTGCCGTGTACCGGGATCGTAACGCGACTCGCCAAATCGGGCCGGCAACGATATTTTGCGCAGGTGGAAACTTCGACCTCCCTCCTGAACAAACTCGACCGGCGGGACCGGGCTCTCTTCAACCGGTGGGCGATCGGGCCAGCCGCGACCCATGCGGTGCAGCGTTTCTGGCGGATCATCACTCACCTCGGCGGCGTACAGGTGACCGTCACCGCCGGGCTCGTACCGCTCGCTTTCGGCCAGGACCTGCTGCAGCTCGCGGCGTGGAACGCATTGCTGACCCTCGGTATCTCGCACTTCGTCGTGCAGGTCATGAAGCGGAAGCTCAGCCGTCCGCGGCCGTCCACCAGCGTCGGCTGCTCCACGTTCATCGAAGAGCCGGATCGTTTCTCCTGCCCCTCGGGGCACGCTGCCGCCGCCATGTCGGTCGCCGTCGTGTACGCGATGACTTTCCCCGCCTGGGCGGCGCCCCTCCTCGCGCTCGCGCTGGCCGTCGGCGTGTCGCGCGTCTTCCTCGGCGTGCACTACCCGGGTGATGTCGTTATCGGTCAGGCGATCGCGATTCTCACGGGAGCGTTAGTAATCGCGATCTGATGGCCGGCCCGTCCGCGCCGGCTTCGCACGACTCCCGCACCAGCACACTCGAGCAGGCGCTGTTTCCACGCGTGCGCCCGCCGGCCCTGGACCTCCGCACGGCGCCGCTGCCCGCGACGCTCAGGCCGGGCGCCAGGCTCGGCGTTCTCGACATCACCGAGTTCTTCGGCGAGACCACGGGCGGCATCCGGACATACCTCCTGGAGAAGGCGAAGTACGTCGAGGCCTCCCCCGAGTTGCGCCACGTCCTGGTGGTTCCCGGTCCGGACGACACGGTCACTGAGTCCAGCGGCGTCCGCTGTTATCGCCTGCGCGGCCAGCCGGTCCCCACGCAGCATCCGTACAGATTCATGTCCGGCCTGCGGGCGAACACCCGCATCTTCGCGCACGAGCGCCCGAGCGTGATCGAGGTCGGCAGCACGGGAATCGTTCCGTGGATCGCCAATCGCGCCGCGCGAGGCACGGACATCCCCATAGTCTGCTTCTTCCACAGCGACTTCCCCAACATCATCGCTCCGCATCACAAGACGGGAATCGCGTGGACGGCCGCGCGCGAAATGGCGTACGGCTATCTGCGGGCGCTCGACCGGCTGTTCGTCACGACGCTGGTCGCCTCCGATTTCTCGGCCTCCGAGCTGCGGCGGGTCGGAGTCGAGAACACCGTGCGCGTGCCGATGGGCGTGGACCTCGATCGCTTCCACCCGCGCAGAAAGGAGCGAGCCGCCGAGACCCGGCGCGAGCATTCGCTCCCCGGAGGGCCGCTGGCGGCCTACGTTGGCAGATTTGCGCGCGAGAAAGATCTGCACGTGTTGATCGACGCGTGGACCATCGTGGAGGGCGAGACCGACGCGACGCTGCTCATGATCGGCGACGGTCCGCTGCGCGCCCAGCTCCAGGCGCGGGCGAAGGCGAAGCGGATACGATGGCTCCCGTTCGAGCAGAATCGCGACCGGCTCGCGGACCTCGTGGCCGCGCTCGACTTCTACATCGCGCCCGGACCTGTCGAGACGTTCGGCCTCGCGGCGGTCGAGGCGCTCGCGACGGGCATCCCGGTGCTGTCGTGCGACCGCGGCGCCGTCGCCGAGCACGTGCAGCGATCGGGCGCCGGCCGCTTGTTCGTCACCGGGAACGCGGCGAGCCTCGCCGAGGAAGTGTCCTCGATGCTGCGCGCCGATCTCCCCGCGCTTGGCGCGCGAGGGCGCGCGCACGCGGAGAAGGAGCACAGCTGGACAGGCACGTTCGACAGGCTGTTCCAGGTATACGCCGGCATCGCGAAATGACGCTCGCCCCGGAGTCGTCCGCGGAAGGGATGCGGCTCGCGATCTTCACCGACACGTTCCCACCGCACATGAATGGCGTCGCCGCGGCGCTCGGCCGGCTCGCGCACGCGGTTCGCGAGCGCGGGGGCGAGGTGCGCGTCGGCACGACGACTGACCCGCGCGCGCCGGCGGCCGAATCAGCGGTCAGGCGCTGGCCGAGCATTCCGTTCTGGGCATATCCGCAGCTGCGTGTGTCGGCGCCGCCGCCGGGGCCGCTCGCGCGCGAGCTCGCAGCGTGGCGTCCAACATTGGTCCACGTCGCGACTCCATTCGGAGTGGGGCTCGCCGCCCGCCGCGCGGCGATGGCGCTGCGCGTTCCGATGGTCACGTCGTATCACACCAGCTTCAGCCAGTATGCCGCGTTCTACAAGCTCGGGAAGCTCAGCGCTCCCGGCTGGTCGTTCCTGCGCTGGTTTCACAACAGCGGACTCAGAACGTATTGCCCGTCGAACGCGATCCGCGAGGAGCTGGACGGAAAGGGATTCCGCAACACCAGAATCTGGGGGCGCGGAGTGGACATGGCGCGTTTCAGTCCGGCCAAGCGCAGCGCCGCGATGCGGGCGCGGTTCGGGGCGGGACCGGACACGGTCGTCGTCGCGTACATCGGCCGGATCGCCGCGGAGAAAGGGCTCGCCGTCGCCGCCGCCGCGATGCGGCGGCTTGCTGGTGAGAAGTCAATCCGCTTCGTCGTCGTCGGCGAAGGCCCGTACGAGGAGCGGCTGCGATCGCAGTCACCGGCGGACACTGTCTTCACCGGCAGGCTCTCGGGCGAGTCACTGAGCGAGGCGTACGCGTCGGCCGACCTGTTCGTGTTTCCGTCCACCACGGATACGTTCGGCCAGGTGTTGCTGGAGGCGATGGCGTCGGGACTGCCGGTCGTCGCGGCTGACGCGGGCCCCACCCGCGAAGTCGTCGGCGAGGAAGCGGGCGCGTTCGTCCCACCCGGCGACGACGCCGCGCTGGCGACGGGTATCTACCGGCTGGCCACCGATCCCGCGGAGCGATCCCGCATGGCGGCCGCGGCCTTGCGCGCCGCGAGCGCGCGGTCGTGGAGCGCGGTGTTCGATGATCTCGTTCGCGACTACAGCGAGATCGCTCTCGCGCCGCGGTCTATCTAGCCAGGACCTCGACGGGGAGACGCATGCCTGCCTCCAGGTGTCCCGGCAGCAGGCAGACAAAGTCATACCGGCCCGGTCCCGGGAAAGTGAACGTCCGCGAAATGGTCGCTCCGGACGGCAGCCAGTCTTCCTCGACCTCGAAAAGCGCCTCACTTTCGTCCGTCGCCCCGCCGGGCACGACCGCCCACTCATGCTCCCCCGTGCCGGCGTTCGTCAACTGGAAATGATACGGGACGCCCGCCCTGAAAGTCCTTCTGGAAGACTCCAAGCTCCATTCCGACAACACGACCGCAATTTCCGCTCGTGCTGTCGTGCCCGCGGGCGTCGTCCCGCAGCCGGCAGAGAGTCCGGCGACGATGCAGGCGGTGATCCAGCGGTGACTCACCGGCTCACAGCCGCCATTCCAGCCCCGCGTAGAGCGTGCGCGGAAGTCCGGGCTTTATCCCCTCGGGACGGCGCGATGCGATGTACTTGCTCCCCGTGACGTTCTTGAGGGCGGCCGACAGCGAGAGATCGGTCACCGTCGGCAGCCGGTACCGCGCCGAGAGATCGAACACTCGGTGCGCGGCGATCAGCCCCACGCGCCCGTTGGCCGAGCCCGCGCGAGTCTCGAAGTTGTCGGCGAACTGCTCGCCGACGTACAGTCCGTCGAGCCGCAGGAGGATCCCCGACGGATGATCGAGTGTAAGCGATCCGCTGACCGTCACCTTCGGCGCATACGGCAGACGGTTCCCGCGCACGTTCACCGTGTCGCCGGCGGGAGACCTGAGGAAACGGTCGCGCGAGAACTTCGCGTCCGTGCGCGTCGCGGCGACCCGCCCAACGAGCCCGAACGGCTGGGCCATGGCTTTCGCGATGTCGAGCGAGAGCGCCGCTTCGACGCCGCGGTGCCGCGTAGCGCCCTGATTCGCCAGCGCGACGTCCGCGGCGCTGCCGGCGGACAGGGACGGCTCGATGATCTGATTCGTGAAGTCCAGATAGAACCCGGTCGCTTCCAGCGAGAGGTACGCCAGCGGCGTTAGGCGCGTGCCGAGCTCGTAGTTGACGCTCCGCTCCGCGTCGAGGCTCAACGTCTGCAGCTGAGGAATCCGATCGCCTGCGGCCAGCGTCGGATCCGGATACACCAGGCCGTCCTTTACGCGCGGGGGCGCGAAGCCGCGATGCAGTCCGGCGAACAGCGTGAACAGCGGTGACGGCGTCCACGCGCTTCCGATCCCGGGGATAACCTCGGCGACCGCGTCGCCGCCGCGTATGTCAACGTCCTCGACGCTCCGCGCGGTGCCGGTCGGAGTGGTCCTCCTGACTCGCGCGCGCAGAATGTTCCGGTCGTAGGTGAAGCGCTCGAGCCGAAGGCCCGGCGTCACGTGCCAGGTGGGCGTGATGAAAATCCGGTTCTGGACGAACACAGAAACCGCCTTCCCTACACGGATCTCGTCGTCGCGGATTTCGCCGGACAGCGCGGTGGCCGTAGCTCCGTTGATGTGCTGGTCCCTCGCGCGCTCGTAATGCAGGCGCATACCGAAGTCGAGCTCGATGGGCCGTCCACCCCGCGGCCAGACGGTGCGGAATCGCGGCTCGACACCGGCTACGTCGAAGCTCCGGTTGCGATTGCCAGTGCTGTTGCGGAAGACGTGCTGCGACCCATCGGCCGTGTAGCCGTAGTCCTGCCGGCGCCAGTTGCGCGCGGTCTGATACGCGTACGCATTCGTGCGCACGCTGCTGTTGCCGAAGAACCCTTTCTCGTGCGACGCCGTGACGGCGTACCGGCGAATATACAGGAGATCGTTCGGCGCCGGATGCGTGTACGGCGAGCTGTCGTACATGGATTGCGTCAGACCCACGTACGTCGAGTTGGAACGCTCGTCGTAGTAGGTGGCCTTGAATCCGAACTCACCCGCGGCCGTCCGCGCGCCGACCTTCCCGGTGACGTCGCTCACGTTGAACCAGAGTCCCGCGATATCGCGCGCGCGCTTGTTGAACGCGCCGATGTTGCCGCGCACCCCGCTCCAGCTGCCGCCGTAGTTCGCCATGATAATCCGCGAGCGCCCTTCTCCGCCGCGGAGCGCGATGCTGCCCGTCGCCGCGGACGGCGCGTCGGCGGTCACGTAGTTCAGCACCCCACCGATGGTCTGCGGGCCGAACAGGATGGAGCCGCTCCCCTTTACCAGCTCGACACGGTTCATCCGGTCGATCGGCGGCGAGTAGTACATCTCGGGCTCACCGTATGGGGCGAGCGCGACCGGAATGCCGTCCTCGAGAACGAGCAGGGTGCGGCTTCGATCCGGATCGAGCCCGCGAATTCCGACGTTGGCGCGGAGGCCCATGCCTTCCTCGTCCTGCACGTGCACTCCGGGCATCGTGCGCAGCGCTTCGTTGGCAGACAGCGGCTGCAGCGCACGCAGCTCCGCCGCGGAGATCACCGCGGCGGAGCCCGGCAGCCGCGACAACGCGTCCGCGCGCGAGCCCACGACCTCCACCCCCACTATCTCCACCGGCGCTTCCGCCACGCGCAGCGTCACCTCCGCTGTTTCGTCCTCCCGCACCGTGACGGCTACGCGTGTCACGGTCGTGCCGATGCGCCTCCCCTCGATTTCGTAGTTTCCCGGCGTCAAGCCGATGAACTGGAACGTTCCGTCATCGCTCGTCGCCGTCGCGCGCGCGGTGCCGAGGATCGCAACCACGCCTCCGCTCACGGCGGCTCCCGACCCCGCCAGCACGACGCGGCCGCGCACATTTCCCGACTGCGCTTCGCCCACGGCGGCGGTCGTCGTTAGGGCCAGCACCAGGCCGAGCGCGGAGACGAAGCGGTGGAAGACACGGACGCGGAAGGTCGAAGGGACGCGCACGCTTTTCATGGAGATTTTCGGGGCCTATGGTTCGGAAAAGACTGATTGAGAATGATTCTCAACGATTATTCTCGAAACTTAGGCCCCGGGATTTAATCCCGTCAAGTTCTGTCGGGATTCAACTGCTGGCAGGTTTTGCTGTCGGGCCGCGCGCCAGACAGCGGGCGACGGCGGCGGTCAGCTCGGTGCCGCTGAACGGCTTCTGCAGCAGATCCAGATCCGGGGGAATCGACTGCCCCAGCTCCTGGCTATCGCTGTATCCGGAGATCAGCAGGATCGGCAGCCCGGGGAAATCACTGGCCACGCGCCGCGCGAGCTCGAGGCCACCCATCTCCGGCATGATGATGTCGCTCACGAGCAGGTTGATCTCGCCGCCGGACGCCGCCAGGATGCGAAGCGCTTCGGCGCCGTTGGCCGCCTCGCGAACGCCGTAGCCATTTCGCGCGAGCAGGCGGGACGCGACGCGCCGCACGGGCTCCTCATCGTCCGCGATCAGCACGGTTTGACCCAGCGACTCCTGCTCCGCCGGTCGCGGCCGCGTCGCCGGCAGCGGCTCGGGAGTGTGCTCTCCCTCGAACACGGATTCGGCGAGCAGCTTGCGCGCGAGATCGCGCGCCCGGGTGACCGCTTTGTCGATCTCGTCCAGCCCTTCCCTGATCGCTTCGACTCCGCCGAAATCCCCGCGCATCAGATCGGCGTTGCCCTGGATCGCCGCGAGCAGGTTGTTCAGCTCGTGGCCGATCTCGGCTTTCTTGCCGCTGCCGTCCTTCACGCCAGCACCGCCTCGGGCGCCATGATCCGCCGCACCGACGCGGCGCGCTCGCGCGCTTCACCCGGGTCATCCGCCACGACGGTAATGTGTCCGATCTTCCGGCGCGGCGCCGGCGCTTTGCCGTACATGTGCACGTGGGCTCCCGGCACGCTCTCGATGCGCGCCAGGTCCGGAGCAGTCCCGAGCACGTTGAGCATCACCGAATGCCCTATGGCGCCGGTGGCGCCCAGCTCTCTGCCGGTGATCGCGCGGACGTGGTTCTCGAACTGGCTCGTCTCCGCGCCCTCGATCGTCCAGTGGCCCGAGTTGTGGACGCGCGGCGCGATCTCGTTGGCGATCAGCCGCTCGCCCGCCTCGAACATCTCCAGCGCGAGCACGCCCACGTAGTCGAAGCTGGCCATGATGCGCCGCGCGTACTCGCGCGCCGCGCGCGTCTTCGTCTCGTTCACGTCGGCCGGCGCCACGGAGCAGCTCAGAATCCCCTCGTCATGCTGGTTCTCGACGAGCGGATAAAACAGCATCTCTCCATCCCGCGACCTCGCGGCAATGATGGAAAGCTCGCGGTCGAACTCGAGGAACTGCTCCAGGATCAAGGGAACGCCGCCAAGCTTCTCCCACGCGCCCGCCAGTCCGTTCTCGTCGCGGATCACGACCTGCCCCTTGCCGTCGTACCCGAGGCGCCGCGTCTTCAGCACCGCCGGCAGTCCTATCTCGTGCGCTGCCCTGTCGAGGTCCCCGCGACTCGCCACGTCCCGGGACGGAGCGGTGCGGATGCCCATGTGTTGAAAGGCCCGTTTCTCCAGGACCCGGTCCTGCGACACCCTCAGCGCCTGAACCGAGGGAAGCACCGGGACGCGCTTCGCCACCGCCTCGACGGCGGCGAGCGGGATGCTCTCGAACTCGTACGTCGCTACATCGAGCCCGTCGGCGAATCGCTCCAGCGCGGCGGCGTCTTCGTACGCGGCAACGATCAGCTCGCCGACGTCGGCCACGGGCGAATCCTTGTTCGGATCGAAGAAGCGGAAGCTCGCGCCGAGCGGGCGACCCGCGAGCCCGAGCATCCTGCCGAGCTGTCCCGCGCCGAGTACGCCGATGTTCACTTCGCGCGCTTCCTCTTCGGCTTGGCCGAGGCGGAAGCCGGGGCACCTGGGACCGCGGGATCGGGATGGCCCAGCACCGCGTCACGCATCCCGTCGCGATGCGAGCGCAGGGCGGCCCGGTAGCGGTCGTGCTTGCGCGCCACGATCTGGGCGGCGAGCAGCGCCGCGTTGATCGCGCCGGCCTTTCCGATCGCAAGCGTGCCCACTGGAATTCCAGCCGGCATTTGGGCGATAGACAGCAGAGAGTCGAGCCCCTTGAGCGTTTTCGACTCGACCGGGACGCCAAGCACCGGCAACGTCGTTTTGGCCGCCGTCATTCCCGGCAGGTGCGCGGCGCCCCCGGCCCCCGCGATGATCACCTCGATTCCCCGCCCTTCCGCCGACGACGCGTACTCGAACAGCAGATCGGGAGTGCGGTGCGCCGACACGACCCTGGTCTCGTGCGGCACTCCGAGCTGCGCCAGCGTGTCGGCCGCGTGCGACATCGTCTCCCAGTCCGAGCGGGAGCCCATGATGATACCGACGAGGGGAGTGGACACGGTGACTGGTGACTGGTGACTAGTGACTGGTGACTGGTAACTGAACGCGGGCCCGACTTGGCACTGGGCTGATTGCGACTGCTATGCCAGAAGCTGCTGCGGGTCGTTCTCCGCGCGCGCAGCGATGAGATTCGCCAGATGTTCAATCCCCTCGTCGCTTTGCGTCACGATCGCATCGAAATCGAACGTAAGCTGGCCGATGCGCCAGAAACTCCGCCTGTGATGGGCGGTTATCCCCTGCGAAGCGAGGCCCGCCACGTGCTCGCGCGTGGTGTATCCCGCGTTGGTATCCCAGCAATAGCCGGGGTGCCTGCGATCGAGCGCGGCCATCAGCCGATCGCGCGTGACCTTCGCGAGGATGGACGCGCAGGCGATGCTGTAGCACCGCGAATCGCCATGAATCACCGCGGTATGCGGCACCGGCAGAGTGCGAATGCGATTCCCGTCCACGACCACGTGATCGGGCGTGAGGGGGAGCCGGGCAAGCGCGCGGCGCATCGCGAGCACGCTCGCCTGGTAGATGTTGATGCGATCGATCTCACGCACCGAGGCGGCGCCCAGGGCGACGCACACCGCCCGCTCACGGATCCTGACCGCGAGCCTGAGACGGGTGGCGGCAGGAAGCTTCTTGGAATCGTCCACGCCGGGGATCGCGCGCTCGTTGGGCGGCATGATCACCGCGCACGCCACCACGGGGCCGGCGAGCGGGCCGCGTCCGACTTCGTCCACTCCGGCGAGCATCGGTCCCATCGAGGCGCGGAGGTCGCGCTCGATCGTGCTCCAGCGTTTTCGCTGGTGCGGCCGGCGCGCGCCGGTCACACCCAACCCCGCGACCCGTTACCGGGCTCGGGGCGCGGCACTTACTCGCCGGTAACCGGGACGGTGACCTTCGCCTTCCGCTCCTTGATCCGCGTCGCCTTGCCGGTGAGCTGGCGGAGGTAGTACAGCTTGGCTCTGCGCACTCGGCCCCGGCGAACCACCTGCAGGCTCCCGATCATCGGGGAGTGCACGGGGAAGATGCGCTCGACGCCGATGCCGCTGGAGATCTTGCGGACGGTGAAAGTCTGGCTCACACCCGCGCCGCGGCGCGCGATGCACACGCCCTCGAATGCCTGGAGACGCTCCTTGTCTCCTTCCTTGACGCGGACGTTGACGCGGACCGTGTCACCGGCGCGGAAAGGCGGGATGTCGTCCCGCAGCCACTCTTTTTGGGTCTCGATGAATGCGTGCATAAGCGAAGCTCCGGCGCTGGGTTGAAGCGCCCGGTTAGGATGTCTGGGAGAGACTTGACAAATTAACCGGGCAGCCGCCCCAAGGCCAGTCGGTGGGGACTGAGGACTAAGGGCTCAGGACCCATGCGGCCTCAGGACCAACTACAACTGAGGATCGACGATTAAGTGAGGACCGAGGAGAGGCCTGCCGGCAGTTCCCGTTCTTCCCCATCCTCAGTCCTCACTTAATCGCGGTTCCTCGGTTGCTGTTGGTCCTTGTATCTACCGGATATGAGGAAAGAGCGCGAGAATCGTGGGCGAGGTGGGACCTCGATTGGTCCTGGAGCCGTGAGCTCGAGACTCAGCATGAGGCCCCCTCGTTCACGCCTGCTGCCGGAGCTCGAACAACTGCCTGAGGCGCTGGATCGGAAAGGGAGATCTCCGCGACCTCGCATACAAGACCGAGCGAGAGCACGGGCCCTCACGGAGAGGGATCGGGAAATGAGTGGCTTCGTCGGGATCGATGTGTCGAAGGCTGATTTCGTAGTGGCTCGGGAAGGCGTAGCCGGAAGCAAGATCTATCCGAACTCGGAGCGCGGGTGCCGGGAGCTCTTGAAAGATCTCGCAGGCTCTGCGCTCGAGATCGTGGTACTGGAAGCGACCGGTGGCTACGAGCGGGAGCTGAGCGCGACGCTGGGCGGAGCCGGCCTTCCGGTCGCGGTGGTAAATCCGCGCCAGGTGAGAGATTTCGCCAAGGCTACAGGGCAGCTGGCCAAGACTGATCAGCTCGATGCCCACGTGCTGGCCGATTTCGCAGCCAGGGTGAGGCCGGAGACGAGGCCGCTTGCGAGCGAGGAGCAGGAGGGCTTACGAGAGCTGCTCACCCGCCAGCAGCAGCTCATCCAGATGCTTCAGGCCGAGCGCTCACGGCTTCTGCAGGCCACTGGCAGGGGTCAGCAGGGTCTGAGGAAGAGGATCAAGAAGCACATCAGCTTCCTGGAGCTGGAGCTCAAGCTGCTCGACAGCGACATGGATGACATGCTCAAGCGGAGTCCGATCTGGAGAGAAAAGGACGATCTGCTCCAGAGCGTGCCCGGGATCGGCGACAGGACCGCGCATATCCTCCTGGGCTTTCTTCCCGAACTGGGCACGGTGAGCGCGGGGGAGATAGCGCGGCTGGCAGGGCTGGCTCCGCTCAACCGGGACTCCGGAACGATGCGCGGGAAGCGTCGCATCGGGGGAGGACGTCCGCGAGTGAGAGCGGTGCTCTACATGGCCACGCTCGTCGCTACGAGATACAACCCTGCGGTGAAGGCCTGGTATCAGAGGCTCCTGGCCGCGGGGAAGCCGAAGAAGGTCGCGCTAGTCGCCTGTATGCGGAAACTGCTTGTAGTCCTCAACGCCATGCTAAAAACAAAGACGCCGTGGCAGGCTCAAGTAGCCCTCGTCACCACTTGACTTTCAAGACAACTGCTGAGGCCGCATGGGTCCTCAATCCTCAGTCGTCAGTCAGTCTTTCCCGACCTCCACGAGCGCGACGCGGTTTACGCCGCTCAACGCCAGCACCAGGTTGCCGTCGGGCGTAGCCATCATGTGCCGCACCACGCCACCGCCGGACGGAATCGTCCAGGTCTGGAACCTCTCCGTCGCCGGATCGAACCGGACCAGCGTGTTCGGCCTCACTCCCGACTCGCTGTACCAGATGATCGAGCCTGTGTTGGCGATCGCGTACGGCCGTGACTGCCGTCCGCCCGGTGACGCCCACTCGCGCGCTCTGCCGGTCGCGGGATCGAACACGCCGAGATAGCCGCGCTCGTGGTCCGTGTACCACACCTTGTCGTCCGGCGTGACCGCGATCCGCCGCGGGCGCGCGCCTGTGTCCGGCAACGTGTATTCGCGAATCTGCATCGTTGTGGGTTCCACGCTTCCCACGCGGTTGCCGCGGAAGTCCACGTACCATGGAACGCCCGTCGAGTTGACGACGATCCCGTACGGATACGTTCTCGCGGTCGGCGTCCGGACAACCTTCACTTCGCCGGTCGCCGGCAGGATCCGCCCCACCATTCCCGATTGCAGCGTGAACCAGAGATTGCCCCGCTGATCGAAGATCGGCGTGTGCGGGCCGCGCGCGGCGCTGTCCGGCATGGGGTACTCGGTCACCGCTCCGCTCAGCGGGTCGAGCTTGCCGACGTGCTGCCCCGACTGCCCGGTGTACCAGATGTTGCCCGCTCTGTCAGCCACGAGGCCGTGCGGCCCGGAGTTCGGCGACTTGAGCATGTACTCGCGCATCGCGCCCGTCCTGGGATCGAGCCGGCCGAGGGTGTTCGAGAATTGTCCGGTCCACCATATCGAGCCGTCAGGCGCGATGGCGGGATCGTGGGGGCGCGAGCCGAGCGTGGGGACCATCCACTCCCGGATGTTGACCGTAGCGGGTCCCGGGATGACGACGGCCTCCGGCGCGGGCTTCACCGGGAAATGCCTGGCGAGGTAGGCCGTGACCAGCGCTTCGCGCTCCGGCCGCATGCGCACCATCGAGCTGATGAGCGACTTCCATCCGGCCTGCGTGTAACCGTGGGAGTTGACGATGTTGTTCAGGGTGTGGCACTGCGTGCAAAGCACCTGGACGACCTCTCTGCCTTCCCCGTCGGGAAGTTGAACTTGCCGCTGCTGTCCCTGTCCCTGCGCGGCGCCGGTCGTGGCCAGCGTAAGCGACAACGTCACGGAAACGAGCGCTGAGATCTTCTGCATGGTGGCTCCAGTTTAGTCCCGGTCCGGGAATCCTGACCCTTAACGGCCGCGAAACCTGTCGATCTGGCGGCGCTGCTGCTTGGTCGGCCTGCCTTTGATCACGGCTTCGCCCATTGCCTTGTTCATCGCCGCGATTCGCTCGCGGGCCTCGCGGCTGGCTTCGGTCTCCTCGTACAAATTGGCGGCGACGGTGGCCGCTCCGCGGCTCTCCGAGAGCGCCCGCACGACGACCACCCGCTCGTACGGACCGTTTCGAATCGAAAGCCCTTCACCGACGCCGACCGTCCGCGCCTTCTTCACTCGCTCGCCGTTCACCTTGACCTTGCCGGCCTCGATGGCCTGCGCCGCCAGCGAGCGCGTCTTGAAGAACCGCGCGGCCCACAGCCACTTGTCCAAACGCACGGAAGCCGGCGTAGCTTTCTCCATGCCCAATTCTATCCGGTACTTCGTGCTCGGCGCAGCCGCCGCCCTCCTTGTTGCCCGTCCGGCGCCGGCACCGGCCCAGACGCTGGCGCGGACCGAACAGCGCATCCGCGACGCCGCCGCGGCCGACGCACAGGCCGCCATTTCCCTGCTCGAGCGCGCCGTGAACATCAACAGCGGCACGATGAACGAGACGGGAGTGGAAGCGGTCGGCATGCTGTTCGCCGCCGAGCTCCGGGCGCTGGGCTTCAGAACGAGCTGGCTGTCGCAGGCGTCCGTGAACCGCGCCGGCCACCTCGTCGCCGAGCGGGCCGGGCGGCGCCGGCGCGGCCGCGCTGCTCCGATCCGCCTGCTGTTGATAGGCCACCTGGACACCGTGTTCGAGGGCGAGGGGCAGCAGTTCGTCCGAAGCGACAGCACCGCGAGCGGGGCCGGCTCGAGCGACATGAAAGGCGGAGACGTCGTCCTGGTGCAGACGCTCAAGGCGCTGGCGAGCGTAGGAGCGCTGGACGACATGGACGTCATAGTCGTGCTGACCGGCGACGAGGAGAGTATGGGCGAGCCGGCGAGCATCTCGCGCGACGACATGGTCCGCGCGGCGCGCCGCAGCGACATAGTGCTCTCGTTCGAGGGCGGGGACGATTCGACCGCGGTCGTCGCGCGCCGCGGGTCGAGCGACTGGGTGCTGACGGTTACCGCGCGCCAGTACCACAGCTCCGGAATGTTCGGCGAGCGGGCCGGCTACGGCGCGATCTACGAAGCCGCGCGGATTTTGAACGATTTTCGCGCGGCGCTCGAAGGGCAGCCGTACCTCACGTTCAGCCCCGGAGTCATGCTGAGCGGGGAGAAAGTCAGCTACGACACGACCATGATGACCGGTACCGCCTCCGGAAAAACCAACATCGTTCCGCCTACGGCGGTCGTGCATGGCGACCTGCGGTTCATCACGGCAGGGCAGATGGATTCCGCGCGCGCTGTCATGCGCGGCATCGTGTCCAGGAGCCTGCGCGGAACGTCGGCCACGATTCAGTTCGGGGAGTCGTACTATCCCGCGATGGCGCCGACGCCGGCGAATTACGCGCTGCTCGCCGTTTACGACTCCGCGAGCCGCGCTCTCGGCTACGCGCCGGTCGCTGGCAATGACCCCGCGCGGCGCGGGGCCGGGGACATCTCGTTCGTCGCGCCGATCCTTCCCGGGCTGGACGGGCTGGGGGTGTTCGGCCGCGGAGCGCATTCGCCGAGCGAGTCGGTGGATTTGACGTCGTTGCCCAAGCAGACCGCCCGGGCCGCGGTGCTGATGTACAGATTGGCGCGGGATCCGGCGAAGACGCGACGAATGCTCACACCCAGATAACAACAGGTTCGGGTAGCAGGTTCTAGTTCTTTGGTTTCTGGTTAACTGATCGGCTGCCGGTTACGGGTTGCCGGTTGTTGGTTGGGGGGCACCGTCAACCACTTACCGCAAACCGTTCACCGTCAACCAATCCGTTGACCGGAAACCTACGACCGAAGACCTGCTACCCGAACCCTTTTTTTCTGGCAGCAACTACCCGGCGTCCGTCTTCCGCTCCTGCTCCATCCTCCACTTCGCGATCTTCGCATGATCCCCGGATAGCAGAACCTCGGGCACGTCATGCCCGCGATACGACGGCGGCCGGGTATAGCTCGGCGCGCTGATCCCCCGCTTGTCGTGGAAGGAATCTCCCCGCGCGCTGTCCGGGTCCGACATCGCGCCCGGCAGCAGCCGAACCGTCGCGTCGATCACCAGCAGCGCCGCGGCCTCTCCCCCGCTCAGCACGAAATCGCCGACCGACAGCTCTTCAGTCGCCAGATAATCCGCGACGCGCTGATCCACGTCCTTGTAGTGGCCGCACAGGAGCGTGAGCTCGCTTCCCTCGCTGAACCGCTGGGCGTCGGCCTGGGTGAACCGCCGGCCGCGCGCGGACAGCAGCACGATGGGAGCCGCAGCGCCAAGCGATTCCACCGCCTCGAAGAACGGCTCGGGCTTCATCACCATCCCCGGCCCGCCGCCGTACGGCGCGTCGTCCACGGTGCGGTGCCTGTCGCGGGTGAAGTCGCGGAGGTCCACGACGCGATACTCCACCGCCCCCGCCTGCTGCGCCCGCGCGGGAATGCTCAGCGCCAGCGGGTCGGCGAAGAACTCCGGAAAGATCGTGACGACGTTCACGCGCAGCATCAGTCGAACAGCCCCTCGAGCGGAGTGACGATCACCTTGCCTTCGTCCACGCGCACCTCGCGCACCATCTCCGGCCGGTACGGCACGAGCACCGGAGCTCGGTTCTCGCGCGAGATCTCCAGCAGGATTCCCTGCGGGACCTCCACGACGTCGGACACGCGCCCGAGGACTTCGCCCTCGGGCGTCTCGGCGGCCAGGCCGAAAAGCTCCTGCACGAACACTTCATCGTCCGCGGGAGGCGTCAGCTCCGTCCCGGGCGCGAACACATACCGGTGCGCCCACAGCTCGGCCTCGTTCCGGTCGGCGATCTCGGCGAACTTCACGATCCGGAGGCCGTCCTTGAAAGGCTTGATCTCCGAGATCGTCAGCTCGGCGGGCTCCTCCGGCGCGTTGCCGAACGAGTCACCCACAAAAACACGACGGCCGGACGCGAAGAGCGCGTCCGGCGTGTCGGTAATCGGTTCGACGAGAAGCTCGCCCTTGATCCCCTGGGCCTTACGAATCCGCCCGATGATCGCGAGCAGCACTCACCTCACGCGCCGGCGGCTTCGCCCGCGCTCTCCTCGTCACCCGAGATCGGAACGGCCGTCGCGCTCAGCGTCCTGCCGAGCCGCACTTCGTGCCGCGCCTTGAGGATTCCCGCCCTGCGGAGCAGCGACCGCGCGGTGTCGCTCGGCTGCGCGCCGTTGTCCAGCCAGTAGCCGGCGCGATCGGCGTCGATCTTCAGCCCGCCCTCAGTCTGCCGGGGAGCATACTGTCCGATGATCTCGATGAACTTGCCGTCCCGCGGACTCTTCGAGTCGGCGACGACGAGACGATACACGGGCGCTTTCTTGCGTCCGACCCTGCGAAGTCTGATGCGAACCATTGTCCTGAAACTCCCTGCGGCGGTGATGGGTCGAGCTCCGGGCTCATCGCGTGCCCGGCGTCTCCGAGCCGCACCCGGTGTTGGGTAGCCTGTAAAGTTAACGCATTCCGAACGGCATCATACCCTGGCGGCCGCCGGAGGCCGCCTTTTTCATCATTTTCTGCATTTCCCGGAACTGCGTCAGCAGCCGGTTGACCTCGTTGATCGGACGGCCCGACCCCCGGGCGATCCGGGCCCGGCGCGAGCCGTTCAGGATGCCCGGTTCCTTCCGCTCCTCGGCGGTCATGGACAGCACGATCGCCTCGACGTGCTTCATGCGCTTGGGATCGAGCCCCTTGGCCTGCTTGAGCGCCGCGGTGTTCACGCCCGGCAGCAGCTTCAGCACGCCCTCGAGCGGACCGAGCTTCTCCATCTGGCGCATGGCCGTCAGGAAATCGTTGAGGTCCATCCCTTCCTTGCGGATCTTCTTCTCCATCCGCTTGGATTCTTTCTCGTCGAACGCGGCCTGGGCTTTCTCCACCAGCGAGACGACGTCGCCCATCTGGAGAATGCGCCCCGCCATCCGCTCGGGGTGGAACTCCTCCAGGGCGTCCGGCTTCTCTCCCACGCCGATGTACTTGATCGGCTTCTTCGTGACGCCGTAGATCGAGAGGGCGGCGCCGCCGCGCGCGTCGCCGTCCATCTTCGTCAGGATCACGCCGGTGACGCCGAGCCGGTCATCGAATCCCTGCGCGATCTTCACCGCTTCCTGGCCGGTCATGCCGTCGGCCAC
>CALMKE010000230.1 GCA_937867645.1 uncultured Gemmatimonadota bacterium | reverse complement strand
GAGCTGTTGAACGCGCAATCGAAAGTGGACCTGCTCCTCACCGATCTCGTGATGCCGGGCATGGGCGGGCGCGAGCTGGTCCGCGTGCTCCGCGATCAGGGCCGCTCGATCCCCACCCTGTACATGTCCGGTTACACCAAGGACGCCGTCATGCGGGAGGAGCTCGACCCGGACATCATGGTTCTCGAAAAACCGTTCTCGCAGGACGAGCTTGCGGCGAAGGTCCGCGAGGTGCTCGACCAGAACGGCCACGCGTAGCTGATCACGCGGGTGGTGGCTTCCTCCGCCCATACTCGCCGGCCACCAGATCGTCCACTCCACCCTGACCCGGACGATCCAATTCCGAGGCCGCGGCGCCATCGCGCGCGGTGAAGCGTTGCAGCAGCAGCGGACCAGCGAAGGTCGTAACCATCACCATCAAGGCAATCGCGCTGAACAGCGCGACGTCGATCGCTCCCGTCGCGAGGCCCATCTGGGCGAAGATCAACCCGACCTCGCCCCGCGGCACCATCGCCGCTCCGATGAGCGCCTTGTTTCCGTTGAACCACCAGGGGGCGTAACCCGCCGCCATCTTGCCGGCGATGCCGACCACGATGAGCGCTCCGCCGATCGCGACAGTGGCCGGATCCATGAACGACCTGACGTCCACCGCGGCGCCCACGACCGCGAAAAACACAGGCACGAAAAAGTGGCCTATCTCGGTAGTAGCGCGCTCGATGGTCCGGCGCTGTGGCGTGGGGTTAAGGATCAGTCCGGCGGCGAATGCTCCGATGATCATCGCGGATCCGGAATGCTCGGCGAGCCACGCCAGGACGAACGCGAACGCGAGTCCGAACAATCCGAGCGTGCCGGCAACCTCGATGCGCGCTATCCAGGCGAAAACCGTGGGAACGAGCGAGCGGCCGATCAGGATCGCGACCGCGATGAATCCGAACGCGATCGCGGCTGTCCTGAGCACGGGCAGCGGCGCCGGCGCCACGCCCGCGGCCAGCCCGGTCACGATGGAGAGAACGATCAGACCGATGACGTCGTCGATCACGGCGGCGCCGAGCACAATCCGCCCCTCGGTCCGATCGAGCTGTCCCATGTCGGACAGTACGCGAGCGGAGATCCCGACCGAGGTCGCCGTCAGGGCCGCTCCGCAGACAATTGCAGGGAGAATGTCGAGGCCAAGCAGCACGGACACCGCGAAGCCGCCTGCGAATGGAAGGATTACCCCTACGAGGCCTACGCTCATCGCCGCCGTTCCGACGCGCACGAGCGACGCCAGCTCGGTGTGGAGCCCGATCTCGAACAAGAGGATCAGCACTCCCAGCTCGGCGAGCGCGAAGATCACCGGCCCATGCGGATCTATGATGCCCAGCACGGACCCGCCGAGCACGACACCCGCGAGCAGCTCGCCGAGAACAGATGGCTGGCCCAACCGCTGCGCCAGCGCGCCGAGCAGCTTCGTCGCGAGGATGATCGCGACGAGCGTGGCGAGCAAATCGACGAATAGATGACTGTCTGTCATTCGCTTAGGTTATGTAAGCGCCGCGAGGCGCCTTGACAACATTTCCCCAGCAACTAACTACCGCCCCATGTCGCACGCAGTCGTACCGCTGACGCGCCGCACATTCGGCCAGACCCTGCGCCCCGACGCGTGGTGGGTGCAGCCACTCGTGGTCTTCGTGGTTCTGAGCAGCTTCATCGTGTACGCGACCTGGGCCGCTCTGCAGAACGCGCACTACGAGTTCGGGCCGTACCTCTCGCCCTTCTATTCGCCGGTGCTGTTCGGCGACTCGCCACACGCGGTGTTCGGACCGAAGCCTTCGGGCTGGCCGGGCTGGCTTCCCTTCTCTCCGGCGCTTCTCATCCTGCCGTTCCCCGCGCTGTTCAGATTCACCTGCTACTACTACCGGGGCGCGTACTACAAGGCGTTCTGGGCCGACCCGCCCAGCTGCTCGGTGGGGGAGCCGCGCTCGAAGTATCGCGGCGAGAACTCGTTCCCGCTGATCCTCCAGAACGTCCACCGCTACTTCATGTACGCGGCGCTGGTGTTCCTCGTGATCCTGACGTACGACGCGTGGAAGGCGATGTGGTTCACCGACCCGGCGACCGGCGCGAAAGAGTTCGGAATCGGCGTCGGCACGCTGGTGCTGGTTATCAACGTCATCCTGCTGGGCGGCTACACCCTCGGCTGCCACTCGCTGCGGCACCTCGTGGGCGGCTACGTGGACAGGCTGTCGGGCGCGCCCGTGCGGCGCATCAGCTACCGCTGCGTCAGCTGCCTCAACCGGGGGCACATGCGCTGGGCGTGGCCGAGCCTGTTCTGGGTCGCGTTCGCCGACGTGTACGTGCGGCTGTGCTCGATGGGGATCTGGACCGACATGCGGATCCTGTGATGGCCGAGCACGAGACGCATTCCTACGACGTTATCGTGGTCGGCGCCGGCGGCGCCGGCCTGCGCGCGGCGATCGAAGCAGCCGACAGGGGCGCGAAGGTCGGCGTCATCTGCAAGTCGCTGCTCGGAAAGGCGCATACGGTGATGGCCGAGGGCGGGATGGCCGCGGCGCTCGCCAACGTGGACGACCGCGACAACTGGCGCGTCCATTTCGCCGATACCATGCGCGGCGGGCAGTACCTCAACAACTGGCGGATGGCGGAGATCCACGCGCGCGAAGCGCCGGATCGCGCGCGCGAGCTGGAAGCCTGGGGCGCGGTGTTCGACCGCACGGAAGACGGCCGGATACTGCAACGCAACTTCGGCGGGCATCGGTATCCGCGGCTCGCGCACGTCGGCGACCGCACGGGGCTGGAGATGATCCGGACCCTGCAGGACCACCTGATTCATCAGGCCGTCGAGGTGCACATGGAGTGCACCGTCCTCGAGCTGCTGAAGGACGGAGACCGGATCGCCGGAGCCGTGGCGTACGAGCGCGAGCGCGGGCGGTTCAAGGTGTTCAGCGCGCCCGCGGTGGTGCTGGCCACTGGCGGCATCGGTCGCGCCTTCAGCATCACGAGCAATTCGTGGGAATACACCGGCGACGGACATTCGCTGGCGTATGAAGTCGGCGCGGCCCTGCAGGACATGGAGTTCGTCCAGTTTCACCCGACTGGAATGGTCTGGCCGCCAAGCGTGCGCGGCATCCTCGTTACCGAGGGCGTGCGCGGCGACGGCGGCGTGCTGCGGAACAAGGACGGCAAGCGGTTCATGTTCGACGACATCCCGGAGAACTACCGCTCGCAGACGGCGGACAGCGAAGAGGAAGCTTGGCGCTACATCCAGGGCGACAAGAACGCCCGCCGCCCTCCCGAGCTGCTCACCCGCGACCACGTCGCGCGCTGCATCATGCGCGAGGTGCGCGAGGGCCGCGGCAGCCCCCACGGCGGAGTCTTCCTCGATATCGCGTGGGTGAAAGAGAAGATCCCGAACTCCAGGGACTACATCCGGAAGAAGCTTCCGAGCATGTACCACCAGTTCAAGCAGCTCGCCAACATCGACATCACCGAGACGCCGATGGAAGTCGGCCCCACGACGCACTACGTGATGGGCGGAATCCGCGTGGACGGCGACTCGCAGATGTCCACGGTGCCGGGGCTGTTTGCCGCCGGCGAGTGCGCGGCCGGGCTCCACGGCGCGAACCGCCTGGGCGGGAACTCGCTCTCGGACCTGCTGGTGTTCGGCAAGCGCGCCGGCGAGTACGCGGCGGCATTCGCCCGGGACAACAGCGCGGTGAAAGTGGACGACGGCCAGGTGAATCGCGCGACGGCCAACGCGCTGCGGCCGCTCGACGGCGGGGGCGCGGGCGGGCCGGCCGCGGAGGGACCGTACCAGATTCAGCAGGAGCTGCAGCAGTTCATGCAGGAGCTGGTCGGCATCGTGCGGCGCGAGGACGAGATGAAGTCGGCGCTCGATCGCATCGCGGCGCTCAAGCAGAGGGCGCCGGGAGTGGCCGTGCCGGGCAACCGGGAGTACAACCCCGGCTGGCATACCGCTCTGGATTTGCGGAACCTCCTCACCGTGTCGGAAGCGATCGCGCGCGCCGGGCTGGAGCGGAAGGAGAGCCGCGGGGGACACTTCCGCGAGGACTATCCCGACAAGGACCCGGAGTTCGCGAAATTCAACATCGTGCTGCGCAAGGGCGGAGACGGCTCCATGCAGGTTGGCCGCGAGCAGATTCCGCCGCTTCCACCGGAGCTGGCGCAGATCATCGAAGAGATGAAGTAGGAGACGAATGACACAGGCGACCTTCAGCATCTGGCGGGGCGACAGCGGCGGCGGCAACCTCGTGGACTACCAGACGGAAGTCTCGGAGGGGATGGTCGTGCTGGACGCCGTGCATCAGATCCAGGCGGAGAAGGCCAACGACCTCGCGGTGCGGTGGAACTGCAAGGCGGGCAAGTGCGGATCCTGCTCCGCCGAAGTGAACGGCATGCCGAAGCTGATGTGCATGACGCGGCTGGACGAGCTCGACCTGTCGAAGCCGGTGACGATCGAGCCGATGCGCGCGTTCCCGTCGCTGCGCGACCTGGTCACCGACGTGTCGTGGAATTTCCGGGTCAAGAAAAAGATCAAGCAGTTCACGCCGCGGAAGCCCGACGCGCCGGACGGGACCTGGCGGATGCAGCAGAGCGACGTGGACCGGGTGCAGGAGTTCCGGAAGTGCATCGAGTGCTTCCTCTGCCAGGACGTGTGCCACGTGCTGCGCGACCATCACAAGCACGAGGAGTTCATCGGCCCGCGGTTCCTGGTGTACGCGGCGGCGCTGGAGATGCACCCGCTCGACGTGGCGGACCGGGTGGACGAGCTCAAGCAGGCGCACGGCATCGGCTACTGCAACATCACCAAGTGCTGCACGAAGGT
>CALMKE010000229.1 GCA_937867645.1 uncultured Gemmatimonadota bacterium | reverse complement strand
CGCGTCGAACGCAGGCTTGAGACCTGCGGTTGCCAACAAGGGTTCGAGCTTGTGTGTGTAAATCGCGTTGACGAACGCCCTTCCTGGAATCGCATCCGGCTGGAACAACCGAGCGATGCACGCCTTCAGCGCCAGCTCGACGGCGTAGCCGGCCAGGTAATACGCCGACGAAGGCCGATTGTTCTGAAGTAGAAGTACCGCGTCATCTAGGCGCACCTGCGCCAGCCGCTGGAGATCGTATCGCGTGAGCAACTTTCACCTATTCGAAGCGCATAACGTCTCCAGGTGAGCGGCTTCGGCCCACGCGGAGAACGTGAGAGCAAGCTTACTAGCGGGCGGGCCGAAGTCCGCTCCACCGCCGAGTTCTATGAAAGCGATTGTCAAGGGCGGTTCTCTCCCTCACTGATTGCTTTTTCGTCTTCTCCTTGGCGATCAGCCCATTCCGGCCTAAAGAGGACGACCGCGAGTGCTTGCGGGTGGGCGGTTCGGTCTTACGCCTCGGACTCATCGTCGTTGCCCTCCACCAGAATCCCGATTGAGACGATTGCAAGCGGCCTGTCGATCGTTCGGAGACGTCGACCACGGTTCTATCTGAGACTCACGCTCGTTGGCGTGGCCGTATCGCTTCTTCTGGTCATGCGAGGGAGCCTATGGTTAGGCGAGTGCCTCGGCGGACTGCCTGCCGGGCGAAACTCGGCGTTGAGACTTCCCTCGACCTTTCGCATCTCGGATTCGATGGCGGGCTCCGCGAGGGGTCACCCTCACTCGGCGCTCGTCACTTCCTCCGGCATTATGTCTCTTGCATCGTCACCTTGCTCGGATCCCAGAGTTCTCCTTTCTTCCACAGACGTAGCGCAATCGATGAAATCGTTCGCGCCAATGTCAGCCTAGCCATTTCCTCTCGCACACCACCAGCCACGCTCTTCTCATACTTTTCCTTCAGCGGCCCTTCGGTGCACGCCGCAGCATTCGCGGCGCCTTTGAACGCATCCTTGAGCTGCGGGTTGTGATTTCCGTTCAGAGCTCGCGTGAGCGGCGCCCGCTTCCGCCGGCGCAGCTTGCCGTCCACGAACTCTTCGTCGGCGCTCGATCGCTTCACCACCGCCAGCCCAACGTACGACCACAGCTGACGTTTGGTTCGAAAACGCGACGGCGTCGCCACGATGGCCAGAATCGTCGACACCCGGATCGGACCGAGGAACGGGATCGACAGCAGCGACTTCCATCCCGACTGCCGTCGTGCTTCTGCGATCATCGCCGTCTTCGCCCTCGGCCACCCATGCGATGTTTGGGAGGGGCGCGTTGCCGACGAAGTTCCCGTCGACGTAAACGTCGGCGTTTTCAACAGATCACACGCTTTTCGTTCGATTCGACGACCACGTCGGGTCGAGGCAGAAGAGAAGTGCGTTGAACTTCCGGATCGTTCTTATCGACAACTCGGAACTGGTACTCAAAGCTGGCCCATTGACCTGGTCCGCCCAAACGTTCCTCATGCGATGAGATCGGTACGGCAACCTTTCCCTGCTTAGCGGAGAATGCGTTTGCCTCGTTTATGACCTCTGCCTTCAAACTGGCGAGGCTTCCGAAGATTCCGCGGTGATCTTCGCGAGTAATGATGTACGTATCCGGTGAAATCTGGATCGGTCCCGGGACGGAAGCGCAACTCTGGCTGATGAGGAGCGCGGTTGCGGCAAGCATCCATGTCGTACCTCGCATCGTTACCTCCTACTCAGCGCCTAACGTCTTGCCGCTCAGCCGCGGCAACCGCACGCGGCAGAGTAGCAGTCTACGACAACGGCGGCGCGGTTGCCGTCGGCTGCAGCGGCGAGTTATGCGGCGACGTGCACCGCCACACGCTCTGCCGTTGAGGTTGGAGGTGGAACGGCTTCTCCAGCCTCCCGGAGGCTCTCTACGTGGAGCTCGATAGCTTCACGAATGAGCGACAACGCCTCGTCGCGGGTTTCTCCCAACGCGACGCAGCCTGGCAGATCTGGGACGTACGCGCCGAACCCTGTCTCGCTCTTCTCGATGACGACCACGTATTCAGCGTTCATTTTTTCAACCCCGCCTGCTTGAGAATGCTGTTCAAGGTTCCGGGAGGCACGTCGATGCCTTCCTTCCCAGCCACGGTAACCGTCCCAGGCTTCGCCGTATGCCGAAACTGGCGATGGCTGCCCTTCGTCCGGGTCAACCGCCATCCGTCATCCTCGAGCAGCCGAATGACCTCGCGAACCTTCACGGCGATGGAGGATACCGCGGCTCCGGCCCTCGGCGCATAACGGCCCAGCGCTCACCGGCGCCAACCGCACGCGCTGAAGTATAGCTCTCGCGAAAATGATGCAGCGGTTGGCGTCCGGTGCAGCGCCGAGTTAGGCGACGATGGATCAGAGCTGGATGCGGCCTGTTGGTGGCGAGAGACTGACCTTCTCACTAACGAACTTCGCTCTGCTCTCGCCGGTGCACGGCAGGCCATGCTGTTTGCACCATGCGACCAGCTCGGCGATGTTCACGAAAACTTGCTCAGGATCTATACCCTCGCCACGAAGCGTGAAGAGTAGCTTCTGCGATTGGTTTTGCCAGGCCTCGAACGTATCCGGGAGGGTAGATCCGTCATCCGCAACTTCGCGGAGTGCAGAGTATGTTGCAGGCGTGTACCAGCCAATGCCGAGTCGCATGCAGGGAAGAAGTTTCGTCGCCTAACGGTTTGCCGCTCACCGGCGACAACCGCACGACCTGAAGTATAGCTCTCGGGAAAATGATGAAGCGGTTGTCGTCCGGTGCAGCGGCCGAGTTAGCCGACGGATCAAAGATCGTCGGGCTTCAACCCTGTGTGCTTGGCAATGCGAGCGAGCATCTTCGGGCCGATCTCTTCCTGTTCATGGAACGCGAAAACGAAGTTGGCCCAACCATCACGCTGAAGCACCCGATGAGAGCCGGTCCTTCTCTTCTCGATCCAGCCGATTCGAGCCAAGGCGGCCAGAACTCGACTCGCCTTTGCTGCCGACCAGTTCATCCTTGGATGGAGAAGACCCCGTGAACCTCTGGGATGTCCTCTCCGTGTTCGAGCCTGTCCGCTAGGACTCGGAACGCGAGGGCTTTCGTGCGCGCGACTGCCTCATCGCGAGAGGAACCGTACGCAAGCACGCCCGGGAGTTCGGGGATTTCCCCGATCCAGCGACCATCTGTCTCGCGGTCGATATCGACGGTGAAGTCGCTCATGGCTGAATCGTACAACTTCGGGAGGCGGAGAGCGAAATTCCGGCGGCTAACGGTTCAGCGCTCACCCGCGCTAACCGCACGCGCTGAAGTATAGCTCTGGCGAAAATCACGAAGCGGTTGGCGTCGGGTGCAGCGCAGAGTTGGACGACGATTCAGGGCTCTGGAACATTAAGCGCCCGACAGATTTTTCTTGCGAGGTTGTTCGGGATTTCGGTGTGGCGCGGAACCGCTTCGATGTGGCCAGTGAGAGGGTTCGACCATAGTTCGTGTTCTTTGCCCTGCCGCTTCAGATAGCAACCGAACTTTCTGAGGTGGCGGAGCAGTTTCCTCTGTTTCACGAGACGACTACGGTTCCCTTTTCAGCGCTCGAGGGGACCCCACGCAACCCATCTTCCCGGCGATCTTCCAAGATGAGCGAGATGGCGGCCGCGAGGCTCGCTCGACACTCCTCTACAGTCTTACCCTGACCGTTCGCGCCGGGAATTTCGGGACAATACCCGACAAACCACTCGCCGTCTCGTTCGATGACCGAGGTGAATTCGTTGCGCATGTCTGATTCTAACCATCGTTCGATCTACGGAGATTCCGTCGTCCAACGGTTTGCCGCTCAGCCGCGGCAACCGCGCGCGCAAGACTAACGCACTGGGGACCCACATGGCAGCGGTTGACGTCGGCTGCAGCGGCCGAGTTGGGCGGCAGTGGTGAATTCAGCGTTCCTCCACCGTACAGCCTGTGGCGTTCACGATATGCGCTACCAAGTCTTGCGCGTTCTCGATCTGATGTTCGATGCGAATCCTCTGCCCATCGTCTGCGATGACATACAGGTAACCGAGGCGCATGTGATTGACCACCTTGGTTACAGCTCGAAGCGGAATACGGGTAGCGCGGCCGCTTGCTTCGCGTGACTCAACAATCTCATCGTCGGTCGAGATGGTTCTCCCAAGGCTTCGGTCGTACCAGACGAAGAAGACGGTGGCCAGCGTGAATCCGACGAGCAGAGCCATCCGAGCGCGATCATCTGATGGCTGGCAGCCTGGTACGACACTGACCAACACGACGATCCCTGCGCTGACGAAAGCCCAGAACCTCATCTGCCAGCGCCAACTCGGTGTGATCTTGAACGTGGACATCGACTCTGCCGCCCAACGGTTCAGCGCTCACCGGCGCCAACCGCACGCGCTGAAGTATAGCTCTCGGGAAAATGATGCAGCGGTTGGCGTCCGGTGCAGCGCAGAGTTAGGCGCATTTTTCGTTCAGCGCGAGCGAAGGAACCGCCACCACAGCACGAACAGCGCTAGCGGCCCGAAGGCTCGGACATACGTGTTCCAGCGGGGCTGAAGGGCTGCCGGGATGCTTTCGTGCGCCTCATGGAGGACGACCAGCATCACGGCGATGTAGATGCCGGCTCCGACCGCGAGCGATACGATCAGGCCAAAGAACGGAATTGCGGTGATGACGCCGACCAGCGCTGCGAGCAGCAGGATGACGAAGCTGATCTGCGCGAACGCTAAGAGCCCGACGACCCATCCAAGAATCAACGTTTCGGGCCTGCTCAGATTCGAAGATGAGTTCATGCGCCCAACGTCCCCAGCTCAGCGGCTTCGGCCCGCCGCGAAGAACGTGAAAGTAAGGATACATGCGAGCGGGCCGAAGTCCGCTGCAGCGCCGAGTTGGGCGACGCTAACGCACTCCGGAATATGGCATGTCGCCTCTACCACGCGGGAAGACGCCAGCGGGTGCTTGGTGTCTTGCTTCCCCAATAGAGATGGGCCCCCAGACCTCGACATGATGACCCATCGGGAACCCGATAACGACCTCACCGGCTTTCGCGATGTATTCGAGCACAGCACGGTCTCGTGAAAGGAACCACCCGACAGTCACACGACGCTCCTTGAGCTCGGAACTCTCCCATGTTGTTCCTGCCGGGATCACACGATTCCGCTCTAAATCCTCGATGATCACGCGGAGAGGAACGGCGCGGTGATCGCGCGGCGCTGAGCGCGGCGCGCGCCAGTCATAACTGGGTGCAGGGAAAACAACGAGGCTCAACAAGGCGAGAACGGTTACGAAGATGAACCCGGCAATGACGGCGAGCTTTCTTGACGTGACGCTGCTCTCCATTTGTGTCGCCCAACGGCCTGCGGTTCACCGGCGCGAACCGCGACGCGATGATAAAACAACTTGGAAGGCAGGAACGCAGCGGTTCGCGTCCGGTGCAACCGTCGAGTTGGGCGCCGGCCACAGGCTCATCGGACTTCCTGGAAAGCAAAAGACAACTGATACTTGACCAATCGGACGTTTGCTAGCCCTTTGGCTGCGAAGACCACGCGCGCATCAAAGTCAGAGGCTACGAGCAAACCCCTCACGTTGGAGCTCGGCCCGGACAAGCAGCCCATGTAGCCGAGCAGTTGGCCGAGCGCGGCATCTCGCGCCTTCCCCGCCTTGAGTTCGATGACGACGAGCGCGCCGCCTGAGTCTCGTGCGAGGATGTCGATTCGCCCGGCTTCAGTCTGGTGTTCGACGCCATCAGGCATCAGGCTAAGACCGCGCTCCAGCACGTGAACCCTTGTCGCGAGGTAGGAGTGAAGGTCTCTTTCGAGAGAGACGCTGGCGTCCAGCGCCTCTTCGATCTCCCCTTCGGTCGTGTCCACTTCTGTTGTTGATTGCGTATCCGAGGAGAAGCCGGGGACGGGAATCTCGCCATTCTTGATCCGCGACTTGTACCAAGCGTAGTGAGTCTTCTGCCACTTACTGCTCGGGAAGTGTTGCCGGACCAACGCCGTGATCTTCTCGTAAGACGGGAAGGTACCCTCCGAGACGCACGTCTCGATAACGAGTTCCTTGATCGTTCGGTACTCGCTCATCCGCGATTGCTCCAGGCGCCCAACGTCCCAGG
The DNA here is from genome assembly GCA_937867645.1 of uncultured Gemmatimonadota bacterium. Classification (GTDB taxonomy): domain Bacteria; phylum Gemmatimonadota; class Gemmatimonadetes; order Gemmatimonadales; family Gemmatimonadaceae; genus JACDCY01. The sequence continues at coordinate 673 of CALMKE010000229.1, read as the reverse complement.
TTCAGCGGCGCGAACCGCGCGCCTAGAACGTGAGAACTAGGAGCACAGTAAAGCAGCGGTTCGCGTCCGCTGCAACCGTGAGTTAGCCGCCGGCCACGAGCCTGGCGTGTTGTGTGTCACCTGGCTGGGGTACGTTTCGCACCCGCCATGATCTTCGCCACGAGTTCATCGGCAATCTTGCCCACGTTCGGGTAGCTGTGCGTGAACGCAGCATTGCTGTACCTTGCGCTTCCGATGAGGGTGCCTGTGCGCGCGTCGTACATTTGAACGTCGAGCCCACGCAGGTACATGACGATGTCCCACTTCCAGTCATCGGTGTGTTTCACGAGGAGGTTGCTCGTCGCCCGATCGGCGGTAACGCCGATTCCGTTGGAAATGAGAGCGCGTTCGATGTGCGCGTCAACGTCAGCCGACCGTCCGCCGAGTTTTTCAACATAGGCGACGAGGGGCTCGGTCGGGAGAACGGCCGCCGGGTTTACGACCGCGTTCTGCGTGCTTGCGCACGAGATGAGACAGACGATGCTGAGGAGGAAGAACCAAACATCCCTCATGAACCACCTCGCACAAGAAATCGTACATCAACGTGCCCGCCGATCGAGGCTGCAATGATGTCGGCGGCTAACTCTTCACTACGTCTCTTTTAGACGTAGTGACTTCAGGCTCCTATTCTACC
>CALMKE010000228.1 GCA_937867645.1 uncultured Gemmatimonadota bacterium | reverse complement strand
CTGCGAATTTCGGGCCCTGCAGGTCCTCGTAGGCTGGAGGGGAACGCGCTTACAGACTGTGGAAGTCGCCTTCCGCAGTGCGAAGGTGCAAAACGTCGTTGAGTGAATAGAGCGCGCGAATGCCCTCGCCCGCGGCGACGACGTTGATGGATGTATGCGCAGGCCGAAAGAACATGTCGTATCGCGAGCCAATAACGTGCCCGATGTACGCATTGATGACGCCGCCATGACAGGCGATCGCGATGCGCTCGCCCGGGTGCAACGCGATGATGCCCTCGATCGCGTTGTTGACGCGCGTCCGAATCTCCGCGCTCGACTCCGAATACGGGTAGACATCCCAGCTCTTCTCCGTGACCATGCGCTGTCGCGTCCCCGTCAGCTGCAGGCGCCCGATTGCGTCCAGCGGTGTCTTGTCCGGGGGCAGATCACGGAAGATCCCCACCTCTTTCAGGTCCTCCAGAATGACCGGCTGCAGCCTGTGGTGCCGGGCGATCTCGGCGCCCGTGTCGCGTGCCCGCCGCAACGGACTCGCGTATACCGCGTCGATTCGCTCGGTCGATAACCGCATGCCCACGAGTCGCGCCTGGCTTTCTCCGAGCTCGCTCAAGGGGGGATCCGTGAACTCCCCCACCGACATGCCCTCGTTCATCATCTGTTGCCCGTGGCGAACCAGCAGCAACTCGGTCACGTCCTCGCGTCCCGATAGGAAGGCGATGTCAAATGCCCCGGGGATACGCTGGCGCGCTGCTCGCTCGTCGACCCGCGCCGCCACCTCCTCGTTAGCTGCCCGCTCGGTCCGTTGCTCGTGTTCTCCTGTCACGTACTCCTCCGTAGGTTCTGAACGGTTCAGGCTAGGCCACGTCCCGTCAAGTGGTGTAAATCGCTGACATCATCATCCTCGTTCTGAGAGCCGCGGTCTACACGGCGATGGGCAGCTGACCGAGCGGTCCCTCCTGTTCTTTTCCTTGAGGGTGGGTGGTGGATGGAGGCGCGTGCGCGGGGATGAGGCGCAGGGACTCATCCGCAAGGTAGCGCCGGCCGACCAGCCACTCGTCGTGCTGTTCGGCGAGCACCGCGCCGACGAGACGGATGACGGCAGCGCGGTTGGGGAAGATGCCGACGACGTCGGTGCGGCGGCGGATCTCGAGGTTGAGGCGCTCCTGCGGGTTGTTGGAGCGGATCTTGCGCCAGTGCGGCTGCGGGAAGGCAGCGAAGGCCAGCACCTCATCACGTGCGTCCGCGAGCATCGCCGCGGCCTGCGGGAAGCGCGGCCCGAGTTGCTCGACGACACGGGCGTGTTGCGCACGCACGTCCTCCGCCGACGGCTGATCGAAGATCGAGCGCACGACGGTGGCGACGAAGGGCTGGGCGCTCTTCGGGACGCGCGTCAGCAGGTTGCGGGCGAAGTGGGTGCGGCAGCGCTGCCAGGCGGCGCCGGCGAAGACGGCGGCGATCGCGTCCTTGAGGCCCTGGTGGGCGTCGGAGATGACGAGCTGCACGCCCGAGAGTCCACGGGCCGCGAGTGCGCGCAGGAAGGCGAGCCAGAAGGCGCCGTCCTCCGAAGCGCCGCAGTCCAGGCCGAGCACCTCGCGCTTGCCCTGGGCGTTCACGGCGGTGGCGACGACGACGGCGACGTTGACGACACGGCCGCCTTCACGCACGCGCTGGGTGAGGGCGTCCAGCCAGACGTACACGTACGGGCCCTGGTCCAGCGGCCGTTCACGGAAGGCCCGCACCTGCTCGTCGAGCGCCTGACAGATACGCGAGACTTCGCTCTTGGAGATGCCGTCGCAGCCGAGCGCTTGCACGAGGTCTTCGACGCGGCGCGTGGAGACGCCCTCGACGTAGGCCTGCTGGATGACGGCGAGCAGCGCCTGCTCAGAGCGCCGGCGCGGCTCCAGGAACGGCGGCAGGTACGAGCCTGCACGCAGCTTCGGGATTTGCAGGTCGAGCGTGCCGGCGCGGGTGTCCCAGCGTCGCGGGCGGTAGCCATTGCGATAGTTGGCACGGTCCGGCGTGCGCTCGTGCAGGCCGGCGCCGATCCGCTGACTGACGTCGGCGTCCATGACGGCGTGCAAGACGACCTGCAGCGTCTCCCGCAGGAAGTCCACGTCCGCCTCGCCGGCGTGCTTGCGGATGAGGTCGAGAGCGTCCATCGTAGGGGTGGTCACAGAGATCCTCCTCGCTGCTGAACTGAACAACAACGTGAGGATGATGCTGTGGCCAACTGCTATCCAGTTGACCGGTTACTTACACCACGTCCTGGGACTCTACTGTTTTGTCCCTATGGCGACGATTCGCAGCTCCTTGTGGAAACCAAACCAGAACAACCGAGAACTACGACCGATCACGGCATAGCACATGCGTACCGCTGGGTGGGGCTCGCTGTCCT
>CALMKE010000227.1 GCA_937867645.1 uncultured Gemmatimonadota bacterium | reverse complement strand
GAGTACACGCCGGCGGAGATCAAGAAAGCCGTGTGCGGCAGAGGCGCCGCCACCAAGGAGCAGGTGCAGTTCATGGTGGGAAGCCTGCTGCGGCTGAAGTCCGCGCCTCGCCCCGCGGACGCCGCTGATGGAGTGGCCGCCGCGCTCGCGCACGCGCTCAGCGCCGTGACCGGGCGCAAGCTCGCGGCCGCGGCGATCATCCAGCGCGAGACCGATACGCTCGGCGCGCTCGCTGCCGCGCTGGCCAGATGATCTCGCGCATCGCGGGCAAGGTCGCGTCCCGGTCCATCGATCGCGTCGAGATCATGACGGCGGGCGGCGTCGCCTACGAAGCGCAGATTCCGCTGAGCGTGGTGGAGATCCTCCCGAAAGTCGGCGAGGAGATCTCGCTGCCGACGCACGTCGTGGTGAAGGACGACGGCTGGCTGCTATTCGCGTTCAGCTCCGAGATGGAGCGGAGGCTGTTCCGGAAGCTGCTCACGGCAAACGGAGTCGGCCCCGCCCTCGCGCTGGGGATGTTGTCCGCTCTGTCCGCGCGCAGGCTGATTCGCGCGCTCCAGGAGAAAGACATCGCCACGCTGCAGGGCGTGCCGCGCGTTGGGCGGAAGACTGCGGAGCGAATGGTGCTGGACCTGGGTGACAAGCTGGACGACGTCATCGAGGGCGAGGAGCTGTCAGGCGAGCCGGTCAGAGGAGCCGGCAGCGAGGACGCGATGCGCGCGCTGATATCCCTCGGCTACTCACAGAACGACGCCGAGCGGGCCGTGCGTGCCGCCCTCGACGGCGGGGGCAAGAGCGTCCCGGAGGTGATTCGCGGCGCGCTCGCGGAGCTCGGGAAAAGATAAAAAGCGCAGCGCGATTTCAATTCAGCGTAATTCTACCAGCCGTCGATAACTGGCGGGATTCCACTTCGGCCGGTCGTCCGCGTTGGCGATCGCGTATCCGACACGATGCATCAGGCGACTTATTCGGGAGAGCTTCTCGAAGTCGATCTTCTCCGCGGAATCGGTTACGCGATGATAGTCCGAGTGCATTCCGCTATAGAAATACAGGAACGGCATGCCCTTTCCGATAAACGCGGAGTGATCTGACCAGCCTTCGAGATTGGGTGCCTCGTTCGGTCGAGTGCTACTGTCGGTCGCGGTCAAGCCGAGCGCGGGATGATCTGCCAATACGCGATCGACGTGCAGGCCCATGTCCGAGTCGCGCAGGCCGACGACTACGACGGTGTCTGTCCAGTTCCGGCCTAGCATGTCTGCGTTGATGTTCGCGACCATCCCCGACCGCGCGACCGGAGGATGATCGAGGAAGTAGCTAGCACCGAGCCCGAGGAATTCCTCCGCAGCCACAAATACGAAAATGATGGACCGTCGAGGGCGGCGATCGTCGCGCGCGAACGCTTCCGCTACGGCAAGCAGAGCAGCCGTGCCAGACGCATTATCGTCGGCGCCATTGCGGATCGAGTCTCCGTTGACTGGCGGCCCGACCCCGAGGTGGTCGTAGTGCGCGGTGTAGACAACGTACTCGTTGCGCAGCACCGGGTCGCTCCCCTCGAGAATGGCGATGACGTTGGCGGGATCGATGTGCGGCAGGTGCTGAACCCGGCCGCGAACGTGCATCACTGCGTCCCCGAGAGGAGTGGCGCGCAACACGGAGTCCGGCGGCCGGCGAAGTCGTGCCGTGTCCAGCTTCGCTTCCAGCAGCAGCGGCGCAAGAGCAGCATACGCTACGAGAACTACCGGCATGGTGTCGCCCACGGCGCGCCGTGTCGGCCGCGGCAGGCCGCGGAGGCTCGCACCGGGCGGCGGCGCTGGCACGTCGTCCAGCCAGACGATCGCGGCGGGCTTCCAATTCGCGATTCGTCTGTAATGGTTGCCCCAGCCTCCCGGTAGGAGCAATACGCGGCCCGCAAGAGACACCGTGTCGAACGCCGCGGGGGCGCCCAGCGGCCCGTGCACCACAACCGCTTGCCCGCTGGCGTTCCAGTTCGACCAGGTGTTGAACGAAGCCATGTAGTCCACCCGCTGAACCAGGCGCAGTGGGCGGTGGCCGGTCAACCACACAGCAAAGCTGTCGGGCAATATCTGGATCATGTCGAGAGGGAGACGCTGCAGGAATGACGCGGAATCGCCCGCGGGCTTGAGCCCTGCGCGACCCAACCGCGCCGCGAGATATTCCGCCGCGCGCTCCAGCTCGGGGCTCGGTGTCCATCTCCCCCGCATGGAATCATCGGCGAGCGCGAAGACATCTCGTCGTAGCTGCGCAGCGGTGAAGGTCGACGCTTCGCTGGCGTCACGAGTAGTACCCGTGGAGGTACACGCGGTTAAAGCGATTGCGGCCGACAGTGACAGGATTCGAATCACGTTTTGGCCCCTGGAGCGGGTGACCCACAGCGCCGAACCTACTGCGCGACGGGCAGCCCCAATAGGGCCGATGCGTCAACCGCACAATGGTTCGGCTGCGGCGGAGCCCGGGCGCGCGCTCATGCCGGCCGCCGGATTGCACATCCACGCTTCGGCGGAGACCCCAGCCCGCGGCCGGCGGTAGCGTACAGGGTCGCCACTGGTGCGCGACGCCGTCTAATTGTATGTCATCGCCGGAGTTACCTTAGAGTGCCGCCCACTGAAGGAGCAAGTTCGTGCACACCGCAGCCCGCACCGCCACGTTCGCCGAATCCATGATCCGCGAGATGACGCGCGTTGCGAACCGCACGGGCGCGGTCAACCTCGCCCAGGGGTTCCCCGATTTCCCGATGCCCGAGCCGATGAAGGACGCGGCGTGCGCGGCGATCCACGGCGACATCAATCAGTACGCAATCACCTGGGGCTCGCCCGCGCTGCGGCTCGCGATCGCGGAGAAGTACCGCCGCTGGTACGGGATGGAAGTGGACCCCGAGACCGACGTCACCGTCTGCTGCGGCGGCACGGAGGCAATGGCCGCGGCGTTTCTCGCGCTGGTCGATCCGGGCGACGAGGTCGTCGTCATCGAGCCGTACTACGAGAACTACGGCCCGGACGCGATCCTCTCGGCCGCCAAGCCGGTGTATGTGCCGCTGGAGCCGCCCAACTGGACGCTCGACGGCGACCGGCTGCGCGCCGCGTTCAACAGGAAGACGCGCGCGATAGTCGTCAACACGCCGCACAATCCGAGCGGGCGCGTGTTCACCCGCGAGGAGATGTCGCTGATCGCGGAGCTGTGCATCGAGCACGACGCGATCGCGATCACGGACGAGATCTACGAGCACATCATCTACGCCGGCAATCACCACGTGCTGGCGACGTTCCCGGGCATGAAGGAGCGCACCGTCACCATCTCCGGGCTGTCCAAGACGTTCAGCTGCACCGGCTGGCGACTCGGCTACGCCATCGCGCCGCAGCTCGCGTCCACCGCCATACGGAAAGTCCACGACTTCCTGACCGTCGGCGCGCCCGCTCCGCTCCAGGCCGCGGGCGCGGTGGGGATGGCTTTCGACACCGATTATTACAACCGCATGGCGCTGGAGTACCGCGCTCGCCGCGATCTCATCATGCCTGCGCTGCACGAGGCGGGCTTCAAGTGCACGGCGCCCGAGGGCGCGTACTATGTGCTCGCGGATTTCTCCGACCTGAGCGACCTCGCCGACATCCCGTTCGCGATGTGGCTCGCCGAAGAGATCGGCGTCGCGACCGTTCCCGGCTCGACGTTCTACCATGATGCGGGTACGGCGAAGAACTACACCCGCTTCGCCTTCTGCAAGAAACTCGAGACGCTGGAGCGCGCGGCGGAGCGGTTGTCGAAGCTGGCGGCGCGCGTCTGATGAGCCGCACCGAGATCACTACGCCCGAGGCGCTCAGCGAGGAGTCGGTGGTCGAGCTGTCGCTCCGGCCGCAGGCGCTGAACGAGTTCATCGGCCAGGATCGCGTGAAGGAGAGCCTGCGCATCTATATAGAAGCGGCCCTCGCCCGCCGCGAAGCGCTGGACCACACGCTCTTCTTCGGCCCGCCGGGGCTCGGTAAGACGACGCTCGCCGAGCTGATCGGGCGCGAGCTGGGAGTGAACGTGCGGCAGACGTCGGGACCAGCGTTGGAGAAGCCGGGCGATCTCGTCGGCACGCTGACCAACCTGCGCGAGCGCGACATCCTGTTCATCGACGAGATCCACCGCCTGCGGCCGATCATCGAGGAGTTTCTCTATCCGGCGATGGAGGACTACCGGATCGACATCCGCCTCTCGGAAGGGCCGAAGGCGCAGACGATCACGATGCCGGTCGAGAAGTTCACTCTCATCGGCGCGACCACGCGGCTTGGCTTACTCACGCCGCCGCTGCGCGCAAGGTTCGGGATCGAGCAGCGACTCAACTACTACCCAACCGCGGACCTGGAGCAGATCGTGCGCCGCACCGCCGACGTGCTCGGCGTGCAGGTGGACGACGACGGCGCGCTCGAGATCGCGAGCCGCGCGCGCGGAACTCCGCGTGTGGCGAACCGGCTGCTGCGTCGGATCCGTGACTTTGCCCAGGTGCGCGCGAATGGCCGGATCACGAAGGCGGTCGCGCACGAGGCGCTGCAGCTGCTCGAGGTGGACCAGTTCGGTCTCGACGAGATGGACACGCGGCTGCTGCGCGCGGTGATCGAGAAGTTCGACGGCGGGCCGGTCGGGATCGGCTCCATCGCCGCGGCCGTGGGCGAGGATGCCGACACGATCGAGGAGGTGTACGAGCCGTTCCTGGTGCAGAATGGATTTCTGCACCGCACGCCGCGCGGCCGCGTCGCCACCGCGCAGGCGTACCGCCACTTCGGATTCACGCCGCCCGCGGGAACCGGCGGCGGGAGCCAGCCCAGTCTGTTCCAGCGCTGAGCGCGGGATGCCGGCCAGCAGCCGGACGGCGGACTTCGACTTCGATCTTCCGCCCGAGCTCATAGCGCAGACACCCGCCGAGCGGCGGGACCAGAGTCGGCTGATGGTGCTGGACAGGAACGCCGGTACGATCGCACACCACAGGTTCACCGATCTACCCGGCTATCTCTCCGCGGGCGACGCGCTGGTGCTCAACAGCAGCAAGGTCATTCGCGCGCGATTGCTTGGAACCCGCGACAGCGGTGCGCCGGCCGAGGTGATGCTGATTAAGGCACTCGGCGCCGGCCGATATGAAGCGATGGTGCATCCGGGCGGGAAGCTTAAGGCTGGACGGCGGGTTACTGTGTCGCCGCAGCTCGAAGTCGAGATTCAGGAGATTACCGAGCGGCGGACGCGGATCGTGCAGCTTCATACCGACCTTCCGTTCGAGGATGCGATAGAGCGGTTCGGACACATTCCACTCCCGCCGTATATCCGCCGGGCGGACGAGTCCCACGATGCCACTCGGTATCAGACCGTGTACGCACGCGAGCCCGGGTCGGTCGCCGCGCCGACAGCGGGCCTGCACTTCACCGAGGATGTGCTCGACGCAATCAGGCGCCGCGAGGTGAGCATCGCCGAGGTCGTCCTGCATGTAGGAGCCGGAACCTTCAAGCCGGTGGAGGTCGAGGATCCGGCGCACCATGTAATGCACGAAGAATGGTTTACCATCCCCGCAGCGACTGCCGACATCCTGAACGCCACTCGTAGTCGTGCGGGAAAAATCACGGCGGTCGGGACGACGGCCGTTCGCACGCTGGAATCCGCCGTTGCCGACGACGGGCGCTTCGCTCCGACGTCAGGCGAAACCGCGATTTTTATCCGGCCGGGATTCGAGTTTCGGGCGGTTGATCGCCTGCTCACCAACTTTCATTTGCCACGGTCCACGCTGGTGATGCTGGTTGCGGCGTTCGCGGGCTACGATCTTGTTATGAGAGCCTACAAGGAGGCCATCGCCGAGGGGTACAGATTTTACTCGTATGGAGATGCGATGGTGATTCTGTAGTGCTCGCTTTCTGCAGCAATGTCTCGTCCTGGCTAGCGTAGAGCGTGTCCCGTTCAACCGTTCCGCGCAAGGCCGTAATCAGGTTTTGACGGGAAAACAAAACGACGGAAATACGGGTGACGCACTACGCTAGCCACGCCGCGACAATGCCCGCGTGGCGAGCCCAGCCGCCGCGTCTCACAACTCAGAACCTGAAGCCAGAACCTTCTTCCTGAGTCCACACAACATCCGCCTCGTGTCCGCCACCTCCCCGCTCAGCCCTTTCCCCTCCTCCTGATTTATCACTGCGTAGTCCATCGCGAGCTTCAGCTGGTATTCGAGCTCCATCGTTGACTTGATGCTGATGTCGAGAAACCGAGCCAGTTCCTTCCTGGTGCTCGACCCACAGCCTTCGACAATGTTGAACGCGATCGACTCTGCGCTTGTCGTAATCTGGCTTCGAAGCGAGGCGTAACCGGTGCGGGGAAAACGGGAGGCGGCGCGGCGAACGCCGAGCGTGAGTGCGTGGGATTTCCTCCATACGCGAAGCGTGCGGTAGTCCTGCATCTCGAGAACAAACCGGCGAGTTGTGAGTGATGAGACATCTGAACATTCCGCGTGCAACCGAAGCAGCGGCCTGGTCCGGCTAGCGTAATGCGTTGCCCGTCTCTCCGTCGTTTGGTTGTCCCGTGTTGGTAATCCTGATTACGGCCTTACGGGAAACGGTTTGACGGGTCACGCATTACGCTAGCCAGACAAAAACGGTGTCGAGGGAACGAGCCCAATAGATTCCCCGCATGTTCCGCTTCGAAACCCCGCCGTCCGCCGGCCCCGCCAGGACCGGCGTTTTCCATACTCCGCATGGCCCCGTCGAGACGCCGGCCTTCATGCCCGTCGGCACGCAGGCCACCGTCAAAGGCCTCGACCCCGACGAGCTCAAAACCACTGGCGTCACGATGCTGCTCGCCAACGCCTACCATCTCCACCTCCGCCCCGGCGACGACGTCGTCCGCGACGCGGGCGGACTTCACAAGTTCATGCGCTGGGACGGGCCGATCCTCACCGACTCGGGCGGGTTCCAGGTTTTTTCCCTCGCCAAGCTGTGCACCGTGGACGAAGACGGCGTCGAGTTCCGCAGCCACATCGACGGATCCACCCGCCGCTTCACGCCCGAATCCGTCATGCGGATCGAGCGCAACCTCGGCGCCGACGTGATCATGCAGTTCGACCACGTCATCCCCGGACAATCCGACAGCACGACCTCGCGCGACGCGAGCGAGCGCAGCCTGCGCTGGCTCGCGCGCTGCAGAAAGGAGCATGCGCGACTCGCTGAACCCGACGCGGCGGAAACCCAGGCGCTGTTCCCCATCGTCCAGGGCGGAATCCACCCCGACCTCCGCCGCGAAGCGGCCCGCGCAATCACCGACATGGGTGACTGGCACGGCTTCGGGATCGGCGGCCTCTCCGTAGGCGAAGCCAAGCCGGCCATGTACGAGATGCTGGAAGTCGTGGACGAGGCATTGCCCCGCGACAGGCCGCGCTACCTGATGGGCGTCGGCTTCCCCGCGGACCTCATCGAAGCAGTGGCGCGGGGCGTGGATCTGTTCGACTGCGTGGCCCCGACCAGGATGGGCCGCAACGGCACGGCGTTCGTCCCCGACGGCCGGATCAACGTCCGCAACGCCGACCTCAAGGCGGACAACCGGCCGCTGGACGAGAGCTGCTCCTGCCCGACCTGCGCCCGCTTCAGTCGCGCGTACCTGCGCCACCTTTTTACGTCCGACGAGATGCTCGGGCCCCGGCTTCTCTCGCTGCACAATGTACATTTTCTGGTGCGGCTCATGCGCACCGCGCGCGAGACCATCCGCGACGGCACGTTCGACGCCTGGAGCCGCGACTGGCTCCAGCGACACAACACCACGCCCTCCAACTCCCGAACCGGGATCACCGCTCAATGACAACGACATTCGCCGCTCTCGCTATCTTCGCGCCCGCCGGCGGCAACCCGCTGCTCGGCCCGCTGTTCATGTATGGCGCGATCTTCATCATCTTCTACTTCGTCCTCATCCGCCCCGGGCAGAAGCAGCGCAAGGCGCACGAAGCGCTGATCAAAGGTCTCAAGAAAGGGGACGAAGTAGTCACTGCCGGCGGCCTGGTCGGCGAAGTGCTCCACATCAAGGAGACGCTGAACGAGGGCACGCCCGCTCCGACCATGGATGACCGCGTCACGATCCGCTCCGGCGAGTCCAAGGTCGTGATCGAGCGCGGCCGCATCACGAAAGTCATCCGCCCGACGACAGCCGGAGCCTGACAGGCGTGAAGACGCTCGACATCCGCGTGCTCGGCGACCCGATCCTCCGGACGGAGACGACGCCGGTCGCGGAAGTCACCGGCGAGCTGCGGCAACTCATCGACGACATGTTCACGACGATGTATGCCGCCGAAGGAATCGGGCTCGCCGCCCCGCAGGTCGGGCGCACCGAGCGGCTCGCCGTCGTGGACGTCGAGGGCGCCAAATACACGCTGATCAATCCGGTCATCGTCGAGCGCGAGGGATCCGCGCGCGCCGAGGAAGGCTGCCTCTCGATCCCGGAGGTCTTTGGCGAAGTGGAGCGGGCGCACCGCGTCACCATTCGCGCGCTCGACGGCGACGGCAAGCCGTTCGAGCTCACAGCCGCCGACCTCCTCGCGCGCTGCATTCAGCACGAAGTGGATCACCTGCACGGCAAGCTCTTCGTGGACTACCTGAGCATCCTCAAGCGCCGGTCCGCGCTCAACCAGTGGGAGAAGCAGAAGAGCAACTACCCGGGACTCATCCGGAAAGTCGTGCCCGGCGAGCATCCGAAGAAGCGAAGCGCGGAGCACACGACCACCGCTGCCGGCGAAGTCTGATGCGCGTTCTCTTCTGGGGGACTCCCGACTTCGCGGTGCCCCCGCTCGCCGCCTTGCTCGGCGAAGGGCTCGACGTGGTCGGAGTGGTCACCCAGCCGGACAAGCCACAGGGCAGATCCCGTTCGAGCGTCGTCGCCTCTCCCGTGAAAACGCTCGCGCTGCGCGAGGAGCTTCCGGTGCTCCAGCCGGTCAAGGCGCGCGACCCGCAGTTCGTCGAGGAGATTCGCCGGCTCGATCCGGACATCTCGATCGTCGTCGCGTACGGCCAGATCCTGACGAAGGAGGTCATAGATCTGCCGAAGCACGGCACGCTCAACATTCACGCCTCGCTCCTCCCCGCCCTGCGCGGGGCCGCTCCGATCCAGGGAGCGATACTCGCCGGGCTGGCCGAGACCGGTGTCTCGATCATGCAGATGGTGCCGGCATTGGACGCCGGGCCCGTGCTGCATCAGGTGCGAACGTCGGTCGGGCCGGACGAGACCTACGGCGAGCTCGCTCTTCGTCTCTCCGAGCTCGGCGCGCTGGCCATCGTCGAAGCGCTGGCGCTCATCTCGGCGGGCGCCGCGAGTCCGAAGGAGCAGGATCCTTCGCTCGTCACGCACGCGCCTAAGGTCACGCGCGACGCCGCGAAGATCGACTGGACGCAGACCGCCGCGCAGGTGTCGCGGGTGATCCGCGCGTACGATCCGCGGCCCGCCGCGTTCACGACCGCGAACGGCTCGGAGGTCAAGCTCTTCCATCCGTACCTTGCGGACGGATTGTCCGGAAATGCGGGGCAAGTTCTCGCGGCGGGCGAAGAGCTGGTCGTGGCGTGCGGCGAGGGGGCAGTGCGAATCTCCGAGGTCCAGCCCGCAGGCCGCCGCCGCATGGCGGCCAGTGACTGGACGCGCGGTCGCGCGGTCGCGGTCGGTGACGTCCTCGGCTGAGGGCC
>CALMKE010000226.1 GCA_937867645.1 uncultured Gemmatimonadota bacterium | reverse complement strand
ACCGGGCAGCTCAGCAGTCCTTCGACCACGTCACGCTCGCGCATCTCATGGAACATCGCCACGAGCCAGCTGTCCTCGTGGGGCCGCGTGCAGCGCAGCAGATCGATCAACTCGATGAACATTGCGGCCGCTCGCCTACGATCTCGTGAGGCGCAGCTCGTCTATGTTGGTTTCCGGCGGCCGCGTCACCGCGTACAGGATCGCGTCCGCCACGGCGTCCGCGGACAGCATCGCCGAGCGCGGCGGGAAATCGCCTTCACCCGCGTCCTCCCACAGCGACGTGTCGGTCGAGCCCGGCGAGACGAGCGTCGCGCGGATCCCGCTTCCCTTCAGCTCCGCGCGCATGACCTCGTGCATCGCCCGCACGCCGAACTTGGTCGCGGAATACACGCTGTTGCCCTCCAGGATCTTCCGGTCGGCGACCGAGCCGATCGTGACGATGTGCCCGGATCCGCGCTCGCGCATGCCCGGCAGAAAGGCGCCGGCGACCAGCAGCGGAGCGAGCAAGTTGAGCGCGACGGCGTCCTCGACAGTTTCCGCCGGAAGCTCGCCGACCGGCGCGGTGCGGAAGATGCCGGCGTTGTTGACGAGGATGTCCGGCGCCGAGCCGAGCCCGCGCAGCGCCTGTTGCACTCCCGCGTCGAGCCCGGCGCGCTCGCGCAGATCGCACCGCACCGCCAACCCGCCGATCTCCGCGGCCAGCGCGTCCAGGTCGGACTTGGTTCGCGCCAGGAGCGCCACCCGGGCGCCGGCCGTCGCCAGCGCCCTCGCGGCAGCGGCGCCGATCCCGCGCGACGCGCCGGTGACGACCGCGGTGCGCCCGGCGAGCGGCCCTCCCACGCTAGCCGCCGTTGGCGTGCGCCAGCCGCAGGAACTCGTCGCGCGTCTTGTAGTCTTCCCGGAACGCGCCGCGCATCGCCGACGTGATCGTCTTGGAGTTCTGCTTCTGCACGCCGCGCATCATCATGCAGAGGTGGAACGCCTCGATCACGACGCCCACGCCGCGCGGCTCCAGGATGTCGGTGAGCGCCTGCGCGATCTCCTCCGTCATGCGCTCCTGCACCTGCAGCCTCCGCGCGAACACGTCCACTATGCGCGGCAGCTTCGACAGCCCGATTATCCGGCCGTTCGGGATGTACGCGACGTGCGCCTTCCCGAAGAACGGCAGCATGTGGTGCTCGCACAGCGAGTACACCTCGATGTCGCGCACCATGATCATGTTGTCGTGCTTCTCCTCGAAGATCGCGTCGCCGACCACGTCGGCGACGGCGAGATCGTAGCCCCGCGTCAGCCACTTGAGCGACGCCGAGACGCGCGCCGGCGTCTTGAGCAGGCCTTCGCGCGCCGGATCCTCGCCCACGAGCTCCAGCTGCCGCCGGACCAGCGACGCGAGCTCGTCGTCCAGCGCCGGCTCTACCGGCGGCGCGGGCCGCTTGCCCGGGCGCTCAACCACCCGTGTATTCGACATAGTTATTCTCCGTTTCCCACAGGACCAGCCGCGCCAGCCGCGCGGGCTTCACGCGATCGACCAGCAGCCCCCAGAAAGCGACGACGATGTTCTCGGACGTCGGAATGACCGACTTCATGAAGTCCACGTCGAGGTTGAAGTTGCGGTGGTCCACCTTGTCCACCACCTCGCGCTCCACGAGCAGCTTGAGCGCCGCCAGGTCGAACACGTACCCGGTCCGCTCGTCGATGTCGCCCTCCACGGACACGTCCAGGGTATAGTTGTGGCCGTGCCAGTTCGGGTTGTTGCACTTCCCGAAGATGGCGGCGTTCTCCTGGTCGGAGAGCGCTGGATTGTGAACCCGGTGCGCCGCGTTGAACTTGAGGCGGCGCGTGACTGTCACGCGAGGCATGTTACAGGTAGTATATCAGCGCAAAAGAAACTCCGCCGGACGCTTTGGCGCCGGCGGAGCTCGAAAAACTGGGAACGAAGAGGTTTTTTGAAGCCCAATCGAATGTATGAGGTCCTCACCGCGCCTTCCGTCTTCCCCGCACTGGGGCGTGACGTCAACACAGCTTGTCGAACCCACTCAATGGACTTATCGGCTCAAAAAGTGAGCTCTCCGTCCCTACTGCAAACCACGAATTCTCCATGAAAGCTACGGATGCGGAACGGGCCAGTCAAACGAAATCTCATGCGATTCCGGTATTGATTTCCGGCGCGGTGCTGCTCGTGATCTGGGCGTACGTCACCATCACGACGGTGGCGCCCGGCTGGGTGCACATCCTGCTGACGGCGGGCGTGTTCCTGCTGATTTACGGCGTCGCGCTGCGCGAGCCCGCCACTCCGCGGCGCCGGGGAGAATAGCATCTACCGGCCCGACGAGTCCGGCGAAGGCTCCGCTACCGCGGTACTGGAGCAGCCGCTCGCGCTCGCGGCCGAACGGGGCAAGCCGGTGCTCGTCACCGGCGCCGCCGGACTCGTCGGCACCCACACCTGCCGGGAGCTCATCCGGCGCGGATGGAAAGTGCGCGCGCTCGTGCGCGATCCCGCCAGGGCCGCGTCGCGCCTCGCCGAGCAGAACCTCGAGCTCCGGGTCGGCGACATTCGCGACGAAGGCGCGCTCGCCGAAGCGCTGCGCGGGACGGCCGCGGTGGTCCACCTGGCGGCGATCGCGATCGAGCGCGGCAGGGACAGCTACGAGTCCGCCAACACCGACGCGACGAAGATCCTGCTCCGGCAGGCCGCCGCCGCCGGCGCCACGCGCTTCATCTACATGTCGCAGAATGGAGCTTCCTCCAGCTCGCCCTACGAGTTCCTGCGCAGCAAGGGGATCGCGGAAGACGCGGTCAGAGCGAGCGGCCTCCGCTGGACGGCGCTCAAGCCGTCGGTGATCTTCGGTCCCCAGGACGCGTTCATCAACGTGCTGGCGCGGATGATCCGGCTGAGTCCGCTCGTCTTCCCCATTCCCGGCGGAGGGCGCGCCCTGTTCCAGCCGATCTCGGTGCGCGACGTCGCCTCCGCGGTCGCGATCTCGCTCGACCGCGACGACACCATCGGGTCCGCTTACGGGCTCGGCGGGCCCGCGGTCCTGTCGCTGCGCGAAATGACCGAGCGCATTCTCGTCGCGATGCGCACGCAGCGGATGCTGCTGCCGGTTCCGGTCGCGGTGCTGCGGCCGGTCGTGGCGGTGATGCAGAACGTCCTGCCGAAGCCGCCGGTCACGACGGGATTGCTCGACCTGTTGTCCATGGACAACACGGTTCCGGAGAACGAGATCACGCGGACGTTCGGGATTGCTCCGGTCCCGTTCGCGCCGGAGGAGATAGAGTACGTTAGGCGGGTCACGCTGAGAAATGCGATTGAGTCGCTTTTTTGATCGGAGCCCTAACAGCGGGTTCGGGTGACAGGTGCCTGGCTATAGGTGATCGGTCAACGACTCGGGTTTCGGGTCAATGGTTGACGGTCAACGGTTCACGGGGACCAAACCTATAACCGTCAACACGGCACCATGAGCCAGTCAGTTAACCGTCCACCTACCACGTATAACCTGTCACCCGAACCCGTCGTGGCAGTCGTAGTCAAATCTCCCAATTCGACAGTACCACCCCCGATCTCGGAACGCACTCGCCGTACCCGTCCACCGTCATCCGCAGATCCGTCCAGCGAACCTTCGCCCCCTGCGCAATGAGCGTCCGGTACGCGCCCGCGTACGCGCCCTGGAGCCTGACCGACATCGCGCGCGTCCCGATCCTGCGCGCGTAGGAGGCGAGGTCCACCACGATCCGCGCGAACGCGTCGTCGTCGCGCGCGACGAGCTTGAGCACCCGCATCTCCTCCCGCTCCCGTCCTTCCACCAGCGGAGCCGAATGGCACAGAGCGAACGCGCGCAGCTCCGTGCCGGTGTAGCTCAGCAGCGTATCGCCAAGTCCCAGCTCCTGCGTCAGCCGGATCTCGCGCGTGAAGTCGTAGCCCGGGCACAGCGCGCCCAGTAAATCCGCGCACTGGCCGACGGCGGCGTCCTGCTGCTCGCTGCTCATGCGGCTCAGCTCCACCACCCTGGTCGCTCCCAACGCGGCCTGCAGCGATAGCGTGATGGTGAGCGGACCGGGAACGAAGTCGAGGGACGAGTAGAACCCGATGTTGTCCATCGTGCGCGGCATTGTCTCCAGCCCGATCACGCGCGCGTTGCGGGCCTTGAGCCAGTCCACGCCGTGCGTCACCACAGCCTTCCCCGCGCCGCGCCCCTGGAACTGCGACGCGACCGCGAGCGGCCCCATCCAGCCTTCGGTACCCGACGCGTGCACCAGATTGAACGCCGCGATGTCGCCGTCCGGCGCGCGCCAGAGCACGGCGCCGCGCGCCGCATCCGCTATCGCGTACCGCCACATCTGCGGGTTGAGCCCCGGCACCCGCACGCTCACCATCCCGTCCTTGCGATATCGCTCGGTGAACGCCTCACTGAACAGCCGGTTCAGCTCCGGGATGTCGTCATCTACTATCTGCGCCGGGCCGTCCAGCGCGCGCTCGTCCCTCCAGCCGCGGGCGGCGGACATCAGCTCGCGGCGGCGACGGGCTCGAGCACCGGCAGCCCCGCGAGCGCCACCGCGACGTCGTCGCACGGCGCGCTCTCTTCCACGCGCGACGAGCCGCTCCCTTCGTCGTACCGCACCGAGATGACGCGGTCGAGCCCTTCGCGCACCGACTCGATGTGCGTGATGAGGATCACCTGCTCGAAGCGGTCGTGCAGCCGGCGGAGCAGGCTGACGACGTTGTGCCGCCGGGCCTCGTCCAGCGAGCCGAAGATCTCGTCCAGAATCAGCAGCGAGAACGGCTGGCCCGCCCGTTCGGCGATCATCTGCGAGATCGCGAGCCGCAGCGTCAGATGCGCGACGTCCTCTTCGCCGCCCGATATGACCGGCTTCGGGATGCCGTCGTCGAGCACCGTGAGATCGTAGTCGTTGGTGAGCTCGAGCTCGGAGTAGCGCGAATCGGTGAGCTCGGACAGGAACCCGCTCGCGAGCTCCGACAGCTCCGGCCGCAGCTGCGCGTTGAGATCGCTGCGCAGGTCGGAGTAGGCGCGGTCCAGCTCGTCGTGGATCCGGCGCGAGCGCTTGAGCGCCGCCAGCTTCTCCTCCCGCTTCGCCAGCTCGGCCGCCGCTTCGCTCGCGGCCAGCGCCGCGGCCTCGGCGTTCCGCAGCTCACCCTCGGCGGTGATGCGCTCGAGCTCCGCCTTGCGGGCCGCCTCGGTCGCGCGCTCGTGCTCGGCCTTGATCGCGATGTACTCCTCCTCGGAGAACGCGACCTTCTCCGCCGCCTCCCGCAGCTCCTGCGTGCGCCCGCGCTGCGCGGCGATCAGGGCCGCGACCTCGTCGTATTCGGCGCGGATCTGCGGCTCGCGGTCCGCCAGCGCGGCCAGCCGCTCTCCGCGCGCGGCCAGCGGCGTGAGCTCCTCGATCTGCGCGCGGATACGGGCGTGCTCCGCGGCGTCGAAGCCCGTGGGCATCGCGGCGATCTCCTTCACGAGCTTCGCCTGGCGCTGCTCCTTGAGCTTGAGCTCCTTGGCGACTCCCGCCAGCTCCTGTACCGCGCTCTGCACTTTGGCCAGCTGCCGCTCGAGACCCGCGACTTCCTGCGTAGTCACGCGCCGCGCCTCGTCCAGCGCCTTGATGTCGGCCGGCATCTCCTCGAGCTCTTCCATCCGCTTGCGGAAATACTTGCCATCGGACGTCAGCGCTTCGAGCTGGTCGGTGAGATGCTCCACGACCTTGCCGAAGTTCTCGCCCAGCGCGCGGCTGCACGTGGGGCACGCGCCGTCGGGCCCGAGATCGGAGAGGAGGCGGAGCTGTTCCTTGACCTCGCCGTGCTGGCGGAGGAGCGCCTGCCGCTTGGTCTGCGCTTCCTGCTTGTCTCTCACCCATTCGGTGCGGCGGGCTTCGAGCTTGCCCTGCACTTCCTCGAGCAGCGCGCGCTGCTTCTCCAGCTCGAGCGTGATCGTCTCTTCCTGCCGGGGCGCGGACGCGAGCTTCTCCCGCTTCGCGCTCAGGCGCTCGATCTCGGCGGCCAGCTCGCGCGACTGGTCGGCGAGCGTGCGACGGCGTCCCTCTTCGCGGTACAGCGAGTCCAGCCGCTGCAGCTCGACCGTCAGCGCCGCGAGCGGCTCAGTGCGTTGGCGGAGATCGTCCAGCTCCGCGCCGGCCACCACGATCTCGTTGAGGTCCGCGCCGATCCGCTCGCCGCGCGCGACGAGCGAGCGCACCTCGGATTCCGCCACCTGCATCTCGGCGCTGATCTTCTGGACGAGATCGCGCGCCTGCTGCGCGGCCGCCCAGCGGGGAGCGACCTGCTGCAGCGCGGTGTCGCGCTCCGTGTGCACCCGCCGCTTCTCCGTCGCGACGCGCGCGCTGTCAGCCGCCCGCTTGCTCGCCTCGGCCAGCGCGCGCGCGACCAGCTCGGGATCGGGCATCCCCTGCCGCAGTCCCGACATCTCCGCGAGAATCGTCTTCCGCCGCTCGCGCACGAGCTCCTGCGCGGTCCGCAGCTTCTCGTAGCCGAGCACGCGGGACAGGAAGTGCCCCCGCTCCGTCGGCTTCATCGCCGCCATTACGCTGAGCTGCTTCTGGTCCGTGAAGTACGTGTTGAAGAACTCCACGCGCGACATTCCGAGCCGGCGCTGGATGAACTCGTTGACGCCGGTCTTGGTCGTCGCCACGGGCGCGGGGTCTTCGTTGACGAAGACCTCCGCGCGCGACAGCTCGCGGCTCACGCGGTAGCGCTGCCCGGACAGCTCGAAGTCGAGCACGACGCGAACCTGGGCGCGCTCGCCCGCGCGCTGGAAGCGGATCGTCTCCAGCTTGTCGCGCTGGGCGCCGGTACCGTACAGGCACCACGCGATCGCCTCGAGGATCGTCGTCTTGCCCGCGCCGTTCGGCCCGATCACGCCGGTGATCCCCGTCCCGAACTCGACCGTCGTGTCGGCGTGCTGCCGGAAGTTGGTGAGCTGAAGCCGGTTGATCCTCATACCGGCGCGTCCGTGAACGTGGGCTGCTCCACGGCTTCGGCCTGGCTGAGGTAGTCCAGGCCCGCGGCGACCAGCTCCTCGCGGTCTATCTCGGAATCGATCGGGCGGCTGCGGAGACCGTCGCGCACCAGCTCCGCGAGCGACGCGCGGCGGCCGGGCGCGGCGTGCCCGTGCATCCTGATGACCTCGGGGCGGCGAAGATCGAGATGGAAGTGCAGCGCCCGGCGCTTGTACTCGCGCAATGCCTTGTGGTCGAGCTCGCGCGCCACGTGCCGCGCGACGTTGGTAGCAACGAGCCGGACGATCGCGTCGTCTATCGGCGCGGACTCCATCGCGCTCTTGATCCCGTCGTCCACCTCGGCCGCGGTCATCCCGCGCGCGTCGAGCTCGGGGAGATCGATGACCGCGCGCGTCTCGACCGGATGGAAAGTCTGCTTGCCGGTGTCGAGGTCCCACTCGATGAAGCCCTTGCCCGGGCGGCCGATGCGCTCCTTCGGCGCGGCGCCGCGCCACGTCTTGCCGTCGAGCCGTGCCTCTTCCGTGACTTCGCTCCAGATCGTGGTGCTGGTGTACTCGAGCGCGCCCGAGTAGAACGCGTTCGGCGCGACCTCGCGCCACACGTGGTAGTGACCGAGCGCCACGTAGTCCCAGTTCTGCGCGCCGAGCTCCTGCCGGCTGATTTCCATCGTTCCGCGCTCCGCCATCCCGACTTGCGGAGGCAGGAGCCCTTCGACCTCGCCGTGCAGCAGCAGCACGTTGTAGCGAAAACCTCCGGGCGGACGCAGCACCGGCAGGTCGCTGTGGCCCATGTCGGGGACCGCGAGGATCGCCAGGTCGCGCTCCTTGAACGGCAGAACTTCCGGACTGCCGTCGACAACGTGGATCCCAAGCGGCTTGAACAGCTTGAGCAGGCACCCCGTCTCCGACGTGCGCGGGGTGTCGTGATTCCCCGCGACCATGACGACCGTGGCGTCGGGCAGCATCTGCGTCAGCCGCGACAGCTGCTTGAACGCGTGGATGATCGCCGGATTCGTCGGCCGCACGTTGTGGAACACGTCGCCCGCGAACAAGACGATGTCCGGCTGCAGCTCGATGGTCTTGTCGATGGCCTTCCGGAACGCGAGAGCGACGTCGCTCTCCCGCTGATTGATCCCCATCGATGTGAAGCGCTGGTACTGGCGGAACCCCAGATGGAGATCCGCCAGATGAACTAGTCTCATGAGCCTCGCATGGCGCGGAGACGCTGCGTGACCTTCATCTGTACCTGCGCGGGAGATCGTGCGGCATCACCCGATGTGATCACGGTGTGCACGTTCAGGACGAGACGCGTATCGGTGATCCAGCCGAGCCGGCGGTCGAGCTGCATGCTGCCCGAGAGCGTGCCCGTGCTGCGCTGCGAACCGCCCGAGCGCCCCGTCCCGCCGATTCGATTCAGCGTCCCGTTCATCGTGATGTATGCAATATCGCCGTTTCCGCTCAGCGAATCGAGCCTGAAATTCGCCTCCACGCGCGCGATTCCGGCGGAGCCGCTGCCGATGGGAAGCTGGAGCGTGCGCGTCCATCGTCCGCCGACGCTGACTGGCGAAGTCGGAAGCATCGGCGCCGTGGGCGGAAAGAACGGCGTCGTCCCGCCGTCGTGCTCGCCGGTGTCTATCACCTGCATGCCGCCGTCTGTCCCGACGATCATGGTCACCGTGGCGCCTTCGAGCCCGCTCCGCGGGGTGGTCACCGGCGCGCCGCCTATGGGCGCGAGCGCGATCGAGTCCGTAACCGCGCGGACGATGCTGCCGGATGCCAGTCTGCGCAGAGGGATCGCGCGCGTCCGTACGTGAATGGATCCGGTCATGGACTTCGGTCCGCCCGCGGCGGCCAGCGACGTGCCGCTGACCTCGATCTCCTGGTCGAGCCGCATATGGATCGTGTCGCCTACCTGCGGCCGGATCTCGAGGCGCACGCGCTGCGCGTGCGCGGGCGTCGCCACGAGTGCCGCGCCGAGCACGGCCGCGACAGCAGCGGCGCGCGCGCTCCGGGACAGCATCACCGGCTAGAACCCATATGGGTCGTCGCCCGCGGGGAGCTTTATCGGCGCGGGCCGCTGGCGCGGCGTCTCCGCGCGGACCGGCGCGATCGGGCGCAGGCGCGCAGCGAAGAACGCCTTTACGTCGCGCGGGCGCGCGAGCACCGTCGCGTTCCGCGCGTGGATGACCTCCTCGTCCTCGCGCAGCGCGATTTGCTGCTTCACCCATTCCAGCGAGATCGCCGGGTCGAGCACGCGCAGCGAGCGGGTCACCGCGGCATCGAGCGAGACTTCCGCCGCCTGCGGGAAGAGCTCCGCGCCGTCGCGACCCTGCATGACCGCGGGGCGCGGAAACTTGATGAAGACCGGCTGCGTGAAGTGCGGATGCCGCACCATGAGCTGCCCCTTCTCCAGCGTCGAGAGCTTGGTCTTGATCGCCTGGCTCAGCACCGCGTATCCCGGCGCCGCGAGCTCGTCGGCGTCCATCCGGCCGAACAGCGACGTGCCCGAGTTGCCGACCACGCGCCGGTGCACCTGCGAGCGGAACTGCTGCGCGCCAAAGAGCACGAGCCCGAGGTACCTCCCCCGTTCGGCGATGTCGAGCAGCATTTTTCTGACATAAGTCTCCGGCCCCTCGGTCGCGGCGTACTTGTTCAGCTCGTCGACGAACACCACCACGTGGTCCACGCCCAGGTTTCGGCGCTCGAGATGCTCGCGAAGCTTGGAAACGATGCGCGTGAAGATCAGGTCCTGGGCATCCTCCTCGAGGAGCGCGACGTCCACTACATACACTCCGCGGTCCTCGAAGCTCCCGAACGGCAGGTCGCTCACCGTACCCTCGGCCGTCACCAGCCCCGCGCACCGCAGAGCGATGTTGGTGAGGCGGTTCCGCACCTTGCGGATCGTGGCGACGTGGTGCGTGCGGTAGCTCTCCGAATTGTTCTCCTCCAGCATCGCGAGCACGTCTCTGAACCACTCGTCCAGCTCGGCGAAGGAGCCGACGTTGTACACGCGCCTGGGCAGCCGCTCGTCGCGGAACTCGCGCCCGGCGATCCTGTCGCGGATGAAGTCGATGACCGCGTCCGCCTTGGCGTCCACGTCGTCCTTGTTGAGCAGGACCTCCGCGTACTGGAGAACCTCGCGTAACCCCCACGTGAGCGGCTGCACGTTGTGCAGCAGCGCTTCGTTCGACCGCAGCGTGTTGAGGTTGTAGCCGCCGGCGTCGTACGCGGCGAAGTACCGGACGTTGGTGAACGGCTTCGCTGGAACGCGCAGCTTCTCGTACATCGCTTCGTCGGCGGGCTCGAGCCTGCCCGGCTGATCCAGGTAGCAAAGGTCCGGGCCCTTCACGTTGAATGCGACCGCCGCGATCGTCCCTTTCTTCTCAGGAAAGTGGGTGAACAGCGACGACAGCAGCCATTCCACCGCGCTGGTCTTCGTCGCCAGACCCGACACGCCGGTGATGTTGAGGTGCGCCGCCTCGGGTCCGACCAGGAAATCGGCGTCGAGATAGATCGGCGCGTCGGTGCCGCCGGCGTGATAGATCCCGATCGGAATTCCCGTGCGCGCGCCCTCCCGCAGATAGCTGTCCATGCGCAGCGCGACCGCGACGTCGTTCTCGTCCGCGAGAAACACCGACCCCATCGGCACCGGCTGGAGCGGCTC
>CALMKE010000225.1 GCA_937867645.1 uncultured Gemmatimonadota bacterium | reverse complement strand
GCGGCCTCAGGACCAACTACAACCGAGGATCGGCGATTAAGTGAGGACTGAGGATAAGCGGAACGACGGGGAACGGCACCTCAGTCCTCACTTAATCGTAGATCCTCGGTTGCTGTTGGTCCTGAGGCCGCATGGGTCCTCCGTCCTCAGTCCGCAATTTCGCGCGTGACGGGGTGTTGCCCGACCTGTACTATTTAGGCGTTCGATTACGGCGTTTCTCGGAGAGAGATGCGACCTACCCGCGTTACCGACCCGGCGTACTACCACCAGGTCGTCGATTGCCAGTGGGCGTGCCCCGCGCACACCAACGTTCCGGAGTACATCCGGCTCGTGGCGCAGGGACGCTACACGGAAGCGTACCTGCTCAACCGGCAATCGAACGTCTTCCCCGGAATTCTCGGCCGCACCTGTGACCGGCCGTGTGAGCCGGCGTGCCGCCGGACGCGGGTGGACGGCGAGCCGGTCGCGATCTGTCGGCTGAAGCGCGTGGCCGCGGACTACCGCGACGACGATGAGATGCGCGCGAACCTCCCGCGCATCCCGGAGGAAAAGAACGGCAGGAGAGTGCTCTGCATCGGCGCGGGCCCCGCGTCGCTGACCGTCGCGAACGATCTCCTTCCGCTGGGCTACAGCGTCACGATGTACGAGAAGTACGACCGCGCGGGCGGGCTGATGTGGAACAACATCCCGCGCTTCCGGCTGCCGCCGCGCGTGCTCGACGAAGAGATCAAGGTGATTCTCGACATGGGCGTGAGCCTGCGAACGAATCACCCCGTGACGAGCCTCGCCACCGTGCTCGACGAAGGCTGGGACGCGATCTTCATCGGTACCGGCGCGCCGCGCGGCAAGGAGCTCGAGCTGCCCGGGCGGCACGACAGCGACAGGATCTTCATCGGGATAGACTGGCTGCAGTCCATCGCGTTCGGGCACATCAAGTCCATCGAGCCGCGCGTGCTGGTCATCGGCGTGGGCAACACCGCGATGGACTGCTGTCGCTCGGCCAAGCGGCTGGGCGGGACCGACGTGAAGGTGATGGCCAGGCGATCGCGCCCGCACTTCAAGGCGTCCCCGTGGGAGCTGGCCGACGCGGAAGAGGAGGGCGTGGAGATCGTCGAGAACCACGCGCCCAAGCGGTTCATCGTCGAGAACGGCGTTCTCACCGGCATGGAGTTCGACGTCGTCGAGTGGAGCGAGGACGAGAAGGGGAAAGCGGTGAGCCGGACCTTGAGCACGGTGGTGATTCCGTGCGACGCGGTGATCCTCGCCATCGGCCAGGAAAACGCATTCCCGTGGATCGAGCGCGATCTCGGGATCGAGGTGGACAAGTGGGGCGCGCCGATCGTGGACAGGAAGACGTTTCAGACGACGCGCGAGGGAGTGTTCGTGGGCGGCGACGCCGCCTGGGGTCCGGAGAACATCATCTGGGCCGTGGCGCACGGGCACGAAGCCGCGATCTCCATTCACCAGTACTGCCAGGCGAAATCGCTCACCGACCGGCTGCCGTGGGGGATGAACCTGGTCAGCCAGAAGATGGGGATGCACGAGTGGAGCTACAGCAACGACTATGACGAGGCGGAACGCGCCCGCATGCGGCACGTCGCGCTCGCCGAGCGGCTGCGGAATCTGGAGGAGGAAGTCGAGGTCGGATTCGACCTGGAGCAGACGCTCCGTGAAGCGGAGCGCTGTCTCAACTGCGACGTGCAGACGCACTTCACCGACGCGCTGTGCATCGAGTGCGACGCGTGCATCGACATCTGCCCGGTGAGCTGTCTCACGATCGCGCGCAACGGCGTCGCGGACAAGGAGGAGCTGCTGACGCGGCTCACCGCGCCGGCGCTGAATCCGGCGCAGCCATTCTTCGCGTCGGGTCCGCTGCCGCAGACCGGAAGGGTGATGCTCAAGGACGAGAACATCTGCATCCACTGCGGGCTGTGCGCCGAGCGCTGCCCGACGGCCGCGTGGGACATGCGGAAATTCGACCTGCTCATTCCGTACGCCGGACTGGCCCCCGGGGCGAAGCATCCGCCGCGACGGGAGCTGCCGCTGCACTCGCGCGCATGAGCGTCGCGACGGAGACGCGAACCCGCGTCAACGATTTCGCGTTCAAGATCGCGAGCGTCAACGGCACGGGCTCGTCGAGCGCGAACGATCTGATCCGGAAGGCGATCTTTCGAATGGGAGTCCCGGTGTCGGGAAAGAACATCTTCCCGTCCAACATCCAGGGTCTGCCGACGTGGTACGAGATCCGGGTGAACGGAGCGGGGCATACCGCGCGCACGCCCGAGTTCGACCTCATGGTCGCGATGAACCCGGCGACGTATGCGCGCGACGTGGCCGAAGTGAGGGAGGGAGGGTGGCTGCTGTACGACTCCACCTGGCCGCAGCCGCGGGTCCTAACGCGCGACGACGTGACCGTGCTGGGAGTGCCGCTCGCCCGGCTGTGCAACGACAACTTCGCGGGCGCGCGCGAGCGCATCCTGATGAAGAACATCGCGTACGCGGGCGCGCTCGTCGCGCTGCTCGGGATGGACCTGGAGATCGTCCGCGAGCTGCTGTCGCAGACGTACTCGCGCAAGAAGGCGCTGCTCGACTCCAATTACCTCGCGGTCAAGCTGGGCTACGATTTCGCGCGCGAGACCTTCGAGTGTCCTTTGCCGATGCGGCTCGAGCCAATGGACGCGACGCGCGATTCCATTCTGATCGACGGCAACACGGCCGCGGCGCTGGGCTGCATCTACGCGGGCGCGACCGTCGCTGCGTGGTATCCCATCACGCCGTCCACGTCCATGCTGGACGCGTTCCAGGGATTCGTGCGGAAGCTGCGGCAGGATCCGGACACCGGACTGAGTCGCGTGGCCGTGATCCAGGCCGAGGACGAGCTGGCCGCCGCGGGCGTGGTCGTCGGCGCGAACTGGGTGGGCGCGCGCGCGTTCACGGCCACGAGCGGTCCGGGCATATCCCTGATGAGCGAGTTTATCGGTCTCGCCTACTACGCCGAAGTGCCCGCGGTGATCTTCGACATCCAGCGCACCGGGCCCTCCACGGGAATGCCGACGCGCACCCAGCAGGGCGACCTGCTCCTGTGCGCGTACGCGTCCCACGGAGACACGAAACACATCGTGCTCTTTCCGGCCGACCCGGCTGAATGCTTCGATTTCGCCGTGCAGGCGTTCGATGTGGCCGAGCGGTTCCAGACGCCGGTGTTCGTGCTGTCCGATCTCGACATCGGAATGAACGACTGGATGGTGCCGCGGCTCAAATGGGACGACACGTACCGCCCGGACCGCGGCAAGGTGCTCGGCGCCGAGGAGCTGGCGAAGCTGGCGAAGTTCCACCGGTATCTGGACGCGGACGGCGACGGCGTGGCGGCGCGGACGCTGCCCGGAGTGCATCCCAAGGGCGCGTTCTTCACGCGCGGGTCCGGCCACAACCGGTTCGGCGGCTACACCGAGGACGCCGCCGAATACACGGACGTCATGGAGCGGCTGACGAAAAAGCTGGAGACCGCCGCGCGCGCGGTTCCGGCGGCGGAGATCACCATCGCGGCCGGAGCCGCAGCGGGGATCATCTCGCTCGGCGGCTGCCACCGCGCGGTGTTGGAGGCGGTCGAGCTGCTCGGCGCGCGCGGGATCGCCGTGGACTACATGCGCATTCGCGGTTTTCCGTTCGGGCCGGAAGTGACTGAGTTCCTTCGGAGCCACAGACGGGTCTTCGTGGTGGAGCAGAACCGGGACGCGCAGCTGGCGTCGCTGCTCGCCATCGAGACCGGGGTCTCTCGTGACCGTTTCGAGCACGTGGGCACCTTCGGCGGCATGCCTCTGAGCGCATGCGACGTGGTGGAAGACGTCACGGACGCGCTTCGCGGAGCGGAGGAGCACGACCACGAGGCCAGGCTTCCCCAGGCGGCCGGCGACACGCCGGTGACTGAATGACGTACATCTCCAAGCCCAAGGTCCGGCACCCGTCGCTGCCGAAGAACCGGCTGGGACTCACCACGCGCGACTACGAAGGCGCGATGTCCACGCTGTGCGCGGGCTGCGGCCACGATTCCATCACCGCCGCGATAATCCAGGCGGTGTTCGATCTCAGCATCGAGCCGCACCGCGTCGCTAAGATGAGCGGGATCGGCTGCTCGTCGAAGACTCCGACGTATTTCGTGGGGCAGGCGCACGGCTTCAACTCGGTGCACGGCCGGATGCCGGCCATCGCGACTGGAGCGAACGCCGGCAACCGCGACCTCATCTGCATCGGCGTATCCGGCGACGGCGATTCGCTGTCCATCGGGCTCGGGCAGCTCTGCCACGCGATCCGCCGCAACGTGGACATGCTGTACGTGATCGAGAACAACGGGGTGTACGGCCTGACCAAGGGGCAGTTCTCCGCGTCCGCCGACATCGGCACCAAGTCGAAGCGCGGAGTAGAGAACGTCAGTCCGCCGATCGATCCCGTGTTTCTCGCGCTCACGCTGGGCGCCACGTTCGTGGCGCGCAGCTTCTCGGGCGACAAGGCCCAGCTCGTCCCGATCCTGAAGGCGGCCATTCAGCACCGCGGATTCGCGCTCGTGGACGTGATCTCGCCCTGCGTGGCGTTCAACGATCACGAAGGCTCGACGAAGAGCTACATGTACACCCGCGAGCACGCGCATCCGCTGGTGGAAGCCGAGTTCGTGCAGCTGAACGGCGCCCACGACTTCGTGCCGCCCGCGAGCGAGATCACCGCGTCATACGCGCCCGGGTCGGTCAATTCGGTGACGCTGCACGACGGCAGCACCGTCCGGTTCCGCAAGATTCCCGAGAGCTACGATCCGACCGACCGCGACGCGGTGTACTCGTATCTGCGCGAGCGCGAGCACTCGGGCGAAGTGGTGACGGGCCTGCTTTACGTGGAGCCGTCGGCGGGCGACATGCACGCGACGCTGCGCACCGTCGAGCAGCCGCTTGCCGCGGTGCCTTTCGAGCGGCTGTGTCCGGGAGCCGCAGCGTTGGAAGAAATCCAGAAGTCGTTTCGGTAAAACTGCCACTTAGAACTGCCAAGCCGCGAGCGGCCAGCGCCGGGCCTACGACGAAGGGATGATCAGCTCGACGGTGTCGCCCGGCCAGATGACCACTTCCTCGCTGATGGGCGCCCTGTCGCTGCCGATGAAGTCCGCCAGGAACCGCACCGTCGCGCCCGATCCGACCAGGTGCTTCGGAAGAGCGAGCGTGCGGGTACTGTGGCCCGTCACGGTACCCAGGCGAATCCGCTGGCCCGACCTCACCGCGTATACGTTGACGTCGAGAAAGGCCTGGTTGTCCACCTCGACCGAAGCGCCGAGGTCGCCGGAGCGGGGCACCGTCGCGGCCGGCGCGCACGCCACCAGGGCGACGAGCAATAACGACGCTCTCCACCGGCGCGCGAGGGTCGGCCGCAAGCCAGGACTCACAAAGCCCGCGCGTTGAAAGTGTCGCACTGCTCCACCTCACCGGTCTCGATCCCGCGTCTGAACCAGCGGACGCGTTGCTCGGAGCTGCCGTGCGTGAAGCTCTCGGGCACGACGGTTCCCTGGGTCTTGCGCTGAATCCGGTCGTCGCCAATCGCGGCAGCGGCGTTCAATCCCTCTTCGACGTCGCCAGCCTCGAGAATGCGGCGCGACTGATTCGCGCGATTGGCCCAGATTCCGGCGAAGCAGTCGGCTTGCAGCTCCTGCATGACCGAGAGCTGGTTCGACTCCGTCTCTCCGCTGCGCTGGCGCTGCGCGACGGTACGCTCGGAGATTCCCAGCTGGTTCTGGACGTGGTGCCCGACCTCATGCGCTATGACGTACGCCTGCGCGAAATCGCCATCGGCGCCGAAGCGGGAGCGGAGGTCCTCGAAGAAGCTCAGGTCGATGTAAATGTCGCGGTCGAGCTGGCAGTAGAACGGTCCCATCGCCGCCTGACCCATCCCGCAGGCGGACTGAGTCATCCCGGAGTAGATGACCACCTTGGGCTCTTCGTAGTCCCGGCCGTTGGCCTGGAAGATCTCGTTCCAGGTGTCCTCGGTGTCCCCGAGCACGGCGGCGACCAGATCCCGGTTGGGGTCGTTGGCGAGCGCGGCGGAGTCCGCCGGCGACAACGGGCCAGCCTGCTCCGGTGCCGAGTTGAGCAAAGCGCCCGGGTCCACGCCGAGGAAGAGGGCGATGAGCAGGATCGCGATGCCCCCGATGCCTCCGCCCATCGCTGGTCCCATGCGCATCCCGCGCCTGTCTTCGATGTTGGTGCTCCGTCTGCCAAGCCGCACGCGGCCTCCGTTGGTTCGATTGTGGGTTGCCCCCTTAACAGCAACAGGCGTACTAGGGCGCGCAGCGGGTCTCGGGGGCATGGGGCGTCAGCAACCTGAGCGGGTGTTTACGTCGGCCCGCAGGCAAACCGCGTCGTGGCATGCCGTTACGCAGCCGATGGTCGAACGTCTGGTTGATACCACCCCAGATCGCGAGCACGATGAAACACTGGCCCATGCTGGATTCGCTTCTTCATCCGGGACAGGCTCCCGCCGCGTCGTCCGGCTCGTTGCGCGATGCGTCGGTACTCGCGCCTGAATACGCCTCCATGACCGACATGACCAGGCGGAGAATCTGGACACTCGCCGTATTTCTCGTCGTTGCTGCTACCGCGGCCGCGCTGGGTTACGTGCGGTGGGAGGTTCCCGCGCTCCTCGTGCCGTGGATCGGTGGCGTCTGGGTGGCATCGCGCGCCGAAGCCGCGGCGTCCACCTGCCAGCGCGCGGAATGGGTCCAGACCGTCTCATACTGCTTCAACGCCGTCCTGCTGACGGTCGCGACGTACTATCTCGGAGGCGCCCGCTGGCTTGCGAGCGCCTTCTTCGTTTTGCTCGTCATGACGGCGGCAGCATCGCTCCCGACCGTCAAGGCCGGATTGGTGGCGGTCACGGCCTGGCTCGGATTCGCTACGATCGCCTTCGGCCACGCCGCGGGTACGCTCGTGCCGCCCGCGTTCGTCTCGGCATCGTCCAGGGAGACGTCCATCTCTTTCGCGGTTCTCTCCACGATTGTCGTCGGAATCCTGCTCGGCCTCACGCTCCACCTGCAGGAGTCCCTGCTCGGCGCCTTGCGAAGGTCCGAAGCCCGCCACCGGGCGATCCTCAACGCGGCGTCCGACATGGTCGTCGTCCTCGATCGCGCCGGGCGGATCCAGCGCTCGAGCGAGGTCTTCGCGGAGCGGACCACGTTCCCGATACGCGAGCTCGTGGGTACGCGGTTCGGCGACGTTGTGGACAGCAAGCATCGGGACGATTGGACGCGTGAGCTCGACGCGGCTTGCACCGGCGAGCAAGTCGCCTTCAAGCTGGCGTATCGCTCGACCTACGCCAACCAGGGATGGCTCGCGGGGACGCTGGTACCGCTCCCGCCGGAAGGAGGGGAGGAGCGTGTCCTCATGATCGCGCGGGACGTGAGCGCGGAGCACAGATCGATGAACACGCGGGAGGCGGCACTGGCGAGCGAAGTGGCGAGCGCGCGGCTGGCCTCCCTCGATGCCGCTATCCGCGAAGTCGTTCGCGATCTGGACCTGCGTTTGCGAAAGGTTCTGGGCGAGCTGAGCTCTGCGCGAACCCGGACGGACGACGGCAAGACACAGGCGACGCTGCGGGTCGTCACCGACGAGCTGGACGAAGCGCGCGACAAGGCGCACGAGCTCATCGAGCGGCTGGACATGTTCAAGGCGCGGAAGACGCCCACGACAACACGCCGGGCGTCGAGCGCATAGCGAGCGGTCCCGCTTCCGGCCCGCGGGCCGGGGCCGTATGTTGGGCGCGCCTCCTACCGGTCCGGTCAATGAATCGCACAACCTCACGCGCCGCGATGACTCTGGGAGCACTCGGCGCCATCCTCACCGCCTGCACGATGAATCCACGGCAGTCCGCTGATTCCACCGGCTCCGCCCTCACCGCGGCCGAGCGCGCCGAGGGGTGGCGGATACTGTTCGACGGCGGCAGCCTCGACGCATGGCGCGGGTACCGGAAGCCCGCGATGCCCGGGGGGTGGCAGGTCGTGAACGGGTCGCTCGTGCTCGTCACCGCCGGCGCGGGCGACATCATCACGCGGGATCAGTTCCGCAACTTCGACCTGCGGCTCGAATGGAAAATCTCCGAAGGCGGCAACAGCGGAATTTTTTACCGCGCCACAGAGGATGGGAACTACATCTGGCAGACGGCTACGGAGATGCAGGTGCTGGACGACGCGCGCCATTCTGACGGGAGATCGGAGCTGACGTCCGCGGGATCGAACTTCGCGCTGTATCCGGTCCGGCGCGGGATCTCGAAGCCGGCGGGTGAGTGGAACGCGGTGCGCCTGCTGGTCAACGGGGCGCACGTGGAGCACTGGCTGAACGGCGTGAAAGTCGTGGAGTACGAGCTGTGGTCGCCGGACTGGGAAGCGCGGGTGAGGGCGAGCAAGTTCGCCTCGATGCCGTTGTATGGGCGCGCGCCCCAGGGACACATCGGCCTGCAGGACCACGGTGACCGCGTGGAATTTCGCAACATCCGGATCCGGGTGCTGCCGTGAGCGTCCGCGTCCGGCTGTCCGTCATGATGTTCCTCCAGTACTTCATCTGGGGAGCATGGTTTGTGACGCTCGGCACGTACCTCGGGACCACGCTCGCGTTCGAGGGCTCGCAGATCGGGCTTGCATACGGCAGCCTCGCGATCGCGGCGATGGTGTCGCCGTTCTTCGTGGGGATGGTGGCCGACAGGTTCTTCGCCACCGAGAAGATGCTGGTGGCGCTGCACGTCGGCGGGGCGGCGCTGCTGTGGTACGCGTCCACGCTGGCGGATTTCGGGCGCTTCTATCCCGTGCTCATCGCGTACGCGCTGTTCTACATGCCGACGCTCGCGCTGACCAACTCGATCTCATTCGCGAACGTTGCCAGCTCGGCGAAGGAGTTCCCGCGCATCCGGGTACTGGGCACGATCGGCTGGATCGTCGCGGGGATTCTCGTGGGCCAGCTCGGCCTCGAGGCCACCGCCGTGCCAATGCGGATCGCCGCCGGCGCGTCGCTGGTGCTGGCGGCGTTCTGCTTCCTGCTGCCGCACACTCCGCCCAGCGCCGCGGGAAGGCCGCTGTCAGCGCGAGACGTGCTCGGGCTGGACGCCCTGTCGCTGATGCGCGACCGGTCGTTCGCCGTGTTCGTGGTGGGGTCGTTCCTGCTGTGCATCCCGCTGCAGTTCTACTACGCGTTCACGAACCTGTTTCTGAACGAGATCGGCTTGCCGGAGCCCGCGAGCAAGATGACGCTCGGCCAGATGTCGGAGATCGCGTTCATGATCCTGATGCCGTGGTTCCTGGTCCGGCTCGGTGTAAAGAAGATCATGCTGCTCGGGATGGCCGCCTGGGCCGCGCGGTACTTCCTGTTCGCGAACGGCGGGCTCGGCGCGAACGTGTGGATGCTGTACCTCGGGATTCTGCTGCATGGAGTCTGCTATGATTTCTTTTTTGTGACGGGGCAGATCTACGTGGATCAGCAGGCAGGGGAGCGGATTCGGGCAGCCGCCCAGGGGTTCATCGCGTTCGTGACGATGGGGGTGGGAAACTTCATCGGCGCGTGGGCATCGGGAAGGGTCGTCGAGCGGTACGCGACGACGGCGGGGCACGATTGGGAGGCGATATGGATGGTACCGGCGGTGGGGGCAGCGGTGATTCTAGCGGTGTTTGCGTTGTTGTTCCGGCCGGCTGAGACCGCGAAAGGCGGTTAACTGCCCTGCGTCCTGCGTCCTGCGTCCTAGAAAGATTTGGGCGGTCGATTGATTCCGTTGCACCACTGGCGATGAGGGGAACAGGACTGCGGGAGTGCAGTGTTCGGGATGGGAATTGAGCGGGCTGGAACAGCCGCGGAGCGGCTCAGATTCATCGGCGAAGGGGATCCGCTGCGGCGAATGGCGGCTTATCGGCTCTCCATTGATCTGCTCGATTCAGCGTGGCCCGATACACAGGTCATCAGGAAGCACACGACGACCGGTCCGCTGGCTTCGCAGCTGTATCGAGCTGCCGGATCGATTGGAGCAAATATCGCGGAGGGCTACAGCCGAAGCTCCGGCCGCGATCGAGTTCGCCTCTTCGAGTACGCTCTGGGCTCAGCGCGAGAATGCCGCCACTGGTATTACGCGTCGAGACACGTGCTCCCGCCCGATGGATGCGAGGCTCAAGCGGTTACCCTGAGCCGCATTTGCCAGCTTCTGCTTGTCGCGATTCCGGAAGAGCGGCACCGTGCAATCCGCACTTCACCCAAAGCCACTGGTGAACCCTGACGCATCAACAGTCGCGACCTCTCTAGGACGCAGCACGCAGGACGCAGGACGCAGGGCGGTTCCCCTCACCCCCCACTAACAGCCGCGAGAATCAAAACCTCAGCCCCATCCGGAACCGCAGTGCTCAATCCGTCCTCAAACCTGCAGTTCCGCTCTCCGACAAACACGTTGATGTGCGGTCTGATCTCGCCCCGTTCGGTCACGACGCGACTTCGAACACCGGGGTATCGCTTGCCAAGCGCGTCTAGCACGTCGGCAACGGTTCCGCCCTCGACCTCCACCCGCTCCTTGCCATCGGCGAACTGCTGGAGATACGACGGAAGCCCGACGGTTACCATCAGGCGGAAATCATCGCCGTCTTCACGCAC
>CALMKE010000224.1 GCA_937867645.1 uncultured Gemmatimonadota bacterium | reverse complement strand
GGCACGCCGCACTACATGAGCCCCGAGCAGGCGATGGGCGAGCGCGAGATATCGGCCAAGAGCGACATCTACGCGCTCGGCTGCGTGCTGTACGAGAT
The DNA here is from genome assembly GCA_937867645.1 of uncultured Gemmatimonadota bacterium. Lineage (GTDB taxonomy): Bacteria > Gemmatimonadota > Gemmatimonadetes > Gemmatimonadales > Gemmatimonadaceae > JACDCY01. Next base: position 2,206 of record CALMKE010000224.1, on the reverse strand, counting down.
GCTCGTGGGCGAGCCGCCGTTCACGGGACCGAGCGCGCAGGCGATCATCGCGCGCGTGGTGACGGAAGAACCGCGCTCGCTGGTGACGCAGCGCCGCTCCGTGTCGCCGCACCTCGAGGCGGTGGTTCGGCGCGCGCTCGAGAAGCTGCCCGCAGACCGGTTTCAGAGCGCGGCGCAATTCGCCGCCGCTCTCGCCCATCCCGAGCTGACTCCGGTCGCGGCGTTGCCCGGCGCGGATGCGAAAGCGAAAGGCCAGCCGCGCCCCGGCCGCTGGACCTCGCCGCGACACGCTGTGCCGGCCCTCGCGACCCTGCTGCTGATCTCAGTCATCCTGGGCGCGTGGGGATGGCTGCGGAACGAGCCGTCGGTGCCCGCAGCTGTGGCGCGCTTTTCCGTGACTCCTCCCGAAGCCGCGCGGTTCAGCGGCACACTGGCCGGCGGGATCGCGGTATCGCCCGCCGGGGATCGCTTCGTCTATACAGGCACGGATGCAGCGGGTGTGAACCAGTTATTCATGCGCGCGCTCGGCCAGCTCGAGCCGGTGCCGATCCCGGGAACTCGTGGCGCCCTCGCGCCGTTCTTCTCGCCGGACGGAGCGTGGATCGGGTTCGCGGTTCCCGGGCGGCTGCAGAAAATGGCTCTCTCGGGCGGCCCGCCCCTCACCATCTGCGCCCTGGACAGCGGCTTTTTCGGCGCCACCTGGGGCGACAACGACGCGATCGTTTTCGCCCAGCAGGACGGGTTGCGGCAGGTCCCCGCGGCCGGCGGCAAACCGGCGCTGCTGCTGCAACTGGATACGACGGGCGGCGTGCTGGCGTACCGGTTCCCCCATTTCCTGCCTGGCGGGGATGCGGTGCTGTTCCAGATGTCCACGGGACTCAGTGCCTTTTCGCCCGCCGCAGTGAGGCTGGGCGACCGCCGGGTGAAAAAATTTCAGGTCGCCGGCGGCGCCCCCCGGTATGTCTCGACCGGCCACGTTGTTCTCTCCAACGTCGACGGCACGATCACCGCGGCGCCTTTCGACACGCGCTCGCTGGAGTTCACGGGGAGCGCTGTCCCGATAGCGGAAGAAGTAGCGGTCGGCCTCGGAGGCGCCGCACAGTTCGGCATATCGAGGCAGGGGACTTTCGTGTACGCGAGCGGAACGGCGGGGGCGCGGTCCGTGGTGTCTGTGGATCGCGCCGGCAGCGTACGGGAGCTCACGACGGAGATGCGGCCGTACAGCGCGCCGCGGCTGTCGCCGGACGGCACGCGCATCGCCCTGGAGATTGCCGAGGGTGGGACGAGCTCCATCTGGGTGTACGAAATCGCGCAGAGGACGCTGACGAAGCTCACCGTCACGGGCCCCGCATCACGTCCCGTGTGGACGCCCGATGGCTTGCGACTCACTTACACCGCGGACGTCGGCGGCACGCCGGATATCGGCTGGATCCGCGCCGACGGCAGCGCGCTCGCCGAGCCGCTGCTCGCAACGCCGGGCCGCCAGCTGGCCGACGAATGGTCGCCTGACGGCAGGTGGCTCGTGTATCACCAGAACAACCTCTCGGTAAACCGCAACGACCTCATGCTGCTGTCCGCCGACAGCGGCCGGGCGGTGCGCCCTTACCTGCAGACGCCGAACGACGAGTTCGCGCCTGCGGTCTCTCCGGACGGACGGTGGGCGGCGTACACCTCGGACGAGTCCGGTCGCCACGAGATTTACGTACGATCTTTCCCCGTGCCGGGCGGAAAAGTGCAGGTCTCGCTCGACGGCGGCATGGAGGCCCGCTGGTCCCGCGACGGCAGAGAGCTCTATTACCGGAACGGCGACCGGATGATGGCGGCCCGCGTCGTCACGGCGCCCGCGTTCTCGGTGCAGAGTCGAACCGAGCTGTTTCGCGGAAACTTCACCAACTTCGCCTACCACGCGCAATACGACGTCACCGCGGACGGCCGCTTCATCATGACGCAGGGCCCCGCGTCGTCTGCTGCTCTCGTGGTGGTTCTCAACTGGTTCGATCAACTGCGCGGCGGGAAGGGGGCGACAGTCGCGGGCGCGGTGAGCCAGTAGTGAGAGAATCGTGACGGGCATCGAGAAGCTCTCCACCGCGCTCGCGGACCGCTACGCGATCGAGCGCGAGATCGGCCAGGGCGGAATGGCGACGGTTTATCTCGCAGAGGACGTCCGACACCGCCGCAAAGTCGCCATCAAGGTCCTGCACCCGGA
>CALMKE010000223.1 GCA_937867645.1 uncultured Gemmatimonadota bacterium | reverse complement strand
ACCTGGCCGTTGAACGCCCACGCTTCCACCGACGTTCCCGGTTGCGTCTCCCACGTGGTCTTGGCGGCGGTCAGCTCGTAAACCTTTACCCCGTTATCGAAGCGAGGCTCGATCGGCTGGTTGCCCTTCCCCGCGGTCTTGGCTGGAAACGCCTTGATCCCTGCTTCGTGCATGCGGTCCATCTCGTCGGCCCGTTCGCGCGGCGATTTCGGGGGCGGCGGTGGAGCGGCGGCCGGTGTGGCTGCGGGGCTCGCCTTCGAATCGCACGCCGCCAGCGCTCCGACGGCCACGGGCGCGAGCAAAGCGGTCAGCGCCGATTTTCTAAGAAACGCGCGGCGACCCGTCTTTTCGTTTACTTCGGGCGCAGCGGCAATTGATTCGTTCGACATACAAGCGGCTCCGGTGGTGGTGGAGCCGCAACCTAGGGTTCGCGGGGGCCGCGTTCTGTCATCCCATCGCGGAAATTCACTGCGGCTGCCCCCCACTCTTCGACAGGGAATCCCCGACACGGACCAGCAGCGGGAACCGCGTCCGTTAGTGCTCCTGGAAGACGCTCCCCTTTCGCGCTACCCGCTTCGTGGCGGACGCTATCGCGCCCACGAAGCCGGTAACGTGCACGTCCGCCAGCTCCTTTCGGGCGAGAAATGGATCCATGACCGTGGATCGAAGCACCACCAGTCCACCCGCTTCGCCCGCCTGCCACTGCTCGGCGAGATCCTCGCTGAGCGTCTCCAGCAGCGGAACCGCCGCTCCATGGTACATGGGGGCGCGAAGGCGCGTGCGGCTGACGATGTACGGCGGCTCATCACCCGCGCTGCGCTGGCTCATCTCGCCGTAGACCAGCTCGTTGAGCTCGTTGATCTCCGCCAGCGACTGCATGCGCGGGTCATACAGGAAGAAGCAGACGATGTTGAGATCCGGCTCCGGCAGCGTGACGATCGCGGTGGGACTTATGTCCGCTTCCTTCAACGCCGCGTACAGTCGGCGCGCTCCCACTACGGTCTGCTCGATCAGGTGGCCGTAGCCCCGTTCGTCGAGCGGCAGCACGCGGTGGCTGAGCCAGACTCCGGCCGCGGCGGCTCCGGGGCGCGTTCCCTCGAAGGAGAACCGTCCCGCGATAAGATCCTCCATCGAGCGCGACTGCGTGCTGGGCAGCAGATATGGCGGATCCGTCGCCACGAGGTCGCGTGCGCGCCTGTCCCGCACCACCAGCGCGCCCGCGGGATAGGGGACGAACCCGAGCTTGTGCGGATCGATGCTCACCGAGTCCGCTCTCGCCAGCGCGACCATCGCCTTCTGCCATTCGTCGCTCGGCCAGTCTATCCCGGCGGTGGCCCGAATCTGCTCGGCGGTCTTGCGCCGGCCGGAGGAGTCCCACGTGACGGCCGCGGCATAACCGCCGTAGCACGCGTCCGAATGCATGTGGAACGTCACGCCCAGCTCGCGCTCGGCGCGCGCGCGCACGTCGCACAGGAGATCGAGCCGATCCATCGCGCTCTCCTCGGTGGAGCCGCACACGCTGACGCAGGCGATGATCGGCGTCCGCGCGTCCGCCAGCTTCTTCACCGTTCCCCACAGTCCGTCCGGATCCATCCGGCACCGCTCGTCCACCGGCACGAAAACGAGCTGGCGCGCGCCGATCCCGAGCGCGCGCACGATCTTCTCCCACGAGTAGTGCGCCGTGGCAGGCACGAGCACGACCGCGGGCTGGGCACGGTGCCCGAAGTGCCTGCTCACCGTTTCCGCGTGCACCTGGTAGCCGGCGGTCGCGAGCGAGTGCTTCTCCAGCGCGTCGCGCAGGCCCGGGCCCGCGGCGCTCTCCCGCAGCGCCTGCATCAGATCCAGCGCGGCGCTGTTGCGAATGTTCAGCAGGTCGAACAGCCCGAGACTGGCGAGCGGCGCGTGCGAGCGGTCCGGCAGCTCGATGTTGAGCGCGACGCCGAGCTCGGTCGCGGCGCATGCGGCCGCGACCGGAAAACCCATCGTGGCGTGCGCCATCCACAACGCCTCGAAGTTGGCGATCGTCCCGCCCGACGTGAGGTGCCCCCACGCGCCGTCCAGGCAGTAGCCAATCATGCGCGCGAGATCGCGCGTCACCTCGCGCTCGAGCCTCGTCGTGGACTGCGCGACCTCGCTCGAGATGTTGTTCGGGTTGTGCAGCATGCCGGCGAAGTAGCCGAGCTGGCCGGCAAGCGTCTGATCTCCGATCATGTGGCCCATGTAGCGCTGGCTGAAAGACGGCGTACCGTGTTTCAGCTCGGCCAGCAGGTGCCCGAGATTCTTTTCGAGACTGCCGATGCCCTGCGCGTACGCGGGCGAGTGCTTGTCGCCCCAGGGTATCGCGCGCGGATCGGCGGGGTGGAAGTCCGCCCTCCACCCCGCGTAATCCCGCACGACGCTCAGCGCGAGCTTCTCGAGGACCTCGCCATTCTCGGCGTGCGGGCCGAGGAACCAGGATCCGAGCGGCGACCGCGCGCCCCCGCGGGACGTCACCGGCTCGTGACCGTGTCCGTCGCGCGAGTCACCAGCACTGGCTGCAACGGCCGCGCGAGCAGCGCCGCGGAAACGCTGCCGAGCATGGCGCGCTGCGCCAGGTTGTAGCCGTGCGACCCGACCGCGACGAGATCCGCGCTCACCGACGCGGCGTAATGCTCCAGCGTCGTCGCGATGTCGCCGGACAGCGACGCGCGCTCCACGCGGATGCCGGGATACTGGGCGGGGTCCGGCTCGTAGGCGACCATGCGCTCCATGGTGCCGTCGAGCTCCCACTTGCTCAGATCGACCGACCAGACTTCACCGGGCAGCGGCAGCAGCGGCTGGACGTGCACCAGGTGCAGCGTTCCGGACCCGCACAGCATAGCCGTCGCGACCTGGCAGGAGAACACGCTCGCCGGGCTGAAATCCACTCCGACCACCACGGTGCTGGGTGGATTCGAGCCGCGGGGCACCACGACGATGGGCAGGTCGGTCCTCTGGATGACCCGCAGAGCGGTGGGCCTGCTCAGGATTCTCTCCACGGTTCCGTGGCGGCCGGCGCCGATGAAGATCATCCCCGCGCGAATGTCGTGCGCCTCGTTCGCGAGTATGTCGGAGGGATCTCCCACCTTCGCGACCCTGGTCCAGACGGGCGGGGTCACCACGGTCGGGAGCAGGTCCTCGAGGAACACTTCGCGGAGCTCCAGCCGCAGCTCCGTCGTGCGCTCCTCGCCGGGCGATCCGGCGCCGACGCCATGGAACGGCTTGAGCGCGCTCACGAGATGCACGCGCGAGCCGGTGTCGATCGAGAGCTCGGCTGCGTACTTGAGCGCGGGATAAGACTCTCGCGTGTCGTCCACTCCGACGACGAAGGGCCGCGTCACGCTCCAGTCGCGGGCGACGGGGTGCGTCGCGCCCGCCGTCGCGACGGAGGGCATGGGTGTGGTTCGAGTCTCCATCGCTGCTCCCAGTCTGATGTTGGTCGGATCCCGACCGGAAAGTGACCGCGCCGGAGCAAAAACTCTGTAGGGAGCGGGAGGATTTCCTGTAGGGCATCTGCGTATGGCG
>CALMKE010000222.1 GCA_937867645.1 uncultured Gemmatimonadota bacterium | reverse complement strand
AGCCTGATCGGCGTGATCCTGCTGTCGGGCATCGTCGCCAAAAACGCGATCCTGCTGATCGATTTCGCCAAGTGGGCCCGCGAGCGCGAAGGACTGTCGCTGCGGGACGCGCTGATTCAGGCGGGCGCTATCCGGCTGCGGCCGATCGTGATGACGACGCTGGCGCTGGTCGCGGGCATGCTGCCCATCGCGATCGGCGGCGGCGAGGGCGCGCAGTTCCGCGCGCCGCTCGGCCGCGCGGTGATCGGCGGCGTGATCACCTCAACGTTCCTCACCCTGCTGGTGATCCCGACTTTCTACGAGATCCTGGACGAGTGGCGCGAGTGGCTCATGGCGCGGTTTCGCTCATCAAAGCCGGCTGATTTCCATCCGGATCCCGAGATTCAGCCGGCCACAGCTCTGAAATAGACTAGAGTGCCTGACTGCGGCGCCCGCGGTCGGGGGCGGTCGCGGGCGGTCGGGGGCGGTCGAGGGCGGTCAGCGGCGCCTGGCGGGCTGGGGCGCGAGGGTGATGAGAATGACGGCCAGCAGGATCACGGCCGCGGCGACGCCGGTGCGCACGGAAATGGCCTCATCAAGGAAAACCGATCCCAGAACCACCGCGATGAGAGGATTTACGTAGGCGTACGTCCCGACCCTGGCCGGGCTCGCCACCTGAAGCAGCCAGATGTACGCGCTGTACGCTACGACGGAACCGAGTATCGACAGGTAGGCGAGTCCGGCGACTGATCGCAGCGAGACGCTCGCGACGTCGAACCCGCGATGCTCGCCCGCAGCGAGCGCGGCGACTGAGAAGAACACGCTCGCGGCCAGCATCGTGAGCGCGGCGGAAGTCAGCCCGGAGGCCGGCAGCTCGGCGCTGCGCGAGTAGATGGAGCCCGAGGCCCAGGCGATGGACCCACCGCAAAGTATGAGCGCTGATGGCAGGTGCACGCCCCCGGCAACTCCGCCAGCGCCGACCAGGATGGCCAGTCCGGCGAGTCCAAGCGCCACGCCGATCCATATCTGCCGACTCGGCCGGACGTGCTCCACCACAGTCTGAATGACCACCATCCACAGCGGGACCGTGGCTACGATCAGCGCGGCGATTCCGGAAGGGATGCGCTGCTGAGCCCAGATCAGTGATCCATTTCCAAGGAACGGAAGCAACAGGCCCACCACCGACGCATTGAGCAGCTGCCGCGACGTGAACTTGCTCCCTCCGCGGGCAGCCGCGATCGCCAGCAGAATGGCGCCGGCCGTGAGGAACCGCGCGGCACCCAGGAGCAGTGGCGGGACGGTCTCGAGCCCCCATACGATTGCCAGGTAGCTCGAGCCCCAGATGAGATACACGGCCGCGAAAGCGGAGAACAGCCTTAAGGGAGGCGGGTTCGCAGTCATCCGTTTTCTGTAGCTCATTGGGGACGGTAATTGTAGCGAGTTGGTGTCACCTCGCGTTTGGCGTCTGGCGCCGGACGTACGCCATATCACTGGCGCCTAACACGATAGCTCATGCAGCGCGCGCGGCACCGCCCGTGCCCCTGCTCCCAGGAGGAGGCACGGGCCAATTGATGGCGCCGGCTGAATCCTGGAACCTGCATTTCCGTATGGGGGACGTCATGAGGACATTGTCTCTGTTCACGTCGGTGCTGGCACTGGTGCTCGCGTTGTCTCCCGCGGAGGCGCAGTTCTCCCGGCGCGGGGTCGCCGAGCCCCGGCTCGTGGTATTTGGCGACGTGGTGCTGTCGAAGCCCAAGGGAGAATTCGCCGACTACGTGGATCAGGGCTACGGCTTCAACGCCGGCGCAATGTTCCGGCTGGACCGCGGGGGGATGCTTGGCCTGCGCGCGGAAATCGGCGTACTGCAATACGGCCGCGAGCGGATGCCGGTGGCCTTCGACTTCAGCGGCCGCCTCAGCGCCGACGTCGTCACGACCAACACGATCGGCTGGCTCAGCGCGGGCCCGCAGCTCACGTTCCCGACTGGCGCCGTCCGCCCGTACGCCAACGTCGCGTGGGCCGTCACGAACTTTCGCACGACGTCGTCGATCGAGGATCGGCAGACGCGGGAGAATTTCGCGACCACCGAGAACGCCAGCGATTTTTCTTCGGCCGTCGTGTTCGGCGGCGGACTGTACATCCCGATCGGCGGCCGCGCCTCCACGGCGATGTTGACGGTCGGCGGGAAGTACTACTACGGCGGCGAAGCCACGTATCTGCCGGAGGGCGGCATCGAGGACAACCCCGACGGATCGATCACGCTGCACCCGGCGCGAACCAAGACCGACTTCGTGATCTGGCAGCTGGGAGTTTCGGTGGGCATCCGGTCGCGGCGCCGGTGATGGTTTCTGCTGTGGCTTTCGCCGCCGCGCTGACGATGGTCCAGGGCGTCACGATCAGGGTCGGCGGGCGGGCCCGGCAGGACTCTGCTGCCGCCGCGGTGGCGCAGCAGAGAGCCGACAGCGTCGCGCGCGTCCGGGAAGACGATCGGGCCGCACGTGATTCCGCGCGTGACGCGCGCCGGCGAAAGCGCGCAATTCCGGTCACGCCGGAGCATCTGCGCACGGCCTTCTCCGATGTGCGCGCGCAGATGACCCTCGATCGCGCGCGAGCGGCCCGCGTAGCGGACGACTCGCTCCTCATGGGTTACGACGCCAAGGCGCGCGAGCGGGCGAGCGTGGGGCTTTCGCTCACGCGGCTCGGACGGGAGCGCCTGCTTGCCCGGTACGAGCGGGTGACGCGCGTGCAGTGGCGGCGGGATCGCGGGGCCAGGGTCGAGGTCCTGGGCGAGCGCGCCACGGCGCCGATGATCGAGGCCCGCGGGGAGATGCGCGTGGAGATGGGCAACGTTCCGGCGATTCCATACTTCCCCGGCCGCGAGCCACTGTGGGGCTCCGCGCTCGCGCGGATGGACGTGCTCGACAGCGACATCATCAATCCGCTCGCGCGCGGCGCCGAGGCGTACTACACGTACGAGACCGGCGACTCGCTGTCGTTCCGCATCGGCGGCGAGACCAGGATCAGCGTGCGCGAGCTCCGGGTGCGGCCGCGCAGGCCCGACTGGCGCGTGAGCGTCGCCTCGCTCTGGTTCGACGACGCCACCGGCCGTCTGGTGCGCGCGGTGTACCGCATGTCGGAGCCGATGGACATCTGGAAGGTTTCCGAGGAAGATGACAACGACACGTGCGACGCGCCCCGCGTCATTTGCGCGGCGATGAATCCAATGACGGCGAACGTGTCGGTAGTGGCCGTCGAGTACGGGCTGCACGAGGGAAGGTTCTGGCTGCCGCGGCTGCAAACGCTGGATGGCTCGGCGCGTGTCGGCATCCTGCGCGTGCCATTCAGGCTCGAGCAGAGCTTCGCGTACGACGAAGTGAACGGGGCCACGGATTTCGCTCCGGTCGTCGTCACGCCGGCGGACACGTCCACCGCCGACAGCAATGCGGTCGCGGCGCGACGGGCCGCGCGGCGAGCTCCCTGCGGTCCCGGGGAGAGCAGGGAGAGAATCTTCTCCCGCTTCGAGAACACGCTTCCCGTCGCGGTTCGCACGCCGTGCGATTCCGTCGCGCTAGCCCGCTCACCGGAGCTGCCGGAATCCCCATATGATCCGGGCGAGGAGGTATTCTCGTCGTCCGAGCTGGAAGAGCTGACGGAGCGCGCGCTCGGGCTTGCGGCGCAGGCAGGGTACGTTCGTGGCCCCGTGGAGCTGCGGTACGGTGTTGGCATGACGCGGTACAACCGCATCGAAGGGCTCTCCACTGGAATCGCCGCGAAACAATCGCTCGGCGGCGGCTACACAGCGCACGCGTCGGCCCGGCTCGGGCTGTCCGATCTGCAGCCGAACGCGGAGCTCGCGCTGCAGCGCAGCAACGGCCGCGTGGACGTTGGTGTCGGCGTGTATCGGAGGCTCGCGGCCGCGAACGATTGGGGCGACCCGCTCGGCTTCGGCAACTCGGCGTCGGCGCTGCTGCTCGGCAGAGATGAAGGCTTTTACTACCGAACGTGGGGCGTGGAGCTCACGCGCGCGCCGTCGGAGGGAGCGCGCGGAATGATCTCGCGACTGTTCCTGGAACATCACTCCTACGCCGAATCGGAGACTTCGTTCTCGCTGGCGCGCGCGCTGAACGGCCGGAGATTCGGAGACAACATCGACGCCACGCGCGGCACCGTCGGCGGCCTGGCACTCCGTCACATCGGATCGCGCGGGCTCGATCCCCATGGCTTCCGCCTCCTGTCCGACATCCGGATCGAAGGGGCAGCCGGGTCGTTCGACTACTCGCGCGTCGGGGCTGATTTCACCGTGTCACACGGCCTGGGCTCCCGGGCGGACGGGGCGTTGACGATGGGAGGAGGCACCTCGGGAGGAGCGCTCCCGACGCAGCGCTGGTGGTTTCTAGGCGGCGCTCACACCGTGCGCGGCCAGCGGTCGGCGACGCGGGCGGGCGATTCGTACTGGCTGGCGCGCGGCGAGATCGGATCATCGTTCATGCTCGCGCGCCCGGTGATCTTCGCTGACTTCGGCTGGGCTGGCGACCGGTCCGACTTCAGCTCCCCGGGCACTCCCATCAGCGGCGCCGGCGTGGGCGCGTCCTTCATGGACGGCCTCGTTCGGTTCGATCTCGCGAAGGGAATAAGACCGACAGCGGGCGTGAAGGGTTACCTGTATCTCGAGGCCCGATTCTAGTCACTAGTCACTAGTCACTTCTCTTCCATGAACGGATAGCGATAGTCGTGCGGGGGATCGAACGTCTCCTTCACCGCGCGCGCGCTGACCCAGCGCACGAGATTGAGCATCGAGCCGGCCTTGTCGTTGGTGCCCGACGCCCGGCCGCCGCCGAAAGGCTGCTGCCCCACGACAGCGCCTGTGGGCTTGTCGTTGATGTAGAAATTGCCCGCGGCGTTCCGCAGCCGCTGGCTCGCCTCGGCGACCGCCGCGCGATCGCGGGCGAACACGGCGCCCGTGAGGGCATACGGGGAGGTGCCGTCGACCAGATCGAGCGTCTCCGACCAGCGCGCGTCTGGATAGACGTACGCCGTGACCACCGGTCCGAAGATCTCCTCGCACAGCAGGCGGCTGTCGGGCCTGTGCGCTCGAATCAGGGTCGGCTCTATGAACCAGCCCTCCTCTCCGCGCGCGTTACCGCCGGCGAGAACGTCGTGATCCGGCGTCCGCTTCAGGTAGCCGGTGATCTTCTCGAACGCGCGCTGGTCGATCACCGCGCCCATGAAGTTGCGGAAATCCGCGACGTCGCCCATGCGGATGTCCTCGATCATGGCGACGGTCCTGTCGCGCACTTCGTTCCAGAGCGACTGCGGTACGTACACCCGGCTGACCGCCGAGCATTTCTGCCCCTGGTACTCGTATCCGCCGCGGACGATCGCCACGGCGAGCGCCACCGGATCCGCCGACGGGTGGGCGACGATGAAATCCTTGCCGCCGGTCTCGCCGACGATGCGCGGGTAAGAGCGGTACGCGCTCATGTTCGCGCCGATGGTCTTCCACATCGCGTTGAATACTTCGGTGCTGCCGGTGAAATGCACGCCCGCGAGATCGCGGTCCGCGAGCAGCGTGTCCGAGATCATTCGCGCGTCGCCCGCGACGAGGTTGATCACGCCCGGCGGGAGTCCGGCCTCTTCCAGCAGCGCCATGACGTAATGGGCGCTGAGCATCGCGCTCGACGCCGGCTTCCAGACGACGGTGTTGCCCATCAGCGCGGGCGCGGTCGGGAGATTCCCCGCGATCGCCGTGAAGTTGAACGGCGTGATCGCGTAGACGAATCCCTCGAGCGGGCGGAAATCGAGCTGGTT
>CALMKE010000221.1 GCA_937867645.1 uncultured Gemmatimonadota bacterium | reverse complement strand
CTGAGCCTGCCGCACCTTGGGAACAAGACGCCCGCGCGACTCTCTCAGTGAAAGAGACGCGGACTTCCGTGCCGCCCCACCCGGGTCAGGGGAGGGCTGCACGGGCTGCCTGAATCGACGAAGGTAACAAACGGCTCCTGATTGCGCCACAAGGGTTTTCGGCGATCGTCCACGGTGCCAGACCCACCTTGACAGCCGGGCCGACCGGAGCGACGATGAGTATGGGTTCGGCCAGGAGGCCATTGTGAAAATGGAACGTCTGTTCCTCGCGATTTCCTTGGCAACGCTGCCCGCCTTGCAGACGCTCCGCGCGCAAGCGGCTCCCGCCGAATCGAACTCGACTTATGAGCTGGCCGGGAAGATGCTCGATGTCGCGCACCGGCCGCTTGCACTCGTGGAAATCGCCATGGCTCGCGACGGGGCCATCGTGCACACCGTTATCTCCGCGGACGACGGTGCGTTCAGCTTCGGCCAGGTCAGGGCGGGGCCGGTCACGCTCCATTTCCGGCGACTGGGATATTCGCCGGCCGCCATGGACGTGGTCGTGGGCCCCGGAGGACAGGCGGCGATCAGCGAAGTCGTCCTGGTCGAGGTCCCTTCGGAGCTGGCCAATATCGACATCACGACCGAGCCCGCGGTAGACCGGTATCACGGCTTCTACGTGCGCAGGCAGCAGCGCGCCGCCTTTGGGCGCTTTCTGGAGTACGCTGACATCCGTCGCATGGGACCATCCAACCCGAGCGAGCTGTTTCGCACGGTTCCGGGCGTGCTCATCCGCTCCTCGGGCCTCGGCGGAAACACGATCCGGATCCGCGGCTGCCAGCCGATGGTCATCCTGGACGGGCAGCGCGTGCCGGGAGCGGAGCTCGACGAAGTCACTCAGCCCGCCGACATCGGCGCGATCGAGTTTTATCCCTCCAACGCCGGAGTGCCGCCGCAGTATCTGGAGCGGGGGAACCGGCTGTGCGGGCTGATTCTGGTGTGGACACGCTGACTGTTTGAAGCTCCTGGTTGACGCAAAAAAGCCCTCCACTCGGAGGGCTTTTCTGTTCTGTCCTTACTGCCTGTTGCCGTTTTACCGCACGCCGCAGGTTGCTCCCGGGTACGTGGGTGCCGCGGTTGGATTCGAGTCCCAGTAAATGCGGGTAGTGAATTCGTCCGCCCCCTGCCGGGCGACCGCCGCGTCGACGTTGGCCGAGTTGACGGCTTTCTCGCGGACGGAGTACTCATAGCGTCTGGGCACCGACTCGATGATGGCCGCCGGTCCCGGCTTCACCGTCTCCGGAACACAGGTGCGCCGCCATTCCGCCCACGCCTGGACTCCCTCGCCAAACAACGCGATCCACTTCTGCAGGGCAATCTGGCGAAGACCCGGTGTCCCGCCGGCATAAGCGATCGCCGAGCGGGCGAGGAAAGCGTTGATCGCGGCCGCGTCAGACACGCCCCACTGCTCCATCGAGGCGCGAATTCCCTGCTCGTAGTAAGCCGCGGCGCTTCCCGTAATCCAGCCGCGCTGGGCGGCCTCAGCCAGGATGAACGACACCTCGGCATAAGTCAGGATGAACGACGGAAAGCTGGCTCCGTTGAGCGCCGTGCAGCCGGCGCAGAACCTGTCGGTGTCGTAGAAGACGGGCCCCGGGCGCGAAGAGATCAGCGAGTAGGTCGCGGCCTCCCCGGCCGTAAGGGCGTTCGGCATTCCCGCGAACTTCGGTGGGTTCGCCGGACAGCCCGTTGAGCTCGGATCGTTGAAGCACAGCGTCGGTTGGGCATAGACGGGCAACCGCGGATCGTCGACCGGAACCATCTGGTTCGCGAGACGATCCGACAGCCGGTGATCATCGCGCGTACGATTGTTAGCTGCCCACGGATTGTCGTAGATGCCGTCACCCGGCCAGGCCATCTGCGCGTTGTCGGCGTTGGACTGGATCAGTCCGCCCGGCGCAGTCATCGCGGCGGTGAGCTCGGCCCGCGCCTTGGTGGGATCGGCGTTGGCCAGGCGCATGGCGTGGCGGGCGCGAAGCGAGTTCGCGAATCGCTGCCACCGCAGGCTGTTTCCCCCGAATATCGGGTCGGCCCCGCCCAGAGTCACCGCTGTTCCCGGCGCTCCCGCGATCGCGCTCACGGCCTCGCTCAGGTCGCTGAACAGACCGGCATAGATGTCCTTTTGCGGGTCGTAGGCAGGCTGGATGACGACTTCGCTCGCGTCGCCCTTAAGGGCCTGCGAGTACGGCACGTCGCCCCACACATCGGTCACGTAGCCGAATACCAGACTCCGCATGACCTGTGGTGGACCCCACAAAAGCGGCTGGTTGGCTTCCTTCCCGGCATCGATGACGGCCTGGAAGTTCTTCAGCTCCGACGTGTACGCGTTGATGAAGCTGGCGTCGGTGACGGTGCCGTCCAGCCGCAGGTACGAATCCTCGTCGGGATACTGCACTTGCGCGAGGTGCTGCGCGGTCAGTACCGGACCGCGCATGTTCATCGGATTGCTCCCGAACCACCGCTGCATCGCTATGCGCGTGGCGTACGTGAACACCGCCTGCGGCGGCGCCGACGTCGGGTTGTTCGGATCTTCGTTGATCTTGGTCAGGTCGTCAGCGTTGCAGGCGCCGACGCCGAGCAGCAAGGCGGCTCCGAGACCCGCGAGCCGAAGCTTTCTCTTTCTCGATGCGGAATTTATGTAGCGCATTGCCGTGGCGTCTCCAGTGAGGGGCGTCATGGAACGATCCGGAGGTTGAACCCGATGCTGCGCGGGTTCGGCGACATGTTGACCTCGATGCCCTGATCGTTCCTGCTGCTGTAGGCGAACTCCGGGTCGATGTTGGGCACATTCGTCCACATCTTCAGGTTCCGCCCCGTGAGCGCGAAGCTCGCCTCCCGCGCGCCCAGGAACCTGTTGGCCCAGGCCGACGGAAGGTTGTACGACAGCCGCAGCTCACGCAGCTTCACGTAGCTGGCATCGTAGAGATAGCGCTCGGTGAATCTGAACAGACCGTGGAAGTAGGTTTCGGCGTTCACCCGCTTCGTGTTCGGCTGTCCCGTCGCGATGTCTGTTCCCTGTACCAGCACGCCGGGATCGTTATAGTCATTCTCCCGGCCTTCCAGGCTGCTCTCCAAGACGCCGGCGTATTCGCCGAACATGTTGGTGACGCTGTACAGCTTGCCGCCGCGGCGGATGTCCAGCAGGGTGTTGACCGAGAACCTGCCCAGGCTGAACCTGTTCGCCCAGCCGCCGGTCCAGTCCGGCTGAATGTTGCCGAGCACCGACAGCGTGGTCTCCCTGAGCGGACGCCCGTTGTTCGTCAGAATGTTGCCCGCGTCATCGCGGCGGTAGGCGTAGCCGCGGATCGCACCGTACGGCTCGCCCTTCCGGGCCTCTACGATTACGTCGCCGAAGCCGCCTCTGCCGAGCACGATCGTCTCGACGTCGGGCGCGAGATCCACCACTTCGCTGCGGTTGCGCGCGAAGTTGAACGTGGTGCTCCAGCCGAAGCGTGGCGACCGCAGCACATCAACCGTCACCAGTGCCTCGAGACCCTTGTTGCTTATTTCTCCTGCATTGACCCACTTCCTGTCGAAGCCGCTGGCGCCGGAGATCTCCACGTCGAAGATCTGGTTGCGGGTGGATTTCCGGTATGCGCTGGCGTCCACGATCACCCGGTCCTCCAGCAGCGACAGCTCCGCGCCCACTTCGTCGGAGCGGGTTATCTCCGGCTTCAGGTCGGCGTTTGCCAGCCGGCTGTCCAGCCGATACTGCGGCTGGGTGCCGAACCGCTGCGTCTCACCAAGGAACACCGGCACGAGCGAATACACGGGAGCGTCACTGCCCACGCGCGCGCTCGCCGCCCGCAGCTTGAGCGACGTGAGGAACGAGCTGCGCAAACCGGGCAGCGCGTCCGTCAGCACTACGGACGTATTGATCGATGGATAGAAGTACGAGTTCTGGTTCACCGGCAGCGTAGACGACCAGTCGTTCCGCGCCGTGCCCTCTATCGTCCACCAGTTGTTGATCGTGAACGCGGCTGACCCAAAAATGCCCCGGACCTGCCGGCGCACGATCTGCTGGTCGATGGAGGGCGCGATCGCCGCGTTGGACGGGTTGTAAACGTGCGGGACGACGAGCCCCGTCGTCTGCTGGCTGTTCGTGTTGAAGTACTCCCGTCGGATGCTCCCGCCGGCCAGGGCGTTGAGCTGCAGCCAGCTGGCGAGCATGCGGGTCCCGTTCAGGGTAAGGCCCGTGTTGTTGTCGTTTCGGTAATCCTGCACGAAACGGAAGCCGCCGTTGTACGCCAGGTTGATGAACGACTCCGCGCCTGGGGCGTACAGCTGCTGCACTCCCAGCCGATAGATGTCCGAGCCCGTTCGCAGGGTGGCGTTGAAGCCTTCGGCGATCTTGTAGTTCACGGCCACGGACCCGATCAAGTGATCGCGATCGTCCAGCTGCGGGTTCTCCTCCATCACCCAGAACGGGTTGTTGTGGTAGCTGTAGTTCCAGTTGAATTCACGCCCGGCCCGGCCGCCGTTGGCCACGCCTCCGAGCTTGTAATTCCTGAGGGACTCCGTGTTGACCTGGCGACCATACCAGTTGAACATCGACTGCAGCGGGTTGCGGCCCGAGTAGCCGACGCCCGGGCGATTGCGCCCGGCGTTGTGGATGTACTTCACGGAGCCATCCGCCGTGACGCGGCTGCTCGCGCGGAAGGTTCCGGTGAGCGTCGCGGTGCGCCGCTGGAACAGGTTGTTCGGGAAGACGCCGTTGACGTTGTCCGCTCCCAGCGAGAGCCGACCGAACGCGCGCTCCGTCCCGCCGCTGACCGCCAGCGTGGTGGACATCGTCACGCCGGTGCGGAAGAAGTCCTTGACGTTGTTGGGGTGCGCGATCCAGGGCGTGGGCGTGCAGTTGTCGGTACCGGCGCCGGGGCTGTCGAACTGGCAGATGAGACGGCCGTCCAGCCGCGGTCCCCAGCTCTCGTCCACGCCGTCGTTCACACCGCCGTAGTTTCCGTCCACCCACTCGAATTCACCACCGGATCCCTGACCATACAGATCCTGGAAGTCGGGAAGAATCGCGGGGCTCTCGAAGGTGAGATTGCTGTTGATCTCGGTGCGCATGCGGCCACCGGTGTTGCCGCCCCTATGCGTGGTGATGAGGATGACGCCGTTGGCGGCCCGCGACCCGTAAATGGCCGCCGCGTTGGGACCCTTGAGGACGGTCAGCGTCGCGATGTCGTCGGGATTCAGATCGCTCATCGCGTTGCCATAGTCGAAGCTCGTGTTGGCGCCGACGAACGGGGCACCGCCACGATTCGCGTTCGATACCGCCACGCCATCCACTATGAACAGCGGCTGGTTGTTCCCCGTGATCGAGTTCTGTCCGCGAATGATGATGTTCGTGGAGCCGCCCTGGGTGCCCGGAGAGGTGATCTGGACGCCCGAGACCTTACCCTGAATCTGCTGCATCACGTTTTGCGCGCGGGTCTCGTTGACCTCCCGCGCTCCCAGCTGCTGCTGGGCGGTGCCGAGAGTGCTCCGCACCCTTTCCTGGCCGAGGGCGGTGACGACCACCTCGGACAGCACGGCAGCCGTGGACGACAGCGTGAAGTCCTGGCGGATCGTGCCGGCCGCAAGCGTGATAGTGGCGGAGCCCTGCCGGTAACCGATCCGGCGCGCGATCAGCGTAGCCGTCTGGCCGGTCACCGAGGTCGCGGGCACCGATATGGAGTAGGTGCCGTCATCGCGGGTCTGCGCGCCGATGTTCGTCCCCTGGATAAGCACGGAGACGCT
>CALMKE010000220.1 GCA_937867645.1 uncultured Gemmatimonadota bacterium | reverse complement strand
GCGATCCCACGAAGGCCGAGGTGTTCACGCTGCGGCTCAAGCTTCCCAACAACTACACGATTCAGCCGCACTATCACCCGCAGTGGGAGCACATCACCGTCATCAGCGGTCTGTTCCACATCGGCATGGGCGAGACGTTCCGGGCCGGCGGATGGAACGAGCTCAAGCCCACGTGAATCGGGCGGACGATCCAAGGAATAGATAGAGAATCAGGTATCAGGTATCAGGTATTAGTGACCTGCCTGGGCGACGCCATCGTCTCGCGCACGAAGCTTCCAATACCTGATACCTGATACCTGATACCTGATACCCGATACCTGATACCTGATACCTGCCTTTGATGTCCCACTGCGATGACCGCGTGACCAGCCCGCCAGCCGACGAATCGCCCGAGCAGAAGCGACCGCGCGACGAGGAGCTCGATCTCTACGGCGTCACGCACCAGGGGAAAGTCCGCGAGACGAACCAGGACCACTTTCTGGTTTGCACCGTGCACCCGCAGGTGGTGGTGCACAAGACCAGCCTGCCGCACGTAGAGGAGCTGCCGCTGCGCGGATCGCGGCTCGCGACGATACTCGTCGTCGCCGACGGCGTAGGTGGCGGCGAGTTCGGCAGCGAGGCAGCGCAGCTCGCCACGGAATCACTCACCAAGTACGTGTCCTGCACGCTCCGCTCGTATCACGCCGCCGGCAAGGCGTCGGACGAGGAGCTGCTCGACTCCCTCCGTACCGCCATCGGTGAAGCGCACGACGCGGTGCTCGCGGATGCGGCTACGCGCGAGCCGCCAAACCGGATGGCGTCCACGCTCACCGTTGGCCTCGTGATCTGGCCGTGGGTGTACGTGGTGCAGGTCGGCGACAGCCGCGGCTACTACTGGGACGGAAAGGAGCTCCACCGGATGACGCGCGATCAGACCATCGCCCAGGATCTGGTGGACAAGGGAGTGCTGCCCGCAGAGAGGATGGACTTGTCGCCTTACCGGAACGTGCTGGCGAGCGCGATCGGCGGCGGCGAGGCTACGCCCGAGGTGACGTCCATGCGCATGCGTCGAAGCGGCACGCTGCTGTTTTGCTCCGACGGGCTCACGAAGCACGTGACCGACGACGAGATCGCCGAGCGCATGGCGCGGATGACGGGGTCGGAGCAGCTAAGCCACGAGCTGCTGGATCTGGCGATGGAGCGGGGCGGGACGGACAACATCACCATCGTCGTGGGGCGGGCGCCGCCCGAGAAGTGAGACGAAAAACAGGTTCGGGCAACAGGTTGCAGGTTTTGGTTCTGGTTAACGAATGGGTTGCCGGCTGTTGGTTCATGGTTCCCGCTTTTACCGCCCAGCCAGGCACCGGCCACCGGTAGTTCACTAGAACCAAAACCTATTACCTGATGCCCGTACCTGTTGTCAGCCGGTCCCTGTCACTTCACCGCGACCCCTCTCCGGCGCACTTCCTCGGCCCAGTTCTGGATGATGACCATCTGGGACAACCGCCCCTGGTACACCATCGCGAACTTGCCATCCGACCGAACGTCGTAGTTAGCGTGCGGCTGAGCGCCCTCATAGTCAGAGACGTCGAACAGCGATGTGCGCGAGAGCACGCTGAATTCCGGAGCGGTCCGCACGGCCACTGCGACGAGCGGCGTGCCCTGCGGGCTGAAGCCCCGGTAAAACAGCTCACGGCCGTCCCGCGACCAGACGGGCTCGGACCCACCGTTCCGCGAGACGAGAACCTTTGCGTCGCCCCCCTGGAGCGGGCGAACGTACACCTCGAACTGGCCGGATTCATCCGACACGTAAGCCAGCCACCGGCCGTCGGGAGAGATCGCGGGAAACGCCTCGTTGAAATCCGTCGCGAGAAACGGCTGCTCGGCGCGGTCGCCCATGAGCGCGGTGAATGCCAGATCGAAGCTCCCGGCTTTGCCGGTGACGATCGAGATCACTCGGGGAGATCCGGGAACGAACGCGCCGACTGTCTGCGCGGTCTGGCCCACGTATACGGAATCGGTTTGGCCGCTGCCGTCGGCGTTGCGCATGAACATCCCGACGACTCCCCCCCGCGCGCTCGCGTATGCGATCCGGCCGCCCGAGGACTCCCATACAGGGTCATGGCCGTCGTTGTCGAAGGTAAGGCGCGTCAGCGTCCGGTCCCGCAGATCGAGCGTCCAGACGTCACGGCTTCCCTGGTGGGTGAAGTCGACGGCTATTCTCGAACCATCCGGCGAGAAACGCGGGCTGTGGAATCTGCGCTGGACGTCCGCCGCGCGAATGGCCTGTCCCGCACGGTCCACGAGCATGAGGTCGAACGGAAGCTGTGGCACATAAACCAGACTCCCGGTTCGCGAAATCGCGAATTGTGGCGGACCGCCAACCGCGGTACGAACCTGCTGTGCCAGTGTTACCGAAAATCCCGCCACCGCTGGCTTATCGGGATCATAGGCGGCGGCAAGCAGCGTCCCATCCTGGCTGGCCCACGTCAAATAACCCCGATCATACGCGATCCCGCTGACGATCTGATCCAACACTAGCTGACGCTTGCCGGTTTTTACGTCGATCAGATACGGACGCCCGGTCACGCCGGCGCCGGGCGCCGCTATCGCGAGCAATTTGCGACCGCCGTCGATGGCGTCGGTTACGATCAGCGCCGCTTCGCCCGCGGAGGAATCGGGGGTCGCGAGGACCCTACTCTTTCCTTCGCCGTCTACGGCGTAGACCGCGCCGTCGAGCGCGGTGACGGCCAACGTTTCGTTGTCGAGCCACACGCCACCTTGCGGAAAGAGGCTGCCAGTCGGAACCGGCACGACGGCGCCTCCCGAGGTTTGAATCTTCCGTAACGACGTGCCGGTGGAAAAGCTGATCCAACGCCCGTCTGGACTGAAAAGGGGATTGTTCGCGCCCTCGGTTCCCGGCATTGGCGAGACTTCCAGCTCCCCGATCCGTCTGCGGTACAGTTGCTCTCCGCGCGCGTTCTGCCCTACGTATACGAGCGTAGCGCCATCGGGCGAGAGCGCGACATTCCCCAATGGCGCGCCGCTCAGGCGATGGTCGTCCGGAGTGGAAACGACGAACCGCGTGACCGTCGCGCCATCCGCGGTCGGTGCGATCGTGCGACCGGCCGTGAATCCAATCGCCGCCGCGAACAGTGCGATGCCTGGTAGCACGACGGTGGAACGTCGCCACCAAGGCGTGAACGTATTTCGCGCCGCGCGGTCACTGCGCGTTCCGGATGTGATCGTACCCGGGTTCGTCAGCGCCGTGGAGAACTCCGCCGCGCTCGCAAACCTGTCCGCGGGAAGCTTCTCCAGCGCCGTGAGCACCGCCATCTCCACATGCCGCGGAATCGTGTGCCGCTTCGGGAGGAGTGGACGCGGCTCCTCGGTGAGTACCTTCGCGACGATGGACTGCGCGGTCGGCCCCGTGAACGGCGGCTCGCCCACCAG
>CALMKE010000219.1 GCA_937867645.1 uncultured Gemmatimonadota bacterium | reverse complement strand
GTGTTCTCGAAGGGAAGGCTGCTGTACGCGCTAAACTGGGCGAAGAATGAGATCAGGAAGGAAGACCGCGTGCTCGTGGTCGAGGGTTACTTTGACGTCGTGCGCCTGATAGCCGCCGGCGTTCGCGCCGGCGTCGCGCCGATGGGAACGGCGCTCACCGACGCCCAGGTAACCCTCATCCGCAAGTACACGAAGAACGCCGTTCTGCTGTACGACAACGACCGGGGCGGGCTGGCCGCGACGTTCAGGTCGGGGGACGAGCTCCTGCGTCAGGGTTTTTCGGTGCGCGTGGTCACCCTCCCGGAGGGCGACGACCCGGACACGTTCGTCAGGCGCGAGGGAGCGGCCGGACTGGAGCGGGAGATCGCCGCGGCCATCGACGTTTTCGAGCGCAAGGTCCAGATTCTGCAACGCGTGGGAGCGTTCAGCGAGCTGCATAAGAAGCGACGAGCACTCGACCGCCTTCTCCCGACGATTCGTGCGGCCTCCGACCCGATCATGCGTGACCTGTACCTCGCTCGCGCCGCCGAAGCGTCGGGCGTCGATCGCGCCATTCTGCAGCGGGAAGTGGACTCGCCCGCGCGCCGCGGCGAGCGCCCCGCCGTCGCGCCGCTTCGGCAGGCGGACGAGCCCGATATCGGGCAGCAAGTCGCGGTGCGCACGCCGCGCGGCGACCGGCGCGAGTCCTATTCGGAGATCGGCGGCTCGGCCGAGCGCGAGCTAATTCGCGCGATGCTGGAGCAGCGCTCGCGCGTCGCGGAGATCGCGGAGAAAGTCGGACTCGACAGTTTTCGCGACCGGCGCTATCGGCGCATCTTCGCGCGGCTGCTCGAAGCGGAAGAAGACACGTCCGTGCAGGAGCTCGCGGAGGGCTTGCCGGTGTCGGACGTAGCTGTGATCGAGGAGCTGCTGTCCGAGTCGGGCGCGCAGATCGATCCGCAGCGCACGGTGAACGACAGCCTGACCGCGCTGAGGGTGCGCGAGCTGGACGAGAAGATGATGGAGATAGACGCTACCTTGCCGCTCGCGAGGGCGGATCAGAAGGACGAATTGATGAGGCTCAAGCAGGAGCTCCGGGACGAGCTGAACAGCTTGAGGCGGACGCGGTACAAGGCCTTCCGCGTCCGTCGTAAAACCGCGCCTGAGAGAGAGTAATGCACCAGAACATCGACGAGCTGCTCGCGTTGCAGGCAGACGACAACCGGATCTCCGCGATCGAGCAGAAGATGGCCGCACTCGCGCCGCGGCTGCGGGAGCTCGACCGGGTTCGCCAGCAGGCCGCCGACGCCGTGCAAAGGGCGGAAGCGAGCATACAGAGCGAACAACAGCGCCAGCGCGACATCCAGGCGCGCGTGGAGCTGCACAAGAAGCAGCAGGAGCGGAACCTCGCCCAGCTGGATTCGATCAAGAAGATGAAGGAAGCCACTGCGGCAATGTCGCAGGTCGAGACTACCCGCCGGCTCGTGGCCGAGGACGAGAGCGAGCTGGCCGCGATGGGCCGCCGCATGGAAACGATGCGCTCGGAGGTGGAGCGAGCCCGCGCGGCGCTCACGGCGGCGGAAGAGGAGCAAGCGAGCGCGCGCGAAGAGATCGCGACCGAGCAGGGCGCCCTGGAGGCGGAGCTGACAGAGGCGCGGGCCGAGCGGGGGAAGAAGGCGGCGAAGGTGGATCGCGCGCTGCTGCAGAAGTACGATCGCATCCGGAGCCGCCGGGAGAACGCGCTGTACCCGCTGCGCGGGCCGTCGTGCGGGAACTGCGACACGGCGATTCCGCTGCAGCGGCGGAATGTCATGGCGGCCAATGGAAGCATTGAGGTGTGCGAGGGATGCGGCGTGCTGCTCTATCCCGGGTGAGGGGCTGACGGAATCCAAGTTCGGAGTGTGGCAGTCAGGAGTTTGCAGTTCGGAGTCACTCCTCACTGCCTCCTCCGAACTGCCACACTCCAGACTTGGATTCCGGTTGGTTGAAATCGGATTCTCGTATTCGCCGGGCCGTCTATCTTTAGACGATGACCGTTGCCCCCGCTGTGGCCGGCACCCGCCGAAAGCTCCGCTGGATCATCGCCGACGAGCCGAACCCGGCCGAAGTCGCGGCGCTGGCCGCCGATCTGAACCTCCCGCCGCTCGTCTGCCGCCTGCTGTGCGCGCGCGGCTACAGCGCGTCGGGCGCGGCCAAGACCTTTCTCCGCCCGCGGCTCGATCAGCTGCACGATCCGCTGTCCATGCTCGACCTGGACAAGGCGGTCGCCCGGCTGGCGCGCGCGATCAGGGACCAGGAGCTGATCTTCGTCCACGGCGATTACGACGTGGACGGGATCTCGTCCACGACGCTGCTCACGCGCACGATCCTGCTGCTGGGCGGGCGCGCGCAGCCGTTCATTCCCAAGCGGCTGGAGGACGGCTATGACCTGAGCGGCGCGGGCGTGAAGGCCGCTATCGAAGCAGGCGCGAAGGTCGTGGTGACTTGCGACTGCGGGACCACCGCGGTCGATCCGATCAAGGCGTTGTGCGCGGCCGGGATAGACGTGATCGTGACCGACCACCACCTGCCTGGATCAGCGCTGCCCGATTGTCTCGCAGTGCTGAATCCGAAGCGGCCCGGATGCGGCTACCCCGACAAGGATCTCGCGGCCGTCGGCGTCGTGTTCAAGCTCGCGCTCGCCCTCACCCGCGAGATGGGAAGAGGGGAGAACCAGGTGTGGCAGATGCTCGACCTGGTAGCGCTTGCGACGGTGGCGGACATCGCGCCGTTGCGCGGCGAGAACAGGGTATTCGTGCGGCTCGGACTCAAGCTCCTGCAGCAAACCCGTAACGTCGGGCTGCGCGCTCTGGTCAACGCGGCGGGCTTGAGCGGTAAGCAGATCACCGCCGGCCGCGTCGGCTTCATCCTCGCGCCGCGGCTCAACGCGGTCGGCCGCCTGGGCGCGGCCATTCGCGGCGTGGAGCTGCTCATGACCGAGACCGAGCACGAGGCCAACGTGATCGCGCGCGATCTCGAGGAGCTGAACCGCAAGCGGCAGGAGATCGATCGCGCCACGCTCGAGGAAGCGCGGGAGGACGTCGTGCGCCGCGACCTCGGCGAGACCTTCGGCATCGTGCTTGCCCGCGACGGCTGGCACCCGGGCGTCATCGGAATCGTCGCGTCGCGGATCGTGGAGGAATTCGGCCGTCCGACGATCATGATTTCTTCCTCCGCGACAACCTGCAAAGGCTCCGGCCGCTCGATCCCCGCGTTCAATCTCCACGCCGGCCTGATCGAGTGCGCCGATCTCCTGCAGAAGTTCGGCGGCCACAAGGCGGCGGCCGGCGTTACGCTCGATCGCTCGCGGCTGGAGGAGTTCACGCAGCGGTTCAACGAGGTTGCGCGCGCCGCGCTGGAACCGGACGATCTGCTCGGGCAGCTGCGCGTGGATCTGGAGATGCCGCTCGCGGAAGCCACGGACGCGCTCCAATCGCTGATCACCCACTTCGAGCCGTTCGGTATCGGCAACCCTTCGCCGGTCTTCCTTTCGCGCTCGGTCCGGCTCAAGTCGCCGCCGCGCGTTTTGAAGAACGAGGGGCTGAAGCTGTACCTCGATACCGGCAGCGCCGTGCTGGAAGCGATCGGCTGGGGCTTCGCCGACAGAGCCGGAGAGATCGGCGCGGGCAGCGCCATCGACGTGGTGTACCGGATCGAGCGGGACGAATACCAGGGCTACAGCAAGCTGCAGGCGCGGCTGCTCGACTTCGCGCCCGCGCACTAGATGCGGATCATCGCCGGCCAGTGGCGCGGACGTCGCATCGCCGCGCCGCCGGGCAAGGACGTGCGTCCCACGCGCGACCGCGTGCGCGAGGCCTGGATGAGTATCGTCCAGCCCTACCTGGTAGGCGCCGAGGTGGTGGACCTGTTCGCTGGGTCGGGCGCACTGGGGCTGGAGGCGCTCTCGCGCGGCGCGAGCGTCGCGCACCTCGTCGAGCGCCACGCGAAGACGTTCGCGGTTCTGCAGGAGAACGTGCAGACGCTCGGCGCCGGCAGCGCGGCCGTGCTTCACCGGCAGGACGCGTATACGTTTCTCCGCGGCTCGGCGCCGGCCCAATTCGACGTCGCCTTCGCCGATCCGCCCTATGGGGGCGAGGACGCGAAGAAGCTCGCCGCCCTGTGGCTGGACAAGCCGTTTGCCAGGCTGCTCGGCATCGAACACGATTCGCACCAGGTGTTGGAGGGGTGCTCCGACGTGCGCAAGTACGGAACGAGCGCGATTTCGTTTTTTCGGCAGGAAGACCTGTAAGGGGGTCGCGGGAGTTGGGCGGGTATCCCTCGGCAGCGCCGTCTTAGCGAGCGTAGTTTGCGAGCGTAGGCGCAGCCGAGGGATACCCGCCCAACTCCCGCGACCCCCACCGGAGACCGCATGGCCAAAATTGCGATTTACGCGGGCTCGTTCGACCCCATCACGCGCGGACACGAGGATCTCGTGGTTCGCAGCCTCGAATTCGTGGACCGCCTGGTCGTCGCGGTCGCGAACAACTCGGCCAAGGCGCCGTTGTTCGATCTGGAGGAGCGCAAACGGCTCATCCGCGCCGCGGTGGGCGACGACAAGCGCGTCGAGGTGCGCGACTTTACCGGGCTGCTGGTGGACTTCGCGCGCGAGGTGGGCGCGTCACTCATCATCCGCGGTCTGCGCGCCGTGAGCGATTTCGAGTACGAGTTCCAGATGGCGCTCATGAACCGACACCTTTCGCCCGGTTTGGAGACCGTCTTCATGGTGCCTTCGCTCGACACGACCTACATCAGCTCGAGCATCGTTCGCGAGGTGGCGCGGCTGGGCGGAAACGTGGACGGGCTGGTGCATCCGGCAGTTGCCCAGGCGTTACAGGCCCGTTTTGACTTGGACGGGGAATCCAAGAAATGAGATGCCAGAAGCCAGAATCGAGAAGTCAGATGCACGGCATCTGGCCATCTAATTTCTAATTTCTGGCTTCTCATTTCTTGGATTCTCCTGAGCCATCCCGGGAGCCAATGAGCTTCACCGATGCAATCCGCCGCCGCGCGTCAGCAAACCCACGGCGGGTGGCTTTCCCCGAATCGGCGGACCCCAGAATCGTCGAGGCCGTCCGGGTTCTCAGAGACGAGCGCATTGTCACCCCGGTGCTGGTGCTCGATCACCGCCATCCGGGAACGCATGCCGCCATCGAGGCGCTGGGCGTCGAAGTCATTGACCCCGGGCCGACACCGCCTCTGCAGCACGCGGTCGGGATGGTCCGGGATGGCGCGGTGGACGCCTGCGTCGCGGGCGCCGTGTATTCCAGCGCCGACGTGCTGCGCGCCGCGATCGCGCTCGCGGGCAAGGCGCCGGGAATCACGACTATCTCCAGCGCGTTCTACATGGTGCGCGGCCCCGCCTGGGGAACCGGCAGCGACGTCCTGACGTTCACCGATTGCGCGGTGGTGCCGCAGCCAACGGCCGCCCAGCTCGCCGAGATCGCGTTGTGCGCTGCGCGCGATCGCAGGCTGATCGTCGGCGACGAGCCGCGGGTGGCTCTGCTGTCGTTCAGCACGCACGGCAGCGCGGTGTCCGATTCAGTACGAACGGTGGTCGAGGCCGTCCGACTGATCCGGGAGCTGGATCCGGCGCTCAAGGTGGACGGAGAATTGCAAGCCGATGCTGCGCTTGTGCCGGACGTCGCGAGCCGCAAGGCGCCCGGAAACATCTTCGGAGGGACGGCGAACGTGCTCGTTTTCCCGTCGCTCGACGCCGGCAACATAGCTTACAAGCTGGTGGAAAGACTCGCGGGCGCGATCGCGATCGGGCCGATCCTGCAGGGTCTGGCGAGACCTGTGGCCGATCTCTCCCGCGGAGCGAACGCCGAGGACATTATTAATGTTGCCGCCGTGGCAGCGTTGCAGGCGGGTGGTGACTAGTGACTAGTGGCTAGTGACTAGTAACCGCAAATGGCGTCGCGGCACCTGTTCAAGGCCGGGAGCTACCAGTTATTAGTTAACGCAGTCACTAGTCACTAGTCACCAGTCACGAGTCACTAAAATGAGCTTCACCATTCGCAAGCAGGGCGAGATCGTAGTCGTCGATGTCGAGGGCCAGCTCATCGTCGGCAATCGCCAGGAGCTGAAGCAGAAGGTGCTCGACGAGCTCGAGAAAGGGGAGAAGCGCTTCCTCATCGACTTCAGCCAGACGGGCTACATCGACAGCTCCGGACTGGGCGTGCTCGTCTCCCTGTCCAAGAAGATTCGGGAGCAGGGCGGGGAGCTTCGCCTCGCGAACCTGAACGACGACCTCAAGACGCTGTTCGAGCTCACCAAGCTCGACACGCTCTTCCAGATTTCGGACAGTCGGGAGCGCGCGCTAGAGAGCTTCTGATGCGGAAGATGCGCGTCGCGCTGGAGATCGAGATCCCCAGCGACGTGCACGAGATCGAACGGGTCGTCGAGCTGGTGCAGAAGGAATGTCGCCAGCTGAAGATCGAGCCCGAGAAGTGCTCGCTCAACGTGCCCGTCGCCCTCACCGAAGCCCTCTCGAACGCGATCCTCCGCGGGAACCGTGAGGACGCGTCCAAATACGTCCGGGTGCGCGCGTCGGTCAGCAAGGCCGGCGACATGCTCGTCGTGGACGTCACCGACGAGGGCGCGGGCTTCGATCTCCCGGCGAGCACGCTCAACTGCACCACGCCCGAGAACCTGGAAAGGGAAGACGGACGCGGCCTCTACCTCATGCAGTGCCTGGTGGACCGCGTGGAGCAGTTCGTGGATGGCGGAAACACCGTGCGCCTTACGGTGCAGCGTGGATGAATGAAGGATCTTCAGGCGGTCCTCGCCGCGTTTTACGATGCGACCCAGTGCCCGGTCGCCGTGTGGATGGGAGACGAGAAGACTCCCTCCGCGCTCGCGCCGGCGATCTTCGCGGGCTCGGTCCTCCGGCCGGACACGCTTCCCGAGACTGATCAGGGACCCGTCCCGACGAACGACGGGCAGCTCATAACGGCCCGCCTCGCGGGACTGAAGCGCGCGTGGATGACGATGGGTCCGTGCGAAGGTGACCATCGGCCGCTCGAGCGCAACGCCCGCCTGCTGCTCCCCGTGGTCAATCAGATGATGCGGACCGGGCTGGAGATGGAGCACACCGCCGCCGAGCTGGCGGGACGCTACGAAGAGATCAGCCTGCTGTACACGATCAGCGAGATCCTCGGCCGCACCGTCGCGCTCGAGGAAGCCGCGAAGACGATCCTCGCGGAGCTGTCGCAGACCGTCGGCGCCCGCCGCGGCGCCATTCTGCTGTATGACAAGCCCACGACGATGCTGTACGCGGTAGCGGCCATCGGCGTAGAGCAGGCGCAGCTGACCTCCATTCCCATCAACGACATGGGCAGCGTCGCGGCGCGCGTGTTTCGCACCCGGCACCTCGCGATCGCCGACGCGAGCGAGAGCACGTCGGAGAACGAGGCGATTTACTCGCGCGACACCATGCTCGCGGCGCCGATCATCTGGACCAGCTCGACCGGAAGCCTCCCGCTGGGAGTGGTGGTGCTCTCCGAGCGCGAGACAGGACAGCCGTTCACCGCCGGCGACCAGAAGCTCGTCGCCGCGATCGCGACGCAGATCGGGATCGCGATCCAGAATTCGCGGCTCGTGCGCGCATCCATGGACCAGCAGCGGCTGCAGCAGGAGATGCTGCTCGCGCACGACCTCCAGATGAAGCTGCTCCCGCAGCCCTCCAGTCTCTCGGCCGACGCGGAGATCGCCGCGCGCGTCGTACCGGCGGAATCAGTGGGAGGCGACTTCTATCATCTCTTCCGTCTGGGAAACGCGTCCACGGGCGTGATGATCGGCGACGTGTCGAGCCATGGTTACCGCGCCGCGCTGATCATGGCGCTCACCATGAGCGCGGCCTCGATCCACGCGCAGATTCATTCGGACCCCGGGGCGATGCTTGGCGCGCTGCTCGGGTCCGTCCGTGACGAGCTCGTAACCACGGAGATGTTCGTGTCGCTGTTCTATGGCGTGGTGAACCGGAAGAAGAGCGTGCTCAACTACGCCAATACCGGCCATCCGCACGCGTTCCTGTTCGGTCCCGACGGGAAGTACGATCGCCTCCCCGCGCTCGACCCTCCGCTCGGCATGGTGGACGAGCCGCCGCACGCGCAGACGCTCCCGTGGCATCCGAAGGAGAGCCTGCTGCTGCTGTTCACCGATGGCATCAGCGACGCGCGCAACGCCAAGGGCGAGAAGCTCGGCGAGCAGCGCGTCCTCGACGCCGTCAAGAAGAACCGCAAGGAGCCCGTGGAAACGATCATGGAGAAGATCTTCGAGTCGCTCCGGCGGTTCACCGGCCGCACGCCGCTGCGGGACGATCAGACGCTGGTCATACTGCGCGCGTAAGCGTGCGTCCCTCCGGCTCGCGGGGAAGAGGAGGCAACCCGCCGGTCCTCAAGCGCCTGGGCCAGCACTTCCTCAACGACCAGCGCGTGCTCGCGGAGATCGCCGCCGCGCTGGAGCTCCGTGGCGACGAGACGGTCGTCGAGATCGGGCCCGGCCGCGGCGCGCTCACTCGCCACCTCGTGGGCCGGGCGCGCAGACTGATTCTGATCGAGCTCGACCGCGCGCTCGCCGCCAACCTGCGCGAAGAATTTAGCGCCGACGATTCGGTGGAAGTCGTCGAGACCGACGTGCTCGACGCCAACATCGCCGAGCTCGCGGGCGGCCCGTACGTGCTCGTCGGGAACGTGCCGTACTACATAACGACGCCGATCATCTTCCACGCGCTCCGGGCACCCGTGCCGCTGCGCGCCGTCTTCCTGGTGCAGAAGGAAGTGGCCGAGCGCATGGCCGCGGCCGCGGACTCGGAGGAGTACGGCGCCTTGTCCGTGACGATCCAGGCCCTCACCGAGCCGGAGCTGCTGCTCCACGTCCCTCCGAGCGCCTTCACCCCCGCGCCCAAGGTGCACTCAGCCGTGGTTCGCCTGCGTCCGCGCGCCACGCCGCTCGTCCCTCCCGAGACCGCCGCGGGTTTTCAGGCGTTCGTCCAATCTTTTTTCGGAATGCGGCGCAAACAGCTCGGCACTATCGTGCGCTCGTTGGAGGGAGTCACCACCGAACACGCGCAGGACCTGCTGCGAGCCGGCGGCTGGGACCCGCACGCACGCCCGGAAACCCTCTCGCCGGCTGAGTTCGCTCGCCTGTACGCGTCTCTCCGCGCCACGAACTGAGCGCTGTCGTTCGCCGGCGGATGAAGTCAGATCCTGCCGGGACGCGGCGACGCCTGTCGCCGCAGGCCGCGTCTTAGCGAGCGCAGTTTGCTCGCGTAGCGGCCGGAGCGCGACAGGCGTCGCCGCGTCCCCGCGCAAAATCAGTCTCTGTTTGTGAGCGCGAACGACAAAGCTTCAAGCTCCATGGCCATATCCACCGTGCGCATGGCCACCTTGGGGGGCGCGGTGAGCTGGCCGGCTACGAAGTTGAGAATCGCTCCGATGCCCGCGCGCCCGACGCGGTCGGCCATCTTCTGCGCGCCGCGCGGCGGGATCGCGAGCACCGCGATGTCGAACTTCTCCGTCTCCGCGTCCCGCTCGAGAAACGCGACGTCGCGAATCCGCAGCTCGCCCAGCATCTCGCCGATCCGCGCCGGGTTCGAGTCGTACACCGCCACCACGTCGAATCCCCGCTGCGCGAATCCCTCGAACTGCGCCAGCGCCGCGCCGATCTTGCCCGCGCCGATGATGCACACGCGCCATCGCCGCTCCAGTCCCATGATCTGGCGCAGGCGGCCGAGCAGCTCGGCGACGGAGTAGCCGAGCCCACGCTTCCCGAACGAGCCGAAGAGGGAGAGGTCTTTCCGAACCTGCGCCGAGGTCGTCCCGCCGAGCTTCGCCAGCTGCTCGCTGGATACGGTCGTCGTTCCCCGGCGATTGATGTCTTCGAGGAAGCCGAGGTAGATGGAAAGCCGGCGGACGGTTGATTCTGCGATGCGCTTCATGACGCTTGTGAAATCATTCACAAACTTATTTCCGGGCCCGGCGCCATACCAGTAGGTGTAGGCCGGACGCGGGTTTATGGCTTATCTTCGGGTAGATGCCGGTTCACGTGACGTCGGAAATCGGAGCCCTCCGCTCAGTCCTGGTCCACACGCCGGGCCCTGAGCTGTTTGCCGTAACGCCAACGACGCGCGAGACCTACCTGTACGACGACATGATCGACGTGCGCGCCGCCGGCGAGGAGCACCGGCGCTTCGTCGCGATCCTCGAGCGATTTACCGAGGTTCACCAGGTCACAGATCTGCTGTGCGACGTGGTCGCGGACGACGACGTGCGCGAGAAGCTGTGGCGGGAATCCATGGACATCATCCCGTCCGAGCCGCTGACGCGCGAGATCTACGAGCTGCCGCCGGAGCAGCTGGTGCGCACGCTGGTGGAAGGGAAGGAGGAGCCGCCGGGTCCGCTCGCGAAGAAGCTGAACGAGGCGGGCTACCTGATGCCGCCGCTCCCGAACCTCTTCTTCACCCGCGACGTCGCGATGGGGCTGGGCGAGCACGTGATGATCGGCTCGATGCGGTACGGGGTGCGCTGGAGCGAGGAGCTGATAATGAAGGCGATCTTCTCCGCGCACCCGCGGCTCACGAACAAAGGCATTCTGTACGACGGCTCTGCTGAGCGGCGGATCAACTACACGCTCGAAGGCGGCGACGTGCACCCGCTGCGGCGCGACCTCGTGCTCATCGGCTTCAGCGAGCGCTCGAGCCCGGCCGCGATCGAGAACCTGGCTTCGCTGCTGTTCGCCCAGACCGCGATCACCGATCTAATCGTCGTCGTGATGCCGCGCGAGAACACCGCGATCCATCTCGACATGATCTTCGCCCAGGTGGACCGCGAGCTGTGCGTGGTGTATCCGCCGCACTTCATCGGACCCGAGCGATTGCCGATTCTCCACTGGCGGAAGGGCAAGGCGCAGATGAGCGAGATGCCGACGATCTTCGCCGCGCTGGAGGGCTGCGGCATGAAGCTCGAGCCCGTGATGTGCGGGGGCGGGCGGCGCATGATCCAGGAGCGCGAGCAGTGGGCGTCCGGCTGCAACTTTGGCGCGCTGCGCCCGGGGCTCGTGACGTCCTACGCGCGGAACGAGGCGACGCTGCACGAGATGGAAAAAGTCGGGTTCAGGATCGTCTCGGCCGCGGACTTCCTCGACGATTCCGTGCGGATCGAAACGGACGAGCGCGCGGTGATCACCTTTCCCGGCGGCGAGCTCGTGCGCGGCGGTGGCGGGCCGCGCTGCATGACCTGCCCCGTGACGAGGGACGACCCGTGGGCGTGAGCGGCGGCATCCACTCGGCGCCCGCGGACACGTCGCTCACCAAGCGCGCTCTCGAGTACCTGTCGGCGGGTCCCGCGGACGCCGTGGACCTGATCGCGCACGTGTGCAATCTCCCCGGCCCGCCGCGGACGGTCGCGGAGCATCTCGCCGCGGCGATGTTCGCCGGGCGGACGGATTTCGAGAAGGGGATCGACGGCAGGTGGCGGATCGCGCCTCCCCCGACCGTCGCGGCTTCGCGTCCCAACGGACGTGGCCGCGAGCCCGCGCTCGACCG
>CALMKE010000218.1 GCA_937867645.1 uncultured Gemmatimonadota bacterium | reverse complement strand
TGCGCGCGCTGGAGCTGCACGCCGAGTCCGCGCGGGCGCGCATCGCGGAGCTGGACGAAATGGCGCACGGCATCGAGCACGGCTCGGCGCGCGATCGTCAGCTCGGCGGCGCGGCGCGACGAGAGAATGCCGCCGAGGAAATCCGTCAGGCGCGCGCCGCCGAAGAGCAGCGCTTGTCGGACGCCGTCGGCGCGCTGGAGACGATCCGGCTGCAGCTGCTGCGAATGCACGCCGGCATCGGCAGCGCGGCGAGCATGACGGAGGATCTCACGGCCGCGCTGAGGCTGTCGAAGGAGCTGGAGTACATGCTCGAGGGCGGGCGGGAGGTGGAGCAGGTGCTCAAGCTGGACAAACGGCGTTCGACCGGGAATACGCCGGTGCCAGCCTGAAGGGCCTGCAACAACGGGTTCGGGTAAGAGGTTATAGGCGACGGGTTTCGGGTTACTGACTGGTAACGGGTTGACGGTTGTTGGTTCTAGGTTCTGCAACCTGGAACCGAAAACCGTTGACCCGTTACCAGTCAGTCAACCGGAAACCGGCAGCCTAAAACCTGTTACCCGAACCCGTTTTTGAAGTTGGCTCGAGAGTTACCGAGTCACCGTGTAGACAACGAGCTCCACCGGCTGATCGTACTGCCCCGCCTTCTGCCTCGGCGCCAGCGCGAGAATGAATCTCCCCGTCGCCGTCGCGGCGAGCGCGATACCCGGCCCGACAGTGATCGGCTGCGCGCCGGACGTGGACGCGAGCGGGCGCAAAGTGATGATCCCGCGCGCGCTCTCGACGATCAGCTCGCTGCCCGCCGAGCCGACCTGGATGTTCGGCGCCGCATTCATGTCCACCGGAATGGAGACGTCTATCGTCGGTCCCGTCTTCCAATCCGCGGTGACGAGCTTCGCGCCGGCCGGCAATGAGCCGTGCAGCGCGCCCGTCTTCGGATCGAGCGCGGCGTACGACGGCGACGGCTCGTTGTCCTGCACGCGCTGCGGCGTCGCGCCCACGGCGACCGTCGAGCCATCGCTGGTCCACCGCACGCGCCAGCCCGGGCCGACCGTGAACATGCGCGGGCGCGCGCTGTCCGCTGCGCCCGCCGCCCGCGGATCGCGCGGCACGTGGATCACCGCCGGCCGCGACACCGCGCGCGAGTACGACATTCCGCTGCTCGGGAACGACGCCGCGCGCAGCGTCGCCGTATCAACGCCCGTCACCCGGCTGAGGCTCACCCACATCTCGTCCGGGATGAGCGGCGACTCGCCGTGCGACAGGTTGTACGCCCTGCCGTACGCGATCGCGCTCCAGTCGGGCGACGGCGCGACGTCCCACACGCTGTCCACCTGCACCTGAAACCCGTTCCCCTCCATCCCCACGAAGAACGCGTTGGGCACCGGCTCCGCTTCCACTCCGGCGGGATCCACGACCGCGATGATGTTCTTCCGGTCGCTCGACAGCGCCCACCTGGTCGCGGCCGCCATCCCGTACGTGCCGCGGTTGACCGGCGTGCGCATGACGATGGGCGCGGTTGCCGCGCTCGTATCGGTCGCAGGCGCGTCATCGCCGGTCGTGCACCCGCCGAGCGCGATGAGTGCAGTGAGTGAGAGCGGGAGGAGGGGGTGCGCAGAGATGGCGCGGCGTGAAGCGGTCATGATCAGGGCCGAAGAAGGGTCTGCGGCAAGTTACTCGGACCGGCGTGGGTTCGCCGAGGGGTCCTCAAAGCCCCGTCTTAGCGAGCGCAGTTTGCGAGCGTAGGGGCGACTGAGGAGCCCTCGGCAACCCATGCCGGGAGCCCCGCAACACCTACACGCAGACCCGGTTTCGGCCCTGCTCCTTCGCCCGGTACAACGCCTCGTCAGCCTTGGCGAACAACGTCTCGACCGTATCGACTCCCGGCGACGGGAACGTGGCCACGCCGATGCTGGTCGTGAGCTTGGCGCCCCCGCGGTCCGTGCCGAGGAAGCTGTGCCGCTCGATCCGCTCGCGCACGCGCTCGGCGAAAGCCATCGCGCCCGCGGAAGTCGTCTCGGGGAGAACGACCACGAACTCTTCGCCGCCATAGCGAGCCACGAAATCCACCGTGCGCGTGGAGCGCTGGAGCAGGGCCGCGACTTCGTGCAGCACCTCGTCGCCCGCCAGGTGACCGTACGTGTCGTTCACGAACTTGAAGTAGTCGAGATCCACCATCAGCAGCGACAGCATCGAGTCGTACCGCCGGACCCGGTCCATCTCCGCCACCAGCCGCAGCGTCAGCGCGCGGCGGTTGAGCAGCTGCGTCAACGGATCGGTGTGCGCCAGAACCTCGAGCCGCACGTTGTCGGCGCGGGTGAGCTCCACCGCGTGCGCGCGCCTGATCGCCGCCAGCGCGCTGCCCACCACCGTGCTGGCGAACTCCACGTCGCCCTCGTCGAACTCCGGCTTGCTCTGGTCGCGGCGCAGCAGGAACACGCCCGACGTGTCGTCGTCCAGGTAGAACGGGAGCGCGA
Source organism: uncultured Gemmatimonadota bacterium (assembly GCA_937867645.1). GTDB lineage: Bacteria > Gemmatimonadota > Gemmatimonadetes > Gemmatimonadales > Gemmatimonadaceae > JACDCY01. The sequence continues at coordinate 3,512 of CALMKE010000218.1, read as the reverse complement.
TCACCGACTTCACCGACACGCTCACGCCTTCCTGCTCCCACCGCTTGCGCAGCTCCGTGTACCACGGGCTCACGTGGATGTCGCGGATCAGCACCGGCCGCTGATCCAGCAGCGCCGCCGCGATCTCGGGGTAGCGGTCCACCTTGATCTGGAGATTCTGCAGCGACGGCGCCTCGAACGCCGTGGCCACCACGCCCATCTCGTCGCCCGCCTTGGCCAGCACCACCGACGCCTGCGAGAGGTCGAGCGCGCGCGCCAGCCGGCGCGTCAGCATGTGGAAGATCTCGTCGCTCGAGAGATTCCCCATGACCTCGTGGAGGATGTCCACGAGGTGTCCTCTGTTCTGCGCTTCTTCCCGTACCCGGTGCAGCTCCGCTTCCATCTTCTGGAGCGCGGCCCGCAACACCTCGATGGTCTCTTCGTGGTGCTGCTTCGCGCGGTTCTCCTGGGGAGTCTGCACCTTCGGCGTCATTCGGACTCGGTGCCGGCCTCTACCGTCTCGTCCGCGTCGTCGCCGGCACCTTCCTCGCCTTCTTCCTCCGGCACGACCCGGGCGACCGCGGTCACGACGTCGCCTTCGTCCAGATTGACGAGGCGCACGCCCTGCGCGATCCGGCCGGTGGTGCGTATCTGCGAGACCGGGGAGCGGATGATGACTCCGCCCCGCGTGATGATCATGATCTCGTCTTCCGGCAGCACTTCCATGATCCCCACCACGTCTCCGGTCTTCTCGGTCCGGTTCACGGTGATGATGCCCTTGCCGCCGCGATTCTGGACCCGGTAGTCGTCGATGTTGGAGCACTTGCCCAGCCCGCGCTCCGTCACCACGAGCAGCGTCGCCTCGCGCTTGATGACGACCATGCCCACGACGTGGTCATCTTCCCTGAGCTCGACGCCCTTCACCCCGGTGGTGTCGCGGCCCATCTGCCGGACCTGCTGCTCGTGGAAGCGGATGGACAGCCCCTTCTTGGTGGCGAGCACGACGTCGTTGGTTCCGCTCGTCACCTGCACGTCTATCAGCTCGTCGCCCGGCTCGATCTTGATCGCCTTGATTCCGTTCGCGCGCGGGTTGGCGTACTGCGAGAGCGCGGTCTTCTTCACCGTGCCGTCGCGCGTGCAGAACATGAGGAACTCGGTGTCGCTGAAGGCGCGCACCGGCACGATCGCCTTGATCTGCGTCTCGGGGGAGACGTTGATCAGGTTCACGATCGGCTTGCCGCGCGCCGCGCGCCCCGCCTGCGGCAGCTCGTGCACCTTGAGCCAGAAACAGCGGCCGTCGTGCGTGAAGCACAGCATGTAGTCGTGCGTCGAGCCGATGAACAGGCGCTCGATGAAATCCTCTTCCTTGAGCCCCTGCCCGCTCAGTCCGCGCCCGCCGCGCCGCTGCTTGCGGTACGTGGACACGCTCGTGCGCTTGATGTAGCCGGAGTGCGAGATCGTGATCACCATGTCCTCTTCGGCGATCAGGTCCTCGATGGTGAACTCGCCCTCGTCGCTCGTGATCTCCGACCGGCGCTCGTCGCCGTACGTCTCGGCGACTTTCTCCAGCTCCTCGCGCACGATCTTCATCCGGCGCGGCTTGGACGCCAGGATGTCGCGCAGGTCCTTGATGGTGGCGCGCACTTCCTTGAGCTCGGCTTCCAGCTTCTCGATCTCGAGGCCGGTGAGCTTGGCGAGCCGCATGTTGAGGATCGCCTCGGCCTGCCGCTCGCTCAGCTTGAACTTCTTCTGCAGCTGCGCGCTCGCGGTCGCGGTGTCCTCGGCGGCGCGGATGAGCTTGATGACCGCGTCGATGTTGTCCACCGCGATCTTGAGCCCCTCGAGGATGTGCTCGCGCTCGACCGCCTTGTCGAGATCGAACTGCGTGCGGCGGATCACGACCGTGTGCCGGTGCTCGATGTAGTGCAGCAGCACGTCGCGCAGCGGCATGATCTTCGGCACGAGCTGCCCCGTCCCCTGGTCCGGGACGAGCGCCAGCATGATCACGCCGAACGTGGACTGCATCACCGTGTGCTTGTACAGCTGGTTCAGCACCACCCGCGGAATCGCGTCGCGCTTGAGCTCGATCACCACGCGCATCCCTTCCTTGTCCGACTCGTCGCGCAGCGCCGAGATCCCCTCGAGCTTCCCTTCCTTGACCAGCTCCACCATGTCCACGATGAGCTTGGCCTTGTTCACCTGGTACGGCAGCTCGTTGACGACGATCTGCGACTTGTTGGAGGATTCCTTCTCCTCGATGACGGCCCGCGCGCGCATCACGATGCGGCCGCGCCCCGTCTCCTGGTAGTCGCGAATCCCCGCGCGGCCGTAGATGTAGCCGCCCGTGGGAAAGTCGGGGCCCTTGATGAGCTTGCGCAGCGCCGCCGGCTCGATGTCGGAATTCTCGATCAGCGCGACCAGCGCGTTGACGACTTCCTTCACGTTGTGCGGCGGGATGTTGGTCGCCATTCCGACCGCGATGCCGGACGACCCGTTCACCAGCAGGTTCGGCACCGCCGACGGCAGCACGCTCGGCTCCAGCAGCCGGTCGTCGAAGTTCGGCGTGAAATCCACCGTGTTCTTGTCTATGTCGGCCAGCATTTCCATCGCGACGCGGGTGAGCCGCGCCTCGGTGTACCGGTATGCCGCCGCGGGATCGCCGTCCACCGAGCCGAAGTTTCCCTGCCCGTCCACCAGCGGGTACCGCAGCGAGAAATCCTGCACCATGCGCACGAGCGCGTCGTACACCGACGAATCGCCGTGCGGGTGGTACTTGCCGAGCACGTCGCCGACGACCGTCGCCGATTTCTTGTACGGCCGGCCCGGAACCAGGCCGAGCTCGTTCATCGCGTACAGCACTCGCCGGTGCACCGGCTTGAGCCCGTCGCGCACGTCGGGCAGCGCGCGCGACACGATGACGCTCATCGAGTAATTGATGAACGACTCTTTGATTTCGTCGTCTATGAGGCGCGGAAGAATGCGTTCGCGGGTGATGGGCGCGGTCATCTAATCGGGTAAATGGGTGGCAGGCGGTAGGGGAATCCGCTTAACCCTGCAATATACGATTTTTGGTGGACTAAATCAATGGCGAAGATTCGCGGTAAGTGCCTGCAATTCAACGGCTTAGGACTACCAGAAGTAGTAGCCCGAACCGCCCCGATCAACGTGGGTCTTTCGCTCCTTCGGAGCCTCGCCGATGTTCAAGGCAGCGGCTTTTCTCCGGACTCCGAAAGGGGGCTCGCATGCGCAACTTTTTTCTGGTGATCCTGTCGGCTGCGGCACTGCTCTCGTGCACGCAGGCTGTGGTAGTGCCACCGCCGCCGCCCGTCGCGGAGGTGTCCCTGACTCCGGTCCAGCGATCCACCGAAGGGATGGTGCTGGCGCACGCGAACCTCATGGGATGGGGCGCTGGACCAGCGGCGCTCCCCGCCGGCGCGCAGATGATCATTCTCGACGGCGATCCCACGAAGGCCGAGGTGTTCACGCTGCGGCTCAAGCTTCCCAACAACTACACGATTCAGCCGCACTATCAC
>CALMKE010000217.1 GCA_937867645.1 uncultured Gemmatimonadota bacterium | reverse complement strand
ACGACCAGGCCGCCCTCGGTCACCGGCAGCGATTCCAGGTCGATGCAGCGCACGCCCGAGCGGGAGACGAGGACGGTGTTGACGTTCAGCGCTTCGAGCTGCGCCTGTGCGGCGGCCCGTGTAGAGCCGCCGAATAACAGGATCACGAACGAGGACGCTACTGCGTAGTTCATATTCTTGGGGAACACCCTACCTCCTTTAAGTGTGATGGTAGTTCGTCAGGCCGGGTGATAATTCGAATACCGCACGATCCGCCCTCACGGCCAATCCCACCATCGCGGCTCCAGGTTCCTGAGTAACGCAACGCGCCGGGATAGTTCACTCGTGTCCCGCCCGTGCCCGCCGTAGCACGGCCTTCACGGCAGGTTTCCCTGGCTTTGTCCTGATCCCATCGGCGCCTAATTGGGTGTAATAAGGCCGAGGCCCATGCCGCATCGGCGGCATGGGCCTCCGGCTACGTGACAGCCACGATCAGTTGCAGGTTCCGTCGCCGATCTGGACGGTCCAATCCGCCATCCGGCCCCGGATGGCGCCGATCATCGAGGTCTTCATTGCCGCTTGGCTGTTGCCGGTCAACTGCTCGAGCGGAGCCGTCTGCACCGGATACCCGTAGAACGTGAATTTCGCGTCCTGCTCCGGGAATCCATTGGCGGCGACGTATGCCTGCTCCTTCGCTTCGACGAGGTAAACGGGGTGCTGCCCGTTGTAGTACATCTTCACGGCGACCGTGCCTGGTTGCGCATCCCGATATACGTAGCCCACAGTGTCGGCGGCAGTCCGAATGGATGCGGGCGCATACTGATTGATCAACCCCCGGTCGTCGTCGACGATCAGGAAGCGCGCGCCATCCCGTTGGATATACACGGAGACCAACGGGTAGGTATTAGGGGTGCCCGGGCCAGGAAAGATCGCGACCTCGATGCCCTGGTAGACATTGCCGCCGCCGGCCGGTGCGCTCCAATCGGTGTTGTAATACTGATGCGGGCCGTTCGAGGGAATGTACCAGCGATGGAGGCCAACCAGACCGGGCGCCGACGCATACTGGACAGGTCCCTGGACATGAATGGGTTGCTGGTATACGAGCGGCAGCTGATCGAGGTTGTACTCGTAGCGCGTCACCGTGATTTCTTTCAGCGATCTCGGATTGACCGTCGTGCTCAGCCTCTCGGAAATGGAGACCGTATACGTCGTATCCGCCTCGGCAATACGGTCCTCCGAGTACGTGTACGAGGCGTTGACGCGCGTATGCGACCCGAACGATTGCCCGACCTGCGCCTCCACACTTCCGCTGAACGACCACGCGTCCTCGACGCGGAAGGAGTGCCTGACGGAAGTCGCGTCCTTGATCTCGGCTTCCATCGTTGCTGGAGCGCTGTTGGTGCAGTTGTCCAGCGGCGGTGGAGGTGCATCGATCATTACGGGCACCGCAATGAGGGCGTCCTTGTTCACGTACTCGATGCCGCCCGCAGTGCTCGCTCTAGTCATTTCGGTAAACCCGATTACGCTGAAGCTCATGCCATTCGCCGCCCCGTTCGCGTTCAGCCGCTCGAGAACAGGTGCCGGGTTGCCGGCACGGAAGAGGGAGGCGCCGGTTCTCTGTGCCACCGCCTGCATGGGCGGCAGGAGGATGCTCAGCGCAACAGCCATAACCGTTAAGCCGCGCCGCACCGGGAATGTACGTTCATTCATTTTCTGATCGCTCCGATTGTTGGTGAGATGGGCTTCCGGTTCTGTTGAGTTCGAACCGGCGCTTGAAGTATTTCTCTCTCCGCGGTCCCACGCATCCAGCCTGCGCCGGACGGTCCGTTCATGGAGAGTGGGTAACAGGCGGCCCAAAATAGTTCGCGACGAAACTGTTCGGGCGGCGCGACGAACGCAAGGAGCACCCATGGCATCGTGGAAAAGTGGACGCGCCGCGGCGATGCCTCGAGATCTGTGGAGATGGATAAGTATTGCACGCCCGGACCTCACGCGGCATCTTGACGTCAGCTCCGCCCCACCTCGAGCAACCGATCGTCACCACCCTGCCTCGCTGACACACTGAGTAGAAGCCAATTGCTGCCAATGTTACGGACGATCAGGGAAGGGTCGGGCACCGATCGCATCGAGGCCCTGAGCGACGGCGTGTTCGCGATCGCCCTCACGGTGCTGGTGCTGCAGCTCGATGCGCCTCTTCTTCCGTCCGGAGCAAGCGGCGGCACCGTCCTTCGTGCCTTTGGCGGCACGCTACACGTGATCGAGTTCTATCTGATCAGCTTTTTCGTTATCGGATTCTATTGGTACCTCCACCATCAGATGTTCCGGTTCATCGCCCGGCACGACAACGTTCTTATCGTTGTGAATCTCGTCGCGCTGCTTCCGATCACCGTGCTTTCATTTCTGACGGAGCTGGTTGGCGACTACAGCGGCGAGCCCGAGATCGTCGCTCTTTATTTCGGCGCGCTATCCATCACCGGCCTGATCTTCGTCGCGCTCTGGGTTTATGCATCGAATGGGCACCGCCTGATCGAGCCCGACCTGCCGGCCAGCGTGATCAGGGTGCTGACGCTGAAGGCGCTGCTCCCGACGGCCGTCTTCATGCTCGGCGCGGGCGTGGCGTTCCTCCACGTTGGAATCGCGCGGCGAGCTTACCTGCTCCTTTTTCTGGCGTGGCTCGGCATCACCATCGTGAATCAATGGCTTCAGCGGCGGTATAGCGGTCGCGAAAGCATCGCGAACGAGTCCGCCGTATAACCCCGATGAGGAATGCCACCGCGGCGGACGGCGAGATCGTAGCGGCCGTGCTGGCAGGGGAAAGCGAACGTTTCGGCGAGATCGTCGCGCGCCACCGCGATCGCGTTTACCGCTTCGTCCTGCTCAAGGTGCAGGACCGTACGGTCGCGGAAGACCTCGCGCAGGACACGTTCGTCGAGGCGTACCGGTCGCTCGCGCGCTTCGATGGCCGCTCGCGGTTCTCGACCTGGCTGTGCGGAATCGCTTTGAACATCACGCGGAACTACGGCAACCGGGCTCCGGAACGGAAATATCGCTTCGATCCGGCGACCGTGATGGACGGAATGGCTTCATCCGCCCTTTCTCCGCTGGAAGAAACCTTGCGTGCCGAGCAGATGGCGATGCTGCGCCGCGCGCTTGGCGCGCTGACGGCGGACCTGCGGGAGCCGTTGTTGATGGTGACGCTCGAGGAGCTGAGCTACGAGGAGGTGGGGAGGCTGCTCGGGATCCCAGCTGGAACCGTCAAGAGCCGCGTATTTCGCGCCCGCCGCGAACTGCGCACCGCTACCGGCTCGGCGGTTACAGATAGTGTGATGACCGACTCATGGACTTGAAAGGGAACGGCGGAGTGGCCGCGGACGAAATCGCGAAGCTTGCCAGCGCGGCGCTCGATTGCGAGCTGACGCGAAGCGAGCGCGTGCGATTTCTTCACATGCTTCTGACGTCTCCGGTCGCGCGCGCGGAGATGGAGCGATTGCTGCAACTGGAAAAATCGTTGCGCGACGTGGCGCGGCAGAGCGTGGGCATCGGACCCGGGGCCGAATTCGACGCTGCGGTCGCGGAGCGGATAGCTGCCGATGGCAAGCCGCCGTCAACGGACGAAGTTGGATCTCCGGCCGACGATGCTGCGCGCCTGCGGGTGCATCCGATCGGTCACAGCGCGCCCACGGACCGGCTGGAGTGGGAGGACCACGGCGTAATCGCTCCCGGCGAGACCCGCCGCATCCACATCCAGAAGAGTGGCAAGGGCGCTTACCACTTCCGGATCCGGTCCGTGGAGCCGGTCGAGATCGAGATTCACCACATGCACCGCCGCGGTCACCGCGTGGCGGCCCACCGCACACGGGTGCACGGCGTGCACTACGCGTCGCTGGAGCGGCCGCGAACCGATGAGGTGCTGGTCGTTACCAATATGGGCGCGCATCCGATCGGCATCGAAGTGTCCGCCGGGCAGCCGGAGGCCGTGCGCGTGGCGTGACCGCTCACAACCACTCAATCGCCTGACCAAGGGAGTAGACATCATGCGTACAAAGCTGGGCTTGTTGTTCCTACTGGCGGTCCCCGCGGCTGCCGCCGCGCAGGGAACCGAAGCCATTTCCTGCCACCCGCCGCACCAGGTCTCCCGGGTCATGGATGGGCATGCGAAAACGCCAACACAAGGATGGAGGACCAGCGCCGACCTGTCGCGGATGCACGCGGACCGGTTCGAGAGTGCCTCCTTCGTCCGGTCGAACGTAGACCCGTCGAGCCCGGACAAGATCTACTGCTACTATCTGTCTCCCTTGGGGGAAGTGCCGTTCATCCAAATCAAGGACGTGCCTCGTGGCACGTGCGAAGCGACCGGTTGGGACGTGGACCAGAACAACTGGGCGCAAATCGCGTGGACCACCACGGATCTGGATAAGGCGAAATTGACCTGCAGGGCCAGTTAGGCCAGAGGGACATCACCCGACCAAAGGAGAAGACATCATGCGTACATGCTTGGGCTTGTTGTGTCTACTGCTGGTTCCGGCTGCTGCCGCCGCGCAGGGAACCGAAGGCGTTTCTTGCCCTCAACCGGGCATGATCCTGCCAGTAGACCGCTTGATTGCTATTCTGGAAACACGTGGGACTCCGATCGATCTGGAGGAGGGGTGGACTATCACGGTCGGCCCTTCGGCAGGGGCGGAGCGGTTCGAGCACGCCAGCTTCACTCGAAAGAATGGCGACCCGGACAGGATTCATTGCTTCTACCGAACACGGCAAGGCGAGGTTTTGTACGTTTCCCGCAGGTGGATCCCTCGCGGCACGTGCGAGGCAACGGGCTGGGACGTCGACCGGAACGACTGGAGTGGGATCACCTGGAAAACTTCGGACGTCGCCAAGGCGAAGCTGACCTGCAAGTAAGGTCTCGGCGGGATCCTCCGCTGCCGCAGGACGGCTTGACATGCGTCGCACATGTGCGCATGTTATGCACATGCCAAAGATGATCCAGCTCCGTGGCGTGCCCGATGCGCTGCACAGAAAGCTCAAGGCGCGGGCCGCCATGGCCGGCATGTCGCTCTCGGATTATCTGACGGCAGAGATCCGGAGGGTCGCCGAGCGGCCCACGCTCGAAGAAATGCGCGAGCGGCTCAGTCGGCTCGAGCCGGTAAGCAACAGCCAAGCGATAGTCGCGGCAGTCCGCGCGGAACGCGATGCGCGTTGATCGTCGTTGATTCGTCGGCGGCGATAGACCTGATCCTCCTCGGCGGTGCTTCACGATTCGCCGACAGGTTTCTCGATGCCCGGGAATCGCTGCAGGCACCGCAGCTGATCGACGTGGAAGTAGCTCAGGTTCTCCGGAGGCTTGTCCGCAGCGGTGGCTTCACAGGCGACCGGGCCGGGAGGGCCCTCGATTATTTCCTGGACCTTCCCATCAGTCGGCACCCCCATTCCCATCTGCTGCCACGGATCTGGCAGTTGAGGAATAACCTGACGGCATACGACGCGGCATACATTTCGCTGGCCGAGGCCCTCCACGCGCCCATTCTGACTCTCGACGCCCGCCTGGCGCGCGCGCGTGGCCACACGGCAGTCGTCGAGCTCGCTTAATATCTCATCGTGACACGCTTGCGACGCCGATGATCAACCCTGACCGGCTCACCGTAAAAGCGGCCGAGGCCTTCAACGACGCGCTGGACCGGGCGCGGCGCGCGGGCAACCCGCTCGTGTACGATCTCCATCTCCTGCTCGCGCTGCTCGACCAGGACGAGGGGATCGTCGTGCCGATGCTCCAGAA
>CALMKE010000216.1 GCA_937867645.1 uncultured Gemmatimonadota bacterium | reverse complement strand
CGGAGAAACTCGAGGAACTCGTCCGGCGTCTTCGCGTCGAGCTGGAGCTCGAGCACCTGCCGGAACCACTGCAGCGCGCGATCGAGATCGTCGGAGCTCTTCGCGTCCTCCTTGAAGCGCCAGTGCGCGGCGATTCCGTATTCCGCCGTCCGGTGCATGTCGCGCGTGCGGATCTGGATCTCATACAGCTGCCGCCCGGGCCCGAACACCGTCGTATGCAGCGACTGGTAGCCGTTGGACTTGGGCTGCGCGATGTAGTCCTTGATGCGCGTGTGCACCGGCGTCCAGCCTTCGTGAATCACGCCGAGCGCGTGATAGCAGTCCTGCACCGTGTTGACCAGGACGCGGATCGCGAGCAGATCGTAAATCTCGTCGTAGTCCTTGTCCAGCTTCGCCATCTTCTTGTAGATGGACCAGAGATGCTTGGCGCGTCCGGTGACTTCGACGTTCTGGATTCCCGCCTCTCTGAGCGCCTCCTCGAGGGGTACGCGCATCTGCATTATCATCGCCTCGCGCTCGGTACGCTTCTGCGCAACCAGCTTGGCGAGGGCCTTGTACTCGTTCGTCTCGATGTACTTGAACGCCAGGTCCTCGAGCTCCCAGCGCACCCGCGCCATTCCGAAGCGGTGCGCGAGGGGGGCGTAGAGGTCCCGCGTCTCCAGCGCGATCCGCATCCGCTTGTCGGGCGCGAGATAGTCGAGCGTCCGCATGTTGTGCAGCCGGTCCGCGAACTTGATGATGATGACGCGCGCGTCCTTGGCGATCGACAGGAGCAGCTTGCGGTAATTCTCGACCTGCCGCTCCTGCGTGGAATGGAGCGGGAGATGGCCGATCTTCGTGAGGCCGTCCACGATGTCGGCGATCTCCTTGCCGAACTCGACCTCGACGTCCTCGATGGTGACGGATGTGTCCTCGACGACGTCGTGAATCAGCCCCGACGCGACGGTGGTCGTGTCCAGCTGGAGCTCGGCCAGGATCTTCGCGACCTCGACGCAATGCGACACGAAATCCTCGCCGGAGAGCCGCTTCTGCCCCTTGTGCGCGCGCTCGCTGAAGCGATAGGCGCGCACGAGCAGCTCCCGATCGAGCCGCTCGGGGAGCGGCATGTCGGAAGTCACCCAACCCGGGATCTCGCCCGGAACCCGCGTCACTTCGCCAACAGCGGTCGCCGTCACAGCAATCCTGCCTCCGCAAAGCTCATGAACCGTCCGCGGCCGATTATGACGTGGTCGTGAACGGGGATGCCGAGCATTCGCCCCGCCTGCACGAGCTGCTCCGTCGCCGTGCGGTCGTCCGGCGAAGGCGTCGGATCGCCACTCGGATGATTGTGCACGAGAATCACGGCCGCGGCGTTCTCCGCCACGGCCTGGCGGAACACCTCTCTGGGATGAACGAGCGACGAATCGAGAATCCCGCGGGTCACCGTGACATCCCTCTCGAGCCGGTGATGGATGTCGAGGATCGCGACGTGGAACTCTTCGACCGGCAAGTCCTCCAGCCGGGGCGCGTACGTTCTGAATATGTCGCGCGGGGAGCGGATAGGCACCCCTTCGCGCCGCTCCTCGGCGCTCAGACGGCGGCCCAGCTCCAGTGCGGCGTGCACGGCGACCGCGCGCGCCGGCCCCATCCCGGCCAGCGACATGAGCTTCGCGACGGGTTGCGAGGCCAGCCGGCGCAGGGATCCGTCGCCCGCCGCAAGCACGTCGTGGCCCAATTCCAGCGCCGACCTTCCACCGCTGCCGGATCCGACCAGGATCGCCAACAGCTCCGCCGAGCTGAGCGCCTGAGCGCCGTGCTCCCGCAGTCTCTCCCGTGGTCGGTCAGTGGTAGGAAGCTCGCGTAACGAAAGGCGTCTGCGCCCGGGGGGCAAACCGGACCGCGCGGCTAGCGGGCGCTCGCCGGATGATGCCGCGACAACGGGGTTGTTCATTCGCTGGGTCCCGGGCCGAGGTTGAGTCCGAGCGCGGGCCCGGCCCATCCGACGCGCCGTCTTAGCGAAGCGTAGGCGCGGAGGGTGGGACCGGGCTCGCGCTCGGACACCAGCACCATACCCGAGCCCCGCGCCCGCTGGCCAACCCTCAACCAGCGAACGAAATCAGAACGATGCGACGGCTAGAGCGCGGCTCCGTGGCATTTCTTGAACTTCTTGCCCGACCCGCACGGGCAGGGGTCATTTCGCCCGACGTTGCTCCAGTCGGCCGGAGTCTGCGCTGCGCCCTGCGCCAGCGAGCGTACGCGGCCGACTCCAACGACCTTCGGATCGGCGCGCGTGGCCGGCACCGCGTTCGGCGGCTCCCCCGGGGCGATGTCCATGACCTCGCTCGCCCCCTCGCCGTTCCCCTCCAGCACGCCGAGGGCGTTGTAGCGCGGCTTGGAGGCCACGGGCACGGGCGGCGGCGGGCGCCGTCCGGCCGGCTCGTCGAACACGACTTGCGCGCGGAAGAACCGCTCGGTGAACGAGTTGTACACGTCCTGCATGAGGTCCACGAACATCGTGTACGCCTCGTGCTTGTACTCGACGAGCGGGTCCTTCTGCCCCCACGACCGGTAGTGGATTGCGTTGCGGAGCTGATCCAGGTCGTACAGATGATCCTTCCACTTCTCGTCAATGACGCTCAACATGACGAGCGCGAGCAACTGCTCACTGAAATCGGTGAGCGCGGCGAGCTTCTGCGCGAAAGCCTTCTTTCCGGCGGCGATCGCCGTGTCGCGCGCCCCCTCCAGCGTAGTCGGGAGCTTCCCCTCGAGCGAATACTCCGGGACCGTCAGCACGAAGTGCATCAGCAGGTCCTGCTTCACCAGCTCGATGTCCCACTCGTCGTCCGACTCGAAAGTGGATACGACGTTCTCGACGCGCCGGGCGATCGCCTTCTCCACCATCTTCCCGGCTTCGCCCTTGAGCTCTTCCCCGCCCTCGAGCGCGAACGCGCGCAACGAGTAGATGACCTCGCGCTGCTGGTTCATCACGTCGTCGTACTCGAGGAGCCGCTTGCGCGACTGGAAGTTCTGCAGCTCGACGCGCTTCTGCGCCTGCTCGATGGAGCGGGTGATGAGCGCGTGCGTCAGCACCTCGCCCTCCTGCGCGCCCATCCGGTCCATGAGCTTGCCGATCCGCTCGGATCCGAACAGCCGCATCAGGTCGTCCTCGAGCGAGAGGAAGAACTGGGACGCGCCGGGGTCGCCCTGCCGGCCCGCGCGCCCGCGGAGCTGCCGGTCGATGCGGCGCGCCTCGTGCCGCTCGGAACCGATGATGTGCAGGCCGCCGAGCTCTTCCACGTCTATCAGGTTCCCGTCGGGATCCTTGATGCGCGACGGCTTCGACTCGGTGACGCCCTGCCCCAGTTTGATGTCGGTTCCGCGGCCGGCCATGTTCGTCGCGATCGTGACCGCGCCCGGCTGGCCCGCGCCCGCCACGATTTCCGCCTCGCGCTCGTGGTACTTGGCGTTGAGGACGTTGTGCGGAATGCCGCGCTGCCTGAAGCGACGCGACAGGACTTCCGAAGAGTCCACGCTCGCCGTTCCGACAAGCACCGGGAAGCCGAGCTGGTGCAACCGCTCGGTCTCCTCCACGATCGCGTTGATCTTCTCGTTGCGCGTCTTGTAGACCAGGTCCTGCCGGTCGTCGCGGATCACCGGCTTGTTGGTCGGGATCACCGACACTTCCAGCCCGTAGATCTGATGGAACTCGGTCTCTTCCGTCTCCGCGGTGCCGGTCATGCCCGCGAGCTTGTCGTACATCCGGAAGTAGTTCTGAATCGTGATGGTCGCGAGCGTCTGCGTTTCTTCCTTGACCTGCACGCCTTCCTTTGCTTCGACCGCCTGGTGCAGCCCTTCGGACCACCGCCGGCCCGGCATCGTCCGGCCCGTGAACTCGTCGACGATCAGCACCTGCCCGTCCACCACCACGTAGTTCACGTCCTTCTCGTACAGCGCGTGCGCCTTGAGCAGCTGATGGATGATCGTCAACCGCTCGCTCTTCTGAGCGTACTCCGCGTTGAGCGCGTCGCGCCGGGCGATCTTCTCCTCAGCCGATAGATCCGGGTCGTGCTCCACGCGGTGCGTCTCGATCGCGATATCGGGCAGCAGAAACGCGTCGTGATCGTTCGGGGACAGGTAGTCCACGCCGCGGTCGGTGAGGTGGACCGTGTGTCCCTTCTCGTCCAGCACGAACAACAGATCTTCCTCGGTGTCCCGATACTGCTGCTTGCTGGCCGGCAGCTTGCGGTCGGCGATGTGCGCGAGCTCGGTCTTGAGGACCAGCTGCTTGACACCGGTCTCCTGCATGACCTTCGCGAGCCGCTTGTGTTTCGGCCCGCCCAGCCGCGCCTTGTACAGCTTGAGCGCGGCCTCCTCGGTCTCGCCGGCGGCGAGCAGCTTCTCCCCTTCCCCGACGAGCGCGTTGACAAGGTCCATCTGGCGCCGCACGAGCCGCGCCACTGCCGTGTTGTGCTGCGCGTACTCGGCGTCGCTCTCTTTGCCGACCGGTCCGGAGATGATGAGCGGAGTTCGCGCCTCGTCGATGAGGATCGAGTCCACCTCATCGATGATCGCGTAGACGTGCCTCCGCTGGACCCGCTGCTCCAGCGCCACGACCATGTTGTCGCGGAGGTAATCGAAGCCGAACTCGTTGTTCGTGCCGTAAGTGATGTCCGCCTCGTAGGCGGCGCGGCGGTCCGGAGTGCCAGGCTCGGTGTCGTCCAGACACCCGACAGTCAGTCCGAGGTAGTTGTACACGGCGCCCATCCACTGCGAGTCGCGCCGCGCGAGGTAGGAATTGACCGTGACGAGGTGCGCGCCCTTGCCCGGGAGCGCGTTCAGGTACAGCGGGAGCGTCGCGACCAGCGTCTTTCCCTCACCCGTCGCCATCTCCGCTATGCGCCCCATGTGCAGCTGAATGCCGCCGATGAGCTGCACGTCGTACGGCACCATGTTCCACACGCTCTCGACGGCTGTGACCGTGACCTTCTGGCCAACGAGCCGGCGACACGCCTCGCGCACCGTCGCAAACGCCTCGGGCAGCAGCTCGTCGAGCACTTCGGCCGTGGCCTGGCGCAGCTCGCCCTCCACGCCGCCACGTCCGTCAGCGCCGCCAAGCTCGATGTCGATCCGCTCGCGCTCGGCGGGGTCGCTCGCGGTCCGCTTGGCTTCCTTCAGCTCGGCCACCTTGCGCTCGAGCTCGTCGGTGACCTCGGCTATGCGCGCGCGAAACTTCACGGTCTGGCCGCGAAGCTCCTCCTCCGAGACCGAGCCGAGCCGAGCGTAATGCTCGTTGATCGCGTCCACGATCGGCTGCACCCGACGCCGCTCCCGCTCGTGCCGCGTCCCGACGAATTTTGCGACGATGCCCTTCAACATTGCAACCTCTTGAGCTCTTGGCTCTTGGCTATTGGCTGTCGGCTAAAAACCCCGGCCAATCGTTCCGAGCCGCGAACCAGCGTTACACATACAGCCTGGCACTCCTGATATACTCGCCCACGGCGTCGCTCACGAAACCCGTGATCGGGAGACCGCGACGGACCCGCTCGCGAATCTCCGTGGACGACACGTCCACTCGCCGGGCCGTGATCACTTCCGGCGCGTGGCCGAAGTGCATCGGCGCCTGCTCCCCCGCCCTGGCGATCACCGCAACCCGCGCCAGCTTCAGTATCCGCTCCGGCTCACGCCATCGGTCGAAGCTCGCCCAGGAATCGGTCCCGGTCAGCAACACCAGCTCGGCTCCCCGGTAGCGCTCGCTGAGCGCCAGCAGCGTATCTACCGTGAAAGATAAACCCCCACGGTCCAGCTCCACGGTGTCGAGCGAGAATCGGAGGTCGCCGCGGATGGCGAGCTCCACCATGCGCTTGCGGTCCGCGGCAGGCGCGAATGGCGGCGCCTCCTTGAGGGGCTGTTGCGCGACCGGAATCCAGGTCACCGTGTCCAGGCCGAGGGCCTCGCAAGCGTCGCCGGCCACGATTACGTGGCCGGTGTGGGGCGGATCGAACGTGCCGCCGAAGACGCCTATGCGCACCGCACGTACTCGCGCGTCAGCCCGGCGCCGGGCAGGCTCGCAAGACCTCGCTGTCCGTCGCGTAGGTCTGGCGCATCGTGTCGCAGACCTCCCGCGCCTCTTCCCGATAATTGATGGCGCGATACGAATCCAGCAGGCGAAGGTACGCTTCCCTCGCCTTGGGGGCGTTGGGATACTTGCGGATCACGTCCTTGAAATAGATGATCGCCGAGTCGTACGCGCCGCGCTTGATGTAGTGGTAGCCCGTGTCGTAATCCTTCGTTGCGAACATCTGCTCCAGCCTGGCGACGCCCGCCTCGGCTTGCGGGAGCAGCGGCGACGACGGGTACACGGCGACCAGGGTCTGGTACATCGTCAGCGCGGACTGGCCGTATTCCGCGGTGAGGCCGGGCTTGCGCCACAGCGCCTGGTATTCACGCGCCCCGAGCAGCAACGCGTCATCCGCGAGGGTGTCGTCCGGGAAGTTCGCGCTCAGCCGGGAAAAAGTCTGGGCCGCGATCAGGTGGTCGCGGAGCCGGCCCTGCGCTCGTCCCAGATAGTAGTACGCCAGCGGCAGGCGCGCGTCCCGCGGCGGGAGATCGGTGGTGAGCTTCTCGAACCCGCGGACGGCGTTGGCCCAGCGCTTCATCTCGAACTGCTGAAGCGAAGCACGAAACAACTCGTCGGACGACGTGAATCGTGACGCCTCGAAGCCCGGGGTCCGGCGGCACGCGCCGGCCGAGGAGATCAACAGCAGCGCGAGCAGCGCCGTCGTGGCCGGTCGGAACGACGGCGCGCACGTGAAACGGAAGAATCGCATCAAGTCTTTAATTACCCTGTCAGTGCTGCAACGTTCGCGGTTGGCTTGCGGCCTATCGAATGATAGACCATGCCGAGCGATTCCATCTTGTCCGGGTCGTACAGGTTGCGGCCGTCGATCACGACGGGCCGCTTGAGGAGAGCCTTCACCCGCGCGAAGTCGGGGTGCCGGTACTCGTTCCAGTCCGTCACCACGACCAAGGCGTCCGCTCCCGGCAGCGCGTCGTAGTTCGTCTCAGCGTACTCGATCCGATCGCCGAGAATCCGGCGCGCTTCCTTCATCGCCACGGGGTCGTGCGCGCATACGGTGGCGCCTCCCGCCAGCGCGTCCTCGATCAGAACGAGCGACGGCGCTTCGCGCATGTCGTCGGTCTGCGGCTTGAAAGCGAGTCCCCAGACCGCGATCCGAGCTCCAGCGAGCGAGTCTCCGAGCACGGCTCGCAACTTCTCACCGAGCCTGTGCTTCTGCCGCTCGTTGGTTGCTTCGACTCCCTCGAGCACGTACAGCGGAACTCCCGCCGCGCGGCCGGCCTTCACGAGCGCCTTCACGTCCTTGGGGAAGCAGGAGCCGCCGTACCCGGGTCCCGGGAACAGGAACGAGGGGCCGATGCGGGAATCACTCCCGAGCCCATGACGTACGAGATCCACGTTGGCGCCGACCTTCTCGCACAGGCTGGCGATGTCGTTCATGAACGAGATACGGGTCGCGAGCATGCCGTTCGCTGCGTACTTGGTCATCTCCGCGGATGGGATGTCCATGAAGATCACCGGCTTGCCGGTGCGCACGAACGGCGCGTACAGCTCGGCCATCACCGTTTTGGCGTACTCCGACTCGACGCCGATCACGACGCGGTCCGGCTTCATGAAGTCCTCGATCGCCGCGCCTTCCTTGAGGAACTCCGGATTGCTGCACATGTGGAACGGGAGCCGGCTGTGCTCCGCGACGTGGGCCGCGACTTTCGCGGCAGTGCCGACGGGCACGGTGGACTTGGTGACGATCACCAGCTCCTTCGTCATGTGCTGGCCGATGGTGTCGGCGACGGCGAGCACGTGCTGGAGATCGGCCGAGCCGTCCTCGCCCTGCGGCGTTCCGACCGCGATGAAGACAACGTCAGCGGCGGCGATAGCGGCTGCGACGTCGCTGGTGAAAGTGAGCCGGCCGTCCGCCTGATTGCGCTCGATCAGCTCCTCGAGCCCGGGCTCGTGGATCGGCAGCACATTGCGTTTCAGGCCCGCGATCTTCTCTTCGCTGACGTCCGCGCAGGTCACGTCGTTGCCCGTCTCCGCGAGACAGGCGCCGACGACGAGGCCTACGTAACCACTTCCGATTACCGAGATCTTCATGCTTGCCTGGATCAGCCGGTAACGAATGAAGGCGTGGACGAAAGGGAAATGATTCGTCCCTTCGCCGAGCTCAGGCGGGCGGTCACGTTCCGCGTGTCGACGATCACGGACGCGAGGTCGAGAACGCGCTGGTAGTCGATCGAGCTGTGATCGGTGATTATCACCACCGCGTCCGCGCGCTCCAGCTCCTTGTCGGTCAGATCGACGCCGATGCGGACGTGCCCGTCCTCGCGAATCGCCGGGACGTAGGGGTCATGGAAAACTACGTCGGCCCCGTCGAGCTCCAGCAGGCGAATGACGTCCAGCGCGGGACTCTCGCGCACGTCGTCTATGTCGCGCTTGTAGGCCACGCCGAGGACGAGAACCCGGCTGCCGTTGACCGCCTTCCGGTCGTCGTTGAGCGCGCGCGAGACCTTCTCCGCCACCATCGCCGGCATCTCGCTGTTGATCTCGCTCGCGAGATCGATGAAGCGGGTCTTGTAGTTGAGCGTGCGCATCTTCCACGCGAGGTAGTGCGGGTCGAGCGGGATGCAGTGGCCGCCGATTCCCGGCCCCGGCAGGAATTTCATGTACCCGAACGGCTTGGTGGCCGCGGCCTCGACTACCTCCCAGACGTTCACGCCAAGTCTGTCACATACCATCGCCATCTCGTTGACCATGGCGATGTTGACCGCGCGGAAAGTATTCTCGAGCAGCTTGGTGAGCTCCGCCGTCTCCGAGCTGGACACGGGAACCACCGTGTCCAGGCACGATGCGTACAGCGCGACCGCGACATCCGTGCACGCCTGGGTGATTCCGCCGACGACTTTGGGCGTGTTCTTCGTGTTCCAGACCTTGTTGCCGGGATCCACGCGCTCGGGACTGAACGCGAGGAAAATGTCCTCGCCGACGACCAGTCCGTTGGCCTCGAGCTTGGGCTGCATCAGCTCGCGCGTGGTGCCCGGGTAGGTCGTACTCTCGAGCACTACCAGCATGCCCGGGTGACAGTTGCGGGCGATCGCGTCGGAAGAGGCGAGCACGAACGTCATGTCCGGGTCGCGGGTCTTGCTCAGCGGAGTGGGCACCGCAATGAGCACGACGTCCATTTCGGCCAAGCGGCTCTCGTCGGCGGTCGCCTCGAATTTCCCTGACTCGATCTGCCGCGCGACGTCCGCGCTCGCCACGTCCTGGATGTGGGACTCGCCTTCGTTCAGCGCTGTCACGACGCGCTCGCTCAGGTCGTAGCCAATGACCCGGAAGCCCGTCTTGGCGTACTCAATCGCAAGGGGCAGCCCAACGTAACCAAGCCCCACTACTCCGACGCACGCGGTGCGCTCGTTGATCTTGCCGAGCAGCACGTCCTTCATGGAAGAGCCAGACATGATGTTTACTGTTTGAAAAAGGACCGCACCGCGCCCACGACTTCGTCGAGCTGTGCGGGAGTCAATTCGGGAAAAACCGGCAGCGATATCGCTTCCTTCGCCGCGGCCTCCGCGACCGGAAACGCGCCCTCGGCGTACCCGAGATACGAAAAACATGGCTGCAGGTGCAGCGGAAGCGGGTAATACACTGCCGCGCCTATCTGCCGCTGCTTGAGATGCTCCAGCAGTGCATCCCTCCTGGGGACGCGCAGCGTGTACTGGTTGTAGATCGACTCGTTCCGCTCGTCGATTACCGGCGTGCGAACATCGGCGAGATCGGAGAACGCCTCGTTATAGAGCGCTGCGTTGCGCCGGCGGGCCGCGCTCCACTCCTCCAGATGCGGCAGCTTCGCGCTCAGCACGGCAGCCTGCAGCGCGTCCAGCCGGCTGTTGTAGCCGACTTCCTCGTGGAAGTACGTGCGCGATCCACCGTGCACGCGCAGCCGCCGCAGCCGCTCGGCGAGATCGTCCCGCTGGGTAACCATCATGCCCCCATCGCCGTACCCACCCAGGTTCTTGGACGGGAAGAAGCTGAACGTGCCGATCGTCGCGCGCTCGCCCGCCCGCACCCACGAGTCGCCAACTTTTCGCCGCGCGCCGATCGCCTGCGCGGCGTCCTCGATGATCGGCAGCGATGGGAGCGCGACCGCCAAGGCGTCGATCGGCGCCATCTGGCCGAACAGGTCCACGGGAATAACTGCCTTCGATTTCGGCGTGAGCGCCGCCGCGGCCGCCTGGGGCGAGAGGTTGAACGTGTCCGGATCGATGTCCGCGAACACGGGCGTCGCCCCGACGTTGTGTATCGCGCCCGCCGTCGCAAAGAAGGTGAAGGGCGTGGTTATCACTTCGTCGCCGCGGCCCACGTCCAGCGCGCGCAGCGCCAGCAGGATCGCGTCGGTCCCGTTGGCGCAGCCGATCGCGTGCTTTGCGTTCGACAGCCGCGCCACGTCCCGTTCCAGCGCGGCGACCGGGTCGCCGAGGATGAAGCTCTGCTGCTCCACGACGGCCATCATCGCGGACACGACTTCGTCGCGGATGCGCTGGTGTTGTGCGCGGAGATCGAGCAGTGGGACTGCCATGTCGGCGCGGGGCTTTGAAGGGGACGGTTTCTCAGGGACAGCCTTTAAAGATCGCATCGCTAGCGCGACTCTCGCAACGGGAGTGAGACCTCTTTTCCCGTCCTCGCAGACTCGTAAATGCCGAGTATCAGCTCGAGCGATTTCCGCCCCGCGCGTCCATCGGTGTCGGCCGCGGCCTCGCCGCGCAGTACGGCGAGCACGTTGCGGTAGTAGCCTTCGTGCCCGAAGCCGTACACGGTTGGGGGATCAGTGTCGGCCGCGCCGACCAACGCATCGTCCGGGTCTGTTTCGGCAAACTCCCAGTGCTCGACCCTGTTCACCGCCGTGCCGCCGATCTTCGCCGTTCCCTTCTCGCCAAGAACCGTGACGGATCCCTCCATGTTCTTCGGATATGTCAGCATCGTGACTTCGATCGTGCCAAGCGCGCCGCTGGCGAACTGGAGCGCGGCGACGCCCGTATCCTCCGTCTCGATCCTGCGCGCCAGCGTCGCCGTCTTGGCCACGACGCTCTGCACGGGCCCGCCGAGCCACTGCACCAGATCTACATAATGCGATGCCTGGTTCATGATCGCGCCACCGTCGTACTTCCACGTGCCGCGCCACGGCGCCTGGTCGTAGTATTCCTGCGGCCGCGCCCAGCGCACCGTCGTGTTTATGAGGTAAATGCGTCCGAATCGTCCACGATCGACGGTGCGCTTCAGCAGCTGCACGGGAGGATTCAACCGGTTCTGCTTGACCACGAACAACTGCACGCCGGCCTCGTCGCACACCCGGACCAGCTCGTCCGCGCCGGCCAGCGAGATCGCCATCGGCTTCTCAGTGACCACGTGCTTCCCTGCCTTGGCCGCGAGGACTCCCTGCTCCGGGTGCAATCCAGACGGCGTCGCGATCACCACCACGTCACACTGCGCGCCGGCGAGCATCGCCTCCAGCGAGGTGAACCACGGCACCTGCTGCGCTTCGCCCGCCGAGCGCGCGCGCTCCTCGATGATGTCGCACACCGCAACGAGACTCAGGCCCTCTACTTTGGCGATGGCCGCGAAGTGATTGGCGCTGATCCGTCCGCAGCCGACAAGGGCGATTCTGAAACTGGGCGCGCTCACGCGCGAGCCAGCTTGTCGCGGCGGAGAACGTAGCGGGAGCCGCACGCGCCGCAGACCGGAGCCTCGGCGGACGGAAGCTGCACCCCGCACTGGCACATCCATCCCGTACGCCTCGCCGGCACGCCCAGCATCAACGCATAGGGCTCGACATCGCGCGTGACCACGGCGCCAGCGCCGACAAAGGAGTACTCGCCCAGTGTCACACCGCACACCACGGTCGCGTTCGCGCCGATCGTCGCGCCGCGCTTCACGAGCGTCCTGCGGTATTCGCTCCTTCGCGGCACGTGACTGCGCGGATTGATCACGTTCGTGAACACCATCGACGGCCCGCAGAATACGTCGTCCTGCAGCTCCACGCCCTCATAGACCGACACGTTGTTCTGGATCTTGACGTTGTTTCCGATCTTCACTCCGCCCATCACCACCACGTTCTGACCGAGAGAGCACCGCTCGCCGATCACGGCGCCGGGCATCACGTGGCAAAAATG
>CALMKE010000215.1 GCA_937867645.1 uncultured Gemmatimonadota bacterium | reverse complement strand
GCGGGCACGGTGGCGCCGTGCATCTTCGAAAGCGCGACCCGAAGTAACCGCCCGTACCCGCCGCGCCGCCCTCCAAGAGGGCGTCTCTCACACACCGAATTCCCCAGCACCGCCGTAAGGGCGGGTCGCGCTGTGCGTCCGCACAGCCTTCCCGCGCAGCGTTTCACCCAACGCGGCGGCCCATGAGAGAAGAGCATGTCGCACGCAGTCGTCAGTCGTCACAGAAGAGTGCGGGCGCGCACCGCCGCCAGTGCGCTCACCCTCCTCGTCGTCGCAGGACATAGCTGGCTCCCCGCGCAAGCCCAGGCCCAAGCGTCGCGGCTCGATGTCCGCGCCGGAAGCGCAGACACGATCCGTCTGTCGCTCGCTGACGCGCGCACGCGGGCGCTCTCCGCGAACCCGGATCTCGCCGCAGCTCGTCTCGATACTTCCATAGCAAGAGGATGGCTCCGCCAAGCGGGCGTTCTCCGCTTCAATCCGTCAGTTGATGCGCTCTCAGGCGGGGCGGGGCTGGAGCTGGGGCTTTCGCAAGAGGTCGAAGTTTTCGGCCAGCGCGGCATTCGGATCACTGCCGAGCGTGCCGGGCTTGCGCGTGCCAGCGCGTCGATCGCGAACGAAAGTCGGATCACTCTCGGTGCAGTAGACCGTGCGTTCTTCGGACTCGTGGCAGCAACACAGAGAAACAACCTCGCGCGCGACGTGCTCGCATTGAATGAGCGTCTTGCCGAGGTTGCCGCACGGCAATTGGCGGAGGGCGAGATCAGCCGCCTGGGTTTCAACCTTTCGGTGGTCGAGCTCGGACGCGCCCGCGCACGCGAGCTTGCCAGACGCCGCGAGCAGCAGGACGCGGCGGTTCTCCTCAGCCTGCTGGTCGGATTGCCCCCCAACTCCATACTTGCCCCGGTTCTGGATGGGACAACCGAGCAGCCGCCGCTCGATGCCGCTGATCCGGCGGAAGCCGCGGAACGCACCAGCGCGGACACCGTACCCGCGCTGGATGTAGACAGCCTGACCGCTCTTGCGCTCAGGCTGAGGCCTGACCTGCACGCCAAGCTCGCGGCCATTCGGAACGCGGAGGCACTCGTAAGCCTTTCGCGACGCGAAGCACTGCCGAACTTCCTCGCGCGCAGCGTGCTCGAACCCGCTGGCGGCGATGGAGGCACCACCGTGCGGCCCGGCCTGGGTGTAAGTCTGCCCGTATTCAACCGCAACCAGGGACAGACGGCTGCGCTGCGCGCCGCCGCCCGACAGACTGAGCTCGAACGGCAGGCGTTAACCGTCAGGGTCCGCGCAGAAGTGAGCACAGCGGTAACCGCGTACCTCGCGGCCGCCGCCGAGGTCGCGGTGCTGGAGAACACGGTATTGAAACCAGCCCGGCAGAACCGGGCACTCGTCGAAATCGCCTACCGCGAAGGCAAGGTCGGCATTGCCGAGCTGCTGCTGATCCAGAACCAGGCCATAGACGCGGAACTGGACTACTGGGCGGCGTGGCTTGCCGGGCGCGAGGCGCTCGCGACGCTGGCAGAAGTGACGGCGCAGAATATCGCCCGCGGAGCTAAACCCCCTCCAGGTCCATGATCCACATCCCATCTGAAGATCCGAACAGCCCATCCTCCAATCATTTCACGACAGCCCATGCCCAGGATCAGCTTCATCCCGCGCCGTAGCACGCTCTCCGATTGGCGGTCGATCGCTCGCCGCAGATGGCCAATTCTCGTTGCGGCCGGTCTCGGGCTCACCCTCGCGGCGTGGGCATTCGCCCGCGACGGCTCCGAACCGGCGGCGACGGTAGCCGCGGAAGGCGCTGCCGCTCAGCCGGACTCGGTCGTCGCTCTTCCAGCAACGACTCAGCGCCTTGCGGGAATCGAGCTGATAGCAGTCAATGCGAGCGCGAGCGGCGAGTTGATTGCCAACGGAACCATCACGTACGACGCGAACCACGTATCCGTCCTCTCTTCCCGGGCCGAAGGGCGCGTCGTGTCTGTCAGCGCCGATCTCGGACAGCAGGTCTCGGCCGGCGATGTGCTCGCGATCATCGAGAGCCCGCTGGTCGGGCAAACCCGCGGCGCACTGGAACGGGCGCAGGCAAATCTGGAGGCGGCACGCAGGAATTACGAGCGGGAACAGCGCCTGTTCGCCCAGGCCATATCCTCTCAAAAAGAATTGCTGGAAGCGGAGGCGACGTTCCGCTCCGCCGAGGCCGATCGACGAAGCGCCGTAGCGGAGCTCGGCGCACTCGGAGCACGGGGTGGGCGGGGAGCGGGCTTCAGCCTCGTCTCGCCGATAAACGGAATGGTCGTAGAGCGCAAGGCGAGCCCGGGCCAAGCGGTGGATCCGTCCACGAATCTGTTCACCGTCGCCAACCTCCGGCACGTGTGGATCACCGTGGACGTATACGAGCGAGACATTGAGCGGGTCAATGAAAACGCCCGGGCTGTGGTCACGCCGAGCGCACTGCCGGGAGAGTCGTTTCCCGGGCGCGTGACGTACGCTGGGGGAATCGTGGATCCCGCCAGCCGAACCTTCAAGGTCCGCGTTGAACTCGAGAACCCGGGGCGACGGCTGCGGCCCGGAATGTTTGCGCAAGTGCGCATACAGACACCTCGCTTGGCGGGTGATACCGCCATCTCCGTACCCGAGCTCGCCGTCCAGGAGATGAACGACCGCCAGGTCGTGTTCGTAGCCACCGGCCGGCCGGGCGAGTTCATCATTCGCCCGGTGACGGTAGGCGGGTCGACGGGCAATGGCACCGTGGCCATTACGGCTGGGCTCCGAGCTGGGGAGCGAATCGTGAGCTCCGGCGCCTTTCAGCTCAAGGCCGAGCTGATGAAGGCGAGCTTCGGCGACGCGGAGCACTAGCCCGTGATAGACCGCATTCTGGAGTTCTCGCTCAAGAACCGTGTGCTGGTCGCGATCCTCGCGGTAGCGATCTCCGGCGCGGGCATTCTCGCGGTATCGCGCCTGCCGATAGACGCTTTCCCGGACGTCTCGCCGGTCCTGGTCCAGGTAATCACCGAAACCCCCGGACTCGCACCGGAAGAGGTGGAGAAGCTCGTGACCTATCCGGTTGAGGTCGCGATGAACGGGCTCCCCGGCGTTGACAACATCAAGTCCATCTCCGCGTTCGGGATCTCGCAGATCTCCGTGTACTTCCGCGACGATGTGAACATCTACTTCGCGCGGCAGCTCGCGCTGGAGAAGCTGCAGGAAGCCAGGGAAGAGATTCCGCCGGGACTGGGCGAGCCACGCCTCGGTCCGATCACAACCGGCCTCGGTCAGATCTACCAGTATACGGTGTCCGGCGAAGCAAAGGACCTCACTGAGCTCCGCACGTTGCAGGACTGGATCGTTAAGTACAACCTGCGAACCGTTCCGGGCGTGACGGAAGTGCTCTCGTTCGGCGGGGAGGTAAAGCAGTATCAGGTGCGGGTGGATCCGCGCGCGCTCGTGCAGTACGGCGTCACTCTGACGGACGTGCGCTCGGCCATTCAAGCCAATAATCGCAACGTCGGCGGTGGGTACATCGTTCGCGGACCCGAAGAGTACATAGTTCGAGGTCTGGGACTGGCGGAGACTCTCGAAGACCTCGGCAACATCATCATCGCGGAGCGATCGGGCACGCCGATCCTCGTGCGCAACGTCGCGGAAATAGAGATTGGGCCGGAAGTGAGGCGAGGCGCCGTCACGATGAATGGCCGCGGCGAGGTGGCGGCCGGCATCGTGTTGAAGCGGATCTACGAGAATACCCAGCAGGTGATCGGCGGCGTGAAAGCCAAGGTCGAGGAGATCAACCGCGCGCTCCCTCCCGGGGTCAAAGCCACACCGTTCTACGACCAGGCCGATCTGATCGAGCGCGCGGTCGGGACCGTCGAAAGCGCGCTGCTCGAGGGGGCGGTGCTCATCGTCATCATCCTCTTCCTCTTTCTGGGTGACGTGCGGAGCTCACTCATCGTGACCGCGATGCTCCCTCTTTCGCTCCTACTCGCGTTAATGCTGATGCAGTATTTCGGCTTCAGCGCCAACCTCATGAGCCTCGGGGGTCTCGCGATAGCGATCGGCATGATGGTGGACGGCGGAATAGTCATGGTCGAGAACATCTATCGCCACCTGTCCGAGCATCAGCATGCGGCGCAGGGAGAGGCGAAGGACGGCATCGTACACGCTTCCCCCCGGGAGTCACGCGTGCACGTCGTCCTCCGGTCAGCCAGAGAAGTAGGACGGCCGATCGTATTTGCCATAGCCATCATCATCATCGTGTTCCTGCCCCTGTTCACGCTCGAAGGGGTGGAGGGCAAGATGTTCAAGCCGATGGCTTTTGCGGTGTCGTTCGCGATGCTCGGCTCGCTCATCTTCTCGCTGACGGTGATTCCCGTGCTCTGCTCATTCTTCCTCAAGGGAGGCAAGGAGGAAGAGACGTGGATCATGCGCAAGGTCAAGCGGCCATACCTGCCGGCGCTGCGCTGGTCGCTGCAACACCGCGGAAAGACATTGGCGGCCGCGCTTACCGCGCTCGGAATAAGTCTCGCCGCGATCCCCCTGCTCGGAACCGAGTTCGTCCCGCAGCTGGAAGAAGGATCGATCATGTACCGTGTGACTCTGGCGCCGTCCGCCGGGCTCGACGAGGCGATCCGGACCGCGACCAGGATCGAGGAGATGGCGAAGAGCTTTCCGGAGGTGGTAGATGTGGTTTCAAAGATCGGGCGGGCGGAAGCGGGAGGAGACCCCGAACCGGTCAATAACATCGAGGCGCTCGTGACGTTGAAACCGGCTGGTAAATGGAAGACCGGACGAAGCAAGCCGGAGCTTGTCGAAGCGATGGAGGAAAAATTCAGCGAGTTCCCCGGGGTGGGGTTCAATTTCTCACAACCGATCGCCATGCGCGTGGATGAGCTGCTCAGCGGGGTCAAGGCGCAGCTTGCCATCCAGCTGTTCGGTGACGATCTGGACGAGTTGGTGGAGAGCGCCGAGGAGATCCAGCGCGTAGTCACCGGCATCCCCGGCGCCGCCGACGTCCAGACGGAACAGGTCACAGGCCAGCCTCAGCTGCAAGTCAAAGTGAATCGCGCGGCCATCGCGCGCTACGGAATCAACGTCGAAGACGTGCAGGAAACCATCGAGACCGCCGTCGGAGGCGAAGCCGCAGGCCAGGTGTTCGAGGGCATCCGCCGGTTCGACATAAACGTCCGCCTGCAGGAGCCGTTTCGAAGCAGCCGGGAGGCCATCGGGAATCTGCTAATCTCCGCACCCGACCGCTCCGCGCGCGTGCCGCTCTCCCAGGTCGCCGAAATCCGGACCGTGGTCGGTCCGAAACAGATCAGTCACGACAACGGGCAGC
>CALMKE010000214.1 GCA_937867645.1 uncultured Gemmatimonadota bacterium | reverse complement strand
GCCCAGATGACGAACACCGCGTCCCACTCCTTGCCCTTGGCGGAGTGCGCGGTGCTGAGCACCAGGCAGTCGTCCTCGCTGCGCGACTTGTCGCCGACCAGGTCCTGCGTGGCCTGCGGCGGTTCGAGCGCGAGCGCCGAGAGAAACGCTTCGCGGTCGGGATAGCCCGCGGCGATGACCTGAAGCTGGTCCAGGTCCGCGAGGCGCGGCTCCGGGCGATCGTACCGCTCCTTCAGGATCGCGTCATACATCGAGCGCACGCCGGCGATCTCGGCGCTGACGGATCCGGCATCCGCGCCCTCGGTCGTGCGCAGCCTGTCGAGCAGCGCGACGAGCGCCGAGTGCGCCGCGCGCGCGCGCGCGGGCGGGTTGAATCGCCCGAACGCGCCTGACTCCCACGCGAGCGCCGCCATCGCGTCGATCGCGGCCCGCGCCGTGGTCTCGCCGATGCCGGGGAGGAGCTGGAGGATCCGGTACCAGCTGACTTCATCGCGCGGGTTCTCCAGGATGCGCAGGAACGCGAGCACGTCCTTCACGTGCGCCGTCTCCAGGAACTTGATCCCGCCCCATTTCTCGAACGGGATCTTCCGGTTCGTCAGCTCGATCTCCAGGTCCGCCGACATGTAGCCCGCGCGGAACAGCACGGCCATGTCGCGCAGGTTCATCCCTTCCTCGTGCAGCTCCAGAATCCGGTCCACGACGAAGGTGGTCTGCTGCTGCTCGTCGCGCGCGGCCACCAGCCACGGCTTCTCCCCGATCGCGCGCTCGGTCCACAGCTGCTTGGTGAACCGCTCCTGCGCGCGCGCGATCAGCTCGTTGGTGACGTCGAGAATCTCGGGAGTGCTGCGGTAGTTCTGCTCGAGCGGGACGATTGTAGTGCCGGGGAACTGCCTGGGGAAATCGAGGATGTTGCGGAAGTTCGCGCCGCGGAACGAGTAGATGCTCTGCGCGTCGTCGCCGACCACCGTGATGTTGGAGTGCGTCCGGCACATGCCGCGCAGGATGCGGGCCTGGAGCGCATTCGTGTCCTGGTACTCGTCCACCAGGACGTGATCGTACAGCGCGGTGATCCGCTCGGCCAGCGCCGGCGCTTCCTCCAGCAGCCCCGCCCAGAACAGCAGCAGGTCATCGTAGTCCACGAGGTTCCGCTCGTGCTTCCGCTTGGTGTAGTCGGCGTAGATCCGGCGGAAGTCGTCGATGTAGTCGGTGAACTGCGGGTACTCGTCCCGGATGATCTCCTCGATCTCGATCCCCGTGTTAACGTGCCGCGAGTAGACGTACTGCAGCGTCTCCTTCTTGGGGAATCGCTTCACGCCCTTGGCGTAGCCGAGCTGCGCGCGGGACAGCTGCATCAGGTCCTCGGAGTCTCCCTGGTCCATGATGCTGAAGTCCCTGGGGATTCCGGCCCCTTCGCCGAAGCGCCGCAGCAGCCGGTGGCCGGTGGCGTGGAACGTGCCGCCGTGCACGCTCCGGCTGCTGCCCCCCGCGAGTCGCTCGGCCCGGGACAGCATCTCCTGCGCGGCGCGGCGCGTGAACGTGAGGAGCAGGATTCGCTCCGGCCGGATGCCGCGCTCTATCAGGTGCGCCACGCGGTACACGAGAGTGCGCGTCTTGCCGGTGCCGGCTCCGGCGATGATGAGCAGCGGTCCGTCCCCGTGCGTCGCGGCCGCGGCCTGGACCGGATTGAGGTCGGCGGCGAGATCGCCGCGCGCGGCGGCGGCGTCGGAAACGCGCGCGCGCGGGTGATAAGTACGCGGTCTGTCGGTCACTTCTCCAAATATACGGGTGCACCGCGTACGCGACCTCGCGCGCCGGCGCGAATCGCGGAGAGGAGATCCGCGGGCAGACTCAGCGCAGCTGATCCAGCCGCACCGTCACCGGCGTGAGGTCGAAGAGCCTCGCGAACGCGTTCGTGGCGGTCCGCGTCACGCGCTCGAAGGCGGGGGCTCCGGCAGGGAGTTCGCGCTCAATGGAGGTCATTGTTACGTCCTGGATCCCGCAGGGCACGATGAGATCGAAGTAGGAGAGGTCGGTCGTCACGTTCAGCGCGAACCCGTGCCACGTCACCCAGTCGCGCGCGTGCACGCCGATGGACGCGATCTTCTTCCCGCCGGTCCACACGCCGGTGTAGCCGGTGTGCCGCCCCGCGGCGATGCCGAGCATCTCCAGCGTGTCGATGAGCGCCTGCTCGACCGTCCGCAGATACCAGTGCAGGTCCTGCTTGTGGCGCTTGAGGTCGATGATCGGGTAGCCGACCAACTGCCCGGGTCCGTGAAACGTCACGTCGCCGCCACGCTCCACCTCGAACAGCTCCACGCCGCGCAGCTTCAGCAGCTCGGGCGACGCGGTGAGGTGGGCGTTCTTGCTCGATCTCCCGAGCGTCACGACGGGTGGATGCTCCACGAGGAGGAGCACGTCTTGAGGGATCTCCCCGGAGATTCGCCTGGCTGCGACATCTCGCTGCAGCTCGAGCGCGTCCGCGTATGGCATGGTGCCGAGGGCAGAGACCCAGAGGTGAGGCATGCTGGTGACTAGTCACCAATCATGCGTGAATCAAACGCCCCAGCGAATCCAGCGCCGCTTCCGCGACAGCCTCCGCCAGAGTCGGATGGGCGTGAATCGCCAGATCCACTTCCTCGACCGTGAACTCGTTCTCCCGCGCCACCGCCAGCTCGTGGATCAGCTCCGTGGCGTGCGCGCCGATGATGTGCGCGCCGAGTATCTCGCCGTACCTGGCGTCGCGGATGATCTTCACGAAGCCCTCGGTCTCGCCCGACGTGCGCGCGCGGCCGTTGGCGGAGAAGGGGAACTTCCCGACCTTGTAGTCGAGCTTCTTCTCCTTGCACTGCTGCTCCGTTAGTCCGATGGACGAGACTTCGGGGTGGCAGTAGGTCGCGTTCGGGATGTTGGAGTAGTTGACGCCGTGCGTCTTGTGCCCCGCGAGAACTTCCGCGAGCACGACACCCTCGCGCGATCCCTTGTGCGCGAGCATCGGCGGTCCGGCCACGTCCCCGATCGCGTAGATGCCCTTGACGCTCGTCTCCATGCGCTCGTTGATCTGGATGAACCCGCGGTCGTTGAGCTTGACGCCCGCCTCCTTGAGACCGATTTCGTCCACGTTCGGCGCGCGGCCGGCGGCGACGAGCACCTTCTCCACTTCGAGGTCCTGCTTCTTGCCGCCGGACTCCACGGTGAGCTTCACCGAGCTCTTTCCGACTTTCACGTTCGAGATCTTCGCGCCGGTCACGACGTCGATCTTCCGCTTCTTGAAGGCTTTCGTCAGCTCGGCCGAGCAGTCGGCGTCCTCGAGCGGAAGAATGACCGGCGCGATGTCTATCAGCGTGACGGCCGTGCCAAAGGCGCTGAACACGTCCGCGAACTCGCAGCCGACCGCGCCCGCGCCCACGATGGCCATGCTCTTCGGCGCCTGCTCGAGGACGAGCGCTTCATCGGAGGAGATGACGGTCGTCTTGTTCAGCTCGAGGCCGGCCTGCGGTAGCCCTTTGACCCGGGAGCCAGTGCTGATCACGACGCCCTTCTTCGCCTCGTGCTTTTCCTCTTTGCCGTCAGCGGTCTTCACGGACACGGCGTTCTTGCCGGCGAGCTTCGCCGTCCCCTTGATGTGCGTGATCTTGTTCTTCTTGAACAGGAACTCCACGCCCTTGGAGTTCTGCGTACTGACGGCGCGCGAGCGCTTCATCGCCACCGAGTAATCGAGCTTCACCTCGCCGACGCTCACGCCGAACTCGGCGGCGTGGCTCACGCGGGTGGCGATGGACGCGGCCTCGAGCAGCGCCTTGGCGGGGATGCACCCCCACAGCACGCACGTTCCGCCGAGCCCTTCGCGCTCGACCACGGCGACCGACAGTCCGAGCTGCGCGGCGCGGATGGCGCCGACGTAACCCGCCGGGCCGCCGCCTATGAAGATCACGTCGAAGGAAGACATAGCTATTGGCTGTTGGCTGTTGGCTGTTGGCTACTGCCCCGCATTTCCCGCTGTTCCCATAGCTCCGCTGTAGCTAATAGCCAATAGCCAATAGCCAACAGCTTGCCTGAATGTTTCACTAGTACACCAGCATCAAAGGATTCTCGATCAGGCGGCGCAGCGTCTGCAGGAACTTCGCGCCAGTCGCGCCGTCTATCACGCGGTGGTCGCAGCTCATCGTCACCTTCATGCGCTTGCGGATCACCGCCTCTCCGTCCACGGCGACGACACGATCCTCCACTCCACCCACGGCCAGAATCGCGGCCTCGGGGGGATTGATGATGGCGGTGAAGTGCTCGATCCCGAACATGCCGAGGTTCGACACGGAGAACGTCGCGCCGGTGTACTCCTCGGGCTTGAGCTTCCGGTCGCGCGCGCGCTTTGCCAGCTCGCGCGCCTCGCGCGAGATGTCGGCCAGTCCTTTCCTGTCCGCGTCGAAGATCACCGGCGTGATCAGCCCGTCCTCGACCGCGACCGCCATCCCGACGTGGACCCGGTTGAAGTACCGCATCTTGTCGCCCAGCCAGTGGGCGTTCACTTCCGGGTGCTGCACCAGCGCGGTGGCGACGGCCTTCAGCACGATGTCGTTGAACGACACCTTATACTCGGCGCCCAGCACGATCATCGCCTCGCGCATCTCCGCGACACGCTCGACGTCGAGCTCCATCGTGAGATAGAAGGTCGGCACGGGGCCGATCGATTCGGCGAGCCGGCGCGCGATCGTCTTCCGGATCTGGGTGAGCGGGATGTCCTGGTAATCGCCCTCGGTCGAGATGCGGCGGGGAGCGGGCGCGGCTGGGGCGGCGGCCGCGGGTGCGCGCTCGCCGGTCTGCGCGGCTCGCGGTCGGCTCGCGGCCTGCTCGATGTCGCGCTTTACGATCCGTCCGCCGGGACCCGAGCCCTGCACCGATCCCAGCTCCACCCCGCGGTCGGAGGCCAGTCTGCGCGCGAGCGGGGAAGAGCGAACGCGTCCGCCGGGCTCTCCCCCACCGGCGCCGAGCGCGGCCCCCGTGGACGCCGTCGCGAAGCGGTCCGGCCCTCTCCTGTCGAGCTCCTGCGGCGGCGTGGACGCCTCGCCCTGCGAGTGCGCGGGATCGGCGGGCACCGACGTGCGCGCGTCGCGCGGGCGGTCAGCCGCCGGCTCCGCCGGGGCTTCCTGCTTCGGCGGCCCGGCTTTCGCGGCATCCGCTTGCACAGCCTCCGGTTTCGCAGCTTCCGCCTTGGGAGCTTCCGCCTTGGGAGCTTCCGCCTTGGGAGCTTCCGCCTTGGGAGCTTCCGCCTTGGGAGCTTCCGCCGCGGGCGCCTCGGCCGTCGGTGCGGCGCCGCCACCGCCCGCGAGCGCGTCGATGTTCTCGTCCGCCGCCGCGACGATCGCGATCAGCTGACCGACCGGCGCGGTGTCGCCCTCGTTGATCAGCCGCTTGCGCAGCACGCCGTCGCCGCGCGCGACCAGCTCCATCACCGCCTTGTCAGTCTCCACCTCGGCGAGCACCTCGCCCGATTTGACGGCATCGCCCTCGTTCTTCGTCCACTTGACGAGGCGGCCCTCCTCCATCGTCGGCGACAGCGCTTCCATCACGACTTTCGTGGCCATGGCGATTACTCGAGGTACAGGACTTTGCGCACTGCCGATGTCACTTTCTGCGCGTCGGGCTTGGCCGCGCGCTCCAGGTTCTTCGCGTACGGCATCGGCACGTCGGCCTGGTGCACGCGCAGCACCGGCGCGTCGAGAAAGTCGAAGCACTCGCGCTGGATGTAATCCACGACCTGCGCGCCTACGCCGCACAGCTCCCAGCCTTCTTCGACCACGACCGCCCGGTTCGTTTTCTTCACCGACTCGGCGATCGCGTCCACGTCCATCGGACGGACCGTGCGCAGATCGATCACGTCGATCTTTATCCCTTCCTTCGCGAGCGCGTCCGCGACCTGGATCGCGACTAGCACCGTCTTGCCGTGCGCGATGATCGAGCAGTGCTCGCCTTCGCGCTTGCGCTCGGCCTTGCCAAGCGGGATCAGGATCTCCTCGCCGTCGGGGACCTCACCTTTCGTGTTGTACAGCATCTCCCCCTCGAGGAAGACCACCGGGTTCGGGTCCCTTATCGCGCTTTTGAGCAGACCCTTGGCGTCGTACGGCGTAGCGGGCGTGACCACCTTGAGGCCGGGGATGTGCGCCAGCCAGCTCTCCCACGCCTGCGAGTGCTGCGCCGACAGCTGCAGCGCGGCGCCGTTCGGGCCGCGGAAGACCATCGGCATCGGGAACTGGCCGTTCGACATGTACAGCATCTTCGCGGCCGCGTTCACCACCTGGTCGAGGGCGAGCAGGGCGAAGTTCCACGTCATGAACTCGATCACCGGCCGGAGCCCCACCATGGCCGCGCCGACGCCGATGCCTGCGAAGCCAAGCTCGGCGATGGGAGTGTCCACGACGCGCATCGGGCCGAACTGGTCGAGCAGTCCGCGCGACACCTTGTACGCCCCGTTGTACTCCGCGACCTCCTCGCCCATGAGGAAGACGCGGTCGTCGTGCTGCATCTCCTCGCGGAGGGCTTGGTTGAGGGCGTCGCGGTAGGTGATTACGGACATAGTAGATATCAGGTATCAGGTATCAGGTATCAGGTATCAGATAACTGCGCCGGCACGGACAGGTGCGGGTACCTGATACCTGATACCTGATACCTGATGGCTGCTTCATCCCACCAACACATTGCTGTACAACTCCTCCAGCTCCGGCTCCGGGCTGGCATCGGCGAAATCCCAGGCGTCCTGCACCTCGGCCTTCACTTCCTCGTCCAGCTTCGCGTACGCCGCGTCGTCTATCTCCCCGGCTTCCGTCATGCGGTTGTGCAGCACGATGATAGGATCGCGCCGCATTTCTTCCTCGAGCTCGGCCTTGGTGCGGTAGGTTCCGCTGACCGCGTCAGACATCGAGTGGCCCATGAAGCGGTACGTGCGCATTTCGAGGAGCGTGGGCGTCTTCTCGCCGCGCGCCCGCTCGACGGCGCGCGACACCGCGTCCCGCACCGCGAACACGTCCTGCCCGTCCACCGATTCGCCGGGAATGTTGTAGGCCGCGGCGCGAGCGCTCACGTCCTCGTTGGCCATGGCGCGCGCGACCGCTGTTCCCATCCCGTAGCGATTGTTCTCGATGATGAACACCGCCGGGACTTTCCACAGGGCGGCCATGTTCAGCGCTTCGTGAAAAGCGCCGATGTTCACCGCCGCTTCGCCGAAGAAGCACAGGCAGACCTGATCGCCGCCGCGATACTTGATCGCGAATGCGACGCCGGTCGCCAGCGGGATGTGGCCGCCCACGATGCCGTGCCCGCCGAGGAAGTTCAGCTTGGCGTCGAACAGGTGCATCGAGCCGCCTTTGCCGCCCGCGCAGCCGTCGCGGCGGCCGAACAGCTCCGCCATCACCGACCGCGACGTCATGCCCCGCGCGAGCGCGAGGCCGTGGTCGCGGTACGCGGTCACCACGTAGTCGTCGGGGCGCAGCACCGACAGCGCGCCGGTGCTGATCGCTTCCTGGCCGATGTACAGGTGGCAGAACCCGCCGATCTTCCCCAGCGCGTACGCTTCGGCGCTCCGCTCCTCGAACCGCCGCTGGAGCAGCATGGAGCGGAGGAAGCTGTGGTTGAGCTCAGAGTCGCTCTTCGAGCTGGTGGGTTTAGTTGGCTTTTTTGCCATTCAATGAAGCTGTTGGCTGTTGGCTATTGGCTATTGGCTTGGGGCGGAGAAGAGCGGGAGCTGAGGGTTGTTGGCTAACAGCCAATAGCCAACAGCCAATAGCTCCCTCACGCCACCCCCGCGGACTGCACCTGCTCCCACGCATGGTAGCTGGAGCGGACCAGCGGTCCGGACTCGACGTGCCGGAATCCCATCGCCATGCCCGTCTCGTACAAGTCGCGGAACTCTTCGGGCTTCACGTAGCGGTCCAGCGCGATGTGCGAGCTCGAGGGACGCAGGTACTGTCCCAGCGTGAGAATGTCCACGTCCACTTCGCGCAGCTCGGACATCGTTTGCTTGACCTCTTCGATCGTCTCGCCCATGCCGAGGATGATGCCGGTCTTCGTGGGGATGTGCGGCGCGATCTCCTTGGCCATTCGGAAGATTTTGAGGACGCGCTCGTAGCGCCCGCCCGGACGGCAGCGCTTGTACAGGCGCGGGACGGTCTCGGTGTTGTGGTTGTAGATCTCCGGGCCTGCGTCGAGCACCATGCGGATGCTCGGCTCGCTTCCCTGGAAATCGGGAACGAGGACCTCCACCGAGCAGCCGGGCAGGCGAGCGTGGATCTGGCGAATTGTCTCGGCGAAGATGTGCGCGCCGAAATCGGGGAGGTCGTCGCGATCCACGGAAGTGATGACCGCGTGCCTCAGGTTCATGCGCTCGATCGCTTCCGCGACTCGCGCCGGCTCGGCGACGTCGTACGTGGGGGGACGGCCGTGCTTCACCGCGCAGTACGCGCAGTTCCGCGTGCACACGTCGCCCAGGATCATGAACGTCGCGGTGCCGTGCTCCCAGCACTCGCCCACGTTGGGGCAGCGGGCTTCCTCGCAGACGCTGTGCAGGTCCAGCTCGCGCATCAGCTGCCGAAGCTGGAGGTAGTTCGCTCCGCCCGGCGCCCGGACCTTGAGCCACGACGGCTTGCGCTCGGGCAGGGCCTCCGATTTATGGCGTCCCAGAATCTGGTAAAGCGGTTGATTCACGGCATCGTCCCCGGGCGCCTGCGCAGGCGGTTGAATTGGCAATGTAAGTCAGTGCCGCCCGGGACGGTATTGTGTGAGATCGAAATTTAGGACAGCCTCAAAAATTAAATCGGCCACCAAATCCCCGGTCAGCGGCGCCAGCAGAATCCCGTTCCGCGAGTGGCCCGTGGCGTACACGATTCTGGGCGCTTCGGGATCGGGCCCAATGATGGGAAGCAGGTCCGGGGTCACGGGGCGGAACCCGGACCACGCCCGCGACATGCGCGCGCTCGACAGCGTTGGACAGATCTCTTCCGCCGCCGAGCGAACTTTGTCGATCCCTTCGGGCGTCGTGCCGTGGTCGAAGCCAACGCGCTCCGTCGTGCTGCCGGCGACGGTGAGCGATCCGCGCGGGACGAGGTACCCTCGCGGCCCGTACAGCGTGTGCCGGCACGGCGCAGCGTCGTACGAGATGAGCTGGCCGCGAACGGGCTCGACGGCTTCGGCGTAGCGCGCGCCGGCAATCCGGGAGGACCAGGCGCCCGCGGCGATCACGACGTGTCCTGCCTGGCGCTGCGCGCCGGTTGCGTCCGTGACCGTCACCGACTCCGGCTCGGCGGCGACGCCCACGACGCGCGCCCGTGCGCGGCGCACGAGCGGGGAACGGGCCAGCAGCGCGTCGAGCGCTTCCAGCAGCCGCACATTGTCCACGCAGCCGTCGTGCGGCGAGTACACCGCGCCCAGCGCGTGCGACAGTGCGGGCTCTTCGGCGACGAGCTCCGCGCGATCCAGCCAGTGCGAGCCGGGGTTGGGGTTTTTTCGCAATCCCCTTACGCCTGCGGGCGTGATGGCCACCTGCAGGATGCCGAGCCGATTGAGCGGCACGTCCATTCCGGTTCGCTCACGCAGCCATTCCAGGTACGAGGGGAACCGGTCCCGCGCGGCGAGGGCCAGCTCATTGGCGGCGCCGCTGGCGCGCTCGATCGAAGGAGCCAGCATTCCGGCGGACGCGGCGGATGCCTCGCCTTGACTCGAGTGCTCAAGAAGGAGGACGCGGGCGCCGCGCTCGGCGATGGCGGCAGCGCAGGCGCGGCCGATGATTCCACCGCCGGCGATTATGACATCCGTCAGAGATGAGATAACGGCAGGTTCGGGTAAGAGGTTGTTGGCTTCGGGTGAACGGTTAACTGACTGGCTACGGGTTTACGGTTGGCTGTTGCAGGTCATCGGTAACCGTTAACCCGCCACC
Source organism: uncultured Gemmatimonadota bacterium (assembly GCA_937867645.1). Classification (GTDB taxonomy): domain Bacteria; phylum Gemmatimonadota; class Gemmatimonadetes; order Gemmatimonadales; family Gemmatimonadaceae; genus JACDCY01. Next base: position 1,943 of record CALMKE010000214.1, on the reverse strand, counting down.
TTCCACCGTTGACCGTCAACCAGTCAGTTAACCGGAAACCCGTTCACCTACAACCTGTTACCCGAACCCGTTTTTCTTCCTGCCCGGCGTCTGAAACCACGACCCCCGCCCTGCGTATTTACTCTGACGGGCTAAACGGCGTAATTAGCCAATAGCTAATCAGCCAATGGCCAACAGCTTCAGGAGTTCTGTATGATCCGCACAATTCTCATGACCGGCCTGTTCGCCATGCTCGGGCTGTTCGCCCTCGGCCTGGTGTTCAAGATCTTCGGCGGGCTGCTCGGAGTCGCCTTCTGGGTGATCGGAATGGCGATCAAGGTGGCGATCGTCGGAGCGGTGGCGTACCTCGCGATCCGCATCGTCAGCCCCAGCACCGCGCGGCGTCTGCGTGAGCGCTGGTCGGAGACGCGGGTCACGACGTACTGAAAGACATCAGGTATCAGGTATCAGGTATCAGCGAACCCACCCTGATACCTGATACCTGATACCTGTTCGCTGCCCCTACCGTCCCGGCGTAAACGACCGCAGGAACAGATTCAGCGACCCGAACGCAACTTTCGTCTTCAGCTGCAGCACCATCCGGCGTTCGTCGTCGGATAGCCACAGCTCGGCCTGTCCGCCCTCCGCGAAGACTCCCTTCGACTTGATCGTCGGCTGGAGCACGATCGCGTTGAACGTGCCCGCCGGAACCACGATCCGCTCCCGCCTCGCTACGCGCACCTTGACCGGATTGCGATCCGGCATGAAGTAGCGGTTGAACTCGTAGGTCTGCCCGACCTCGAGCGGAATCGTGCGGATGAAATACAGGAAGGATCCGTCGTCCAGCGGATTGGAAACCGACGGATGCTCCTTCGGGCTCTTGGTGACTTCCACGTACACGGAGCGATCCGGGTAAATCTCGAAATGCCGCTCTCTCTCGCGGGAGCCCTCGTCGAGGCGCTGCACGAAGCGCAGCGAGGACATTGTCTCGACGTCGATCCAGCTCTGCAGAAGGTTGTCAACCTTGTAGAAGAACGTCCCGCCCTGCACGCTGAAATACGTCTTGTACGCGGCGCGCCCGCGAATGTGAGTGATCTCGCGAACCTCCATCGTGCTCGTGCCGACCTTGAGCGGACCGAAGCGCACGTCGAAGGTGAGCTTCTCGCCGACACCGAACGGATGATCCATGGCGGGTGCGGCGGGCGCGACGGCCGAGCCGATGCCCGTTAGAATCGCGAGCGCGACGGCGGCGATCATCGGGAAGTCCTCGCGGACAGGGGAGCCGGCGCTTTCCAGTTACGCAGCGCGAACTTGTAGAGGTCCATCGCGTCGCTCAGCGGCCGCACTCTACTCTCGCGCACGCGAATCGAATAGCTCGCCGGCAGCGGCACGCTCTCGACGCGGCGCGCGACGCGCGCGGCGGCGAGCAGCAGCTGCAGGTTGGAGCCGAGCGACGGGGCCGGAGCGACTCCTTCCTTCCCGCGGGTCGCCAGCAGATCCTTGATGACCGACACGCGGTACAGGCGGAATCCGCTGAACGGATCCGACACGCCGGTGAGTCCGGTGAAATGCCTGAGCAGAAGGGAAGTCAGCAGCCGCTGCCTGCGCACCGGCTTCGGCAGATCCTCCGACGCGGTACGATCCGCGACGACGACGTCGGCGCCGCCCTCGAACCGGCGCATGAGCTCCGGAATCTGCTCCGGCAGATCGGTGAAGTCCGCCTGCATCACCAGCACCGCATCGCGGCGGGGATAGCGCGTGCGGCGCACGACTTCACGGAAGCACGCCTCGACCGCGCTTGCGTACCCGCCGCGGCGCTCGCCCCGAATGACCGTCAGGGGAAGCACCTCCTTGTACGGCGCGAGCGTCTCGGCGGTGGCGTCCGAGCTGGCGTCGTCGTACACGACGATCTCGTATTCCTTGGAGTACTCCTGGAACACGGCCCGGATGCGCCAGAGCAGGAC
>CALMKE010000213.1 GCA_937867645.1 uncultured Gemmatimonadota bacterium | reverse complement strand
CGGTGATAGTCTATCTGCCCCAGATGATACGCGAGATGAGCGGCAAGGTGAACCAGAAAATCCGCCGTCCCCAGCCTGCGTCCTCCAACCGGAACGGGATACGGGGCCTGCCACTGCTCCGGCGAGAGGCGCGCGAGCGCTACATCCACGGCCCCGGCGGCCGAGTCGATACTTCGGTGGAGCTCCGCGCGGGTCAGGTCGCGCACGGCGAACTCGGCGTCCCGGTCGCGCACGTAACCCGTACGGCCAAGCACGGCGCCAATGAAGTGCTCGAGGTTGCCCGTGAGATGCAACACGAGCGTGCCGGCAGGGTTCGAAATGCCGGGCGCGATCCGCCAGAGCAGGTCGTCGTTTGGATAAGCGTCAACTTCGCGCGCGAGCGCGCGGAGATCGCGGAGCAGAATCGACCGAATGGTCTCCGCAGACATGATCAGCGCCCGCGCCGGTCGGGAGTGAGCCGCCCGCCGCGCGTCATCGGCGGGGCGGGAGGCTGAGCGCCCGCGCGATCGCGGCTTCAGCGAGCGGCGCCATGACGGCGTAGCCGGCGGCGTTGGGATGTACGCCGTCACTCGTCAGCTCTGCGCGCAGGCCCCCGCGCGCATCCGCCATCGCCGAGTGGTAATCGAGATAGACCATGCCGTTTCCCTCGGCGTAGCGCCGCATCCAGTCGTTGAGCGACACGATCTTCGGCGCCGGGTCCAGTCCGCGCTTCCATGGATAATCGTACGCCGGCAGCACGGAAGAGAGCACCACGCGAATGCCGTTGGCGCGCGCGATCTCCGCCATCGACGCGAGATTGTGCTCGATCATCTCCGGCGACGACGGTCCGGTGTTGCCGGCGATGTCGTTTGTCCCCGCCAGGATGACGACGACTTTCGGCCGCAGCTGCACGACGTCCTGCCGGAAACGCACGAGGATCTGCGGCGTAGTCTGGCTGCTGATGCCGCGCGCGACGTACGGGCGGCCGGGAAAGAGAGCGGGGAAGAATGCCGCCCACGATTCGGTGATTGAGTCGCCGATGTACACCACGCGGTTCTCGCCGGGCGCGGGCGGAGGGAGGCTGTCGTTGGATGCGCGATAGCGTGACAGGCTCGCCCAATCGTTGAGCAGTCGCTCCTGCGCGATCCTCCGGCGCTCGGCGAGGCGGATCGCGACGGAGTCGGGCGCACTGACGGTTGGCGGCCGCGCCGGCGTCCCAGTGGTGCACGCAAGCAGAGCAAGAGCGGCAGCGGGGACCGCGGCCAGGCACAGTCTCATGCCGGCCGCCGCCCGAGGCTGCGCGCGACGAGCAGCAGGTTGGCCGGGTTTTCCGCGAGGCGCCGCATGAACCATGGATACCACGCGGCGCCGTAGCTGATCAGCACCCGCACCCGCTCGCCTTCGGCCGCGAGCGCGCGGCGCGCCTCGCTGTTAATCCCGTACAGCATCTGGACCTCGTATGCCGAAGGCGGGACGCGCAGCTCGCGCGTGTCCCGCAGCAGCAGCTTCAGGAGGTCGAGGTCGTGGGTGCCGAACGCGACGCGCACGCCGTCGTCCGCATGGCCGAGCAGCTCGCGCGCGAGTTCGCGATAGCGGGCGCTCACGTCCTCGCGCCGCTGCAGCGCGACGCTCGCGGGCTCGCGGTACGCGCCCTTCACGAGTCGGATGTACGGTCGCACGGCGAGCAGCCGCCGCGCGTCAGCGGGCGTGCGGTGCAGGTATGCCTGGAGGCAGAGCGCCACGCAGGGGAATTCGCGCGCGAGTGTCTCGTAGGCGTCCACCGTCGAATCCACGTACGGCGACGACTCCATGTCTATGGCGAGCGTCGTGCGGCCGGCCAGCGCCATCCGCGCCACCGCTCGCACCCGATCGAGCGCGCGCTCGCGGTCGAGGTCCCAGCCGAACTGCGTGAGCTTGATGGACACGTGCGCGTCCAGGGCCTGCGCCGCGAGCGCGCCGAGCAGCCGCTCGTACTCCGCGACCGTCGCGTCGGCGGCAGCGTCCGAGGCAACGTTCTCGCCGAGGTACGTGATGATCGAAGGCGTGCCCTCCGCCTGCAGCGCTCCGGCGGCGCGCAGCGCGTCGGCGACCGTCTCGCCCGGCATGAAGCGGGAGACGAGCGGACGCATGGCTCTGCTCGAGCGCACGAGACGCTCGATCGCGCGGTTCCGTGACGCCCACAGCAGTGTGGATCTCAGCATGAGCGGATCAGTTTCCGGTCATGGACGGACGGCGACTCGAACGCCTTGCAGCGATCCGGCCGGAACGTCCACGAAGCGCGCATCGCCGAAGAACACCTCCGTGGCGCCGGCCGCGCGCTCGATGCGAACGAACGGAAAGCGCGACCAGACGAGAAAATCTCTCGCGCGCGGATCCGTCATCCCGGCACGAACCTCGCTCGCGGTCCAGTCGCCGCGCCGGATAGGTCCGGCGCGGAACGTGACGCGATTCTCCGCGGGTGCGGTCCAGTCGAAACCGCCGAGCGTGTAAGCGTCACTCGTCGCGACTATCACGCTGCCCTTGTGTGGCCGCGCGAGCGCGGGCTGGTACATCACTTCTACGATGCCGGTCATGCCGCCCCTCTCCGCGGCCAGGCGGGTCGCGGACTCCGCGGCGCGGTCCAACGCGATCATCGCAAGAATGTACGCGGCCGCCGTCGCGCCGAAGATCCGTACGCGCCCGCGCGTACGCCGCCAGGGGATGAGCGCTCCGGCGAGCAGCAGCCAGAGCCAGGGATCGACGATGAACACGGCGTCGCCGTAGAACCATTGCTCGCTGAACGGCATCAGCGCCCGGATGCCGTACGTGTTGAGCCAGTCGAGCGCCGGGTGGCTCAGCACGCCCACGAAGGCGATGAGCAGCGTCCCGCGCGCGTCCAGTGGTATGTGGGTCGTGGCGCGCTCGCCGCGGCGCCGCACCCATCGGTCCCATGCGAGGAGCAGGCCGGTGAGCGCGAGCGGGAGTACCAGCAGGGCGATCGGCCCGTGCGTCCAACCGCGGCGGAATGCGAGGCCGGCGTACGAGCCGAGGAACATCGCGAGGATGTCGATGTCGGGCGCGTTGGCCGCGAGCACGAGCGTGGTCGCGGCGAGCGGCAGCGCGCCGCGCCGGTCGAGCCCCGCGCGCGCCAACACGGCGCCGGCCATGGTGTGCGTGATGGGATCCATGGGGCTTATTGCCCGGCGACGGGGTGCCGCGGCGGAGCCGACATCACCCTCGCCGCGAAAGTCAGGCCCGGATTACTGCTCGGTTCGCAGATACTTCGGCGGCAGCGGCAGATTCGCCCGTTCCGCCTCCCAGAATACGGAAACCACCCACCAGCGCTTTCCGTCGTTCAGCAGCTGGATGCTGTTGATTCCGCGGATGGTCGTGCTGTCCGTCGCCGTCTTTCCCTCGTAAGTGCTCCACACGTGCGCGATGTGGCCGAACTGCTCTGCGCGGCGGGCGATCTCGCGCTCGCGGAAGCCCACGCGCTCGAGCTGTGGCCCGGACACGGCGATGTAATCGTTGACGCTGAGGACGCGCATGCCGATGCTGCTGTCGGGGCGCGGCACGGTGGGCATGAGCTTTCCGCCCGGGATGAACAGCGACCGCATGCGGTTCCAGTTGCGCGCCTGCCCGACGCCGCCGGAGATGACGTCGTACAGCGCGGCGATGATGGCGTCGATCGAGGCGACGTCCGCGGCGTCGGCGCGGGGCGAGGTAACGATGACCGGCATGACGGCCGGCGGGGCGGGCGAGGTCTGGGCATCAAGCGCAGCCATCGGGGCGGCGAATAGCGTGACGACAAGCAGGGTTGGGACGGTGCGCACGAGAGCTCCTGGGGGTTGCGAATCCAAGGACGGAAATTTGCCGCGCGTCCAGGCGGGAAGATACTGGTGATCAAAGGTGGCCAATTCCAGCAAGCAGTGCGCGGCGGGAAGGCAAGTAGCGTCAATGGATCGGCGCAGCTTGGCGCAACAGCGTCATCACTACTGCGCGATCTTCGCGCAGGAATGCTTCCCGCTCGGACCTCGGTGCGAGCGATACCAGGTAGACACGAATCAGCTGCAGTTGCGGGTCGGCCCAGGCCACCGTTCCCAACAAGCCGCCATGCCCATACGATCCGACCGTCTGGGGCCACAGTGCGCCGTCCGGTGATTCGGTGACGTTCAAGCCGAAGCCGTAGCCGACACTGCCCAGCAGCGAGCCGATGTGACTCGCGTGCGGCCGCGTCATCAGGCGCACGCTCTCAGGCGATAAGACCCGCTCGCCCTGGTAGACGCCCCCATTCAACAACATCTGATAGAGAGCGAATACGTCGGACGCCGTCGAAAACATGCTCCAGGACGGTCGCGGGTACGAGCCGTGCAACCACTGCATGGTGGAGACGTCATAGAAGCTCGATTTTCGCAGCGCGCCTTCGCTCAGCTCGTAAGTCGACGCAACTCTGTCCCACGCGTCGGCGCGCGGCAGCACGAAGCTGTCCTTCATTCCCAGTGGATCAAACACGCTTCGTTGCACGAACGCCTCGTACGGCTCGCCTGAAGCGACCTCGATAACCCGCCCGAGCAGGTAGTAGTTCTGATCGCTGTAGAGGAAGCGACCTGCTTCGTCCCTATCCAGCTGCGCGACGATCGCGGCATAGTCGGCCAGAGATCTCGGCGGCGCCACCCTGCCTCGCATGCTGGAAGGTATTTCGGCTGGGATACCGGAAGTGTGGCTCAACAGCTCGCGAATCGTGATCGGGCTCCCGGCGAATTCCGCGATGTATTCTGCGACCGGGTCGTCGAGCTCGATCTGTCCGCCGTCGACAAGGCGCATGACCGCAATGGCGGTCAGCGTCTTGGTCATGGAGCGCAACTGGAAAATCGTCGTCGGGCGCATGGGGGTCCTCGCCGCGAGGTCCTGCCAGCCAACCGCCTCGAGGACGGTGATTTTGCCGTCGTGGGCCGCCAGTGCTACCGCGCCCGCGATGGCGCCGCGATCCACGTAGCTCTGGATGGTGTCGCGTACACTCGTTGCGACCTCGGCCGTTTGCGCGTACGCACTCACGCTCGCGGCGTGCAGCAGGAAGAAGGTCAGGCCTCGCGCGTTCATAAGCGGCGGATGACCAGGTTTGAAGCGCATGCGCATCGCTCCGCCTGCAGGGCGTTGGGCCGACGCCACCGGCTGCCGTCACGTCCGCTAGCGCAGGCGGGCAAACTGCTCGTCGGTCAGCGGAACGACCGACAGCCGTCCCTGCCGCACGAGCGGCGATTCCGCGAAGAGAGCATCGGCCTTGATCTCGGCGAGCGGCACGGGGCGAGACAGTGGGCGCACCGCCTCGATTTCTACGACGAGCTGCTTGGGGTCCTTCGCTCCCGGATCTGGATATGCCGATTTCGTCACGCGCGCGAGCCCGACGACCGCCTTCTCCTTGCCGGTATGATAGATGAGCGCGTCGTCGCCGCGCTTCATCGCGGCGAGGTGCTTGAGCGCAACCGGATTGCTCACGCCGTCCCACGTGGCGGTCTTCTCGCGGACCAGGTCGTCCCAGCTGTAGGTTGACGGCTCGGTCTTGAGGAGCCAATGGGCAGGCATTCTATCCCACCTCGGCGAGATATGCCTTGATCTTCGCCCAATACTGTTCCCGCCACGCGCTTTCGGTTTCGGGGATAAGCTCTTTCGGAACCCGGCGATGCGTCAGCACGAGCTCCGTTCCGCCATCAGGCGTCGGAGTCAGGGTTACGGCCGCCATCGAGAAAATGCCTTCGGGGAATCGCTTGTGGCGCCAGGCCTGAACGATTCGCCGACCCGGAACAAGATCGACGTTGATTCCGGAGACGTCGTTCCCCCTGGCTGAAAACGTCCCGCCGACCTTGCGGCTGATAGTTGCCTTCTTGCCGGTCACGGTCGAGTGCTTCCTCGAGTCCGCGAGGAGATCGTAGACGGTGGCCGGGGAGGCGCCGAATTTCACGCGTTGTTTTATGGTCTTACACATCGTTGCCTCGTGCATGAGTCCGATAACAGCTCCCAAGCTTGCGCGCTCCCGACGCACACTGCAAACCGGCGACACCCACGTATCGAGCCCCCCTCAACATCCTCGAGCGGGACCGCGCCTAGGCGTAATGAGCACCGCGCGAAAGCGCGGGTCGTCGAGTTGCAGCAGCGACGAGATCCGGTACCGCCCCGATGCGTCCGCTCCAGGAACAACGCCGTCGCGCTGGAATCGCGGTCGGCATCTAGAAACAACTTTAAGTACCACGCACAAGTTATTAAATAGGCGATACTTCCCGTAGCCGTGGATTTCCATCGCCAACGGTTGACTTCAACCCCACGCGAACCTATCTTCCGTCTGTTAGCACTCTAAAAACGCGAGTGCTAACGACCCAATTCGATCGGTTATTGGTCGCCGTTTTTCCCCCGGACCAAGAACCAAAAACCAACAACCGTTCTGGAGGATTCACCACCCTATGGCAACCAAAACTGCGGAAGCCACGAAGGTCAGCCCGCTGGCCGATCGTGTAGTCGTCCGACCGCTGGAGGAGACCGAGACCATGCGCGGCGGGCTGTTCATCCCCGACACCGCCAAGGAAAAGCCGCAGCAGGGCGAGATCATCGCCGTCGGCCCCGGCCGCTTCGAGGAAGGCAAGCGCGTCCCCATGGAAGTGAAGGCGGGCGATCGCGTCCTCTACGGCAAGTACAGCGGCTCCGAAGTAACCATCGATGGCGACACCGTCCTGATTCTGCGTGAATCGGACGTGCTCGCGGTCATCAGCTAACCAGAGAGAGCAACCATGGCAGCCAAAGAACTTCATTTCAACGTTGACGCGCGCGCGGCCCTCAAGCGCGGCGTGGATCAGCTGGCCGAAGCGGTGAAGGTCACCCTCGGACCGAAAGGCAGGAACGTCGTCATCGACAAGAAGTTCGGTGCCCCGACCGTCACCAAGGACGGCGTCACCGTAGCGAAGGAGATCGAGCTCGCCGATGCGCTCGAGAACATGGGCGCGCAGATGGTGAAGGAAGTCGCGACGAAGACGTCCGACCTCGCCGGCGACGGCACCACCACCGCGACCGTGCTCGCGCAGGCGATCTTCCGCGAAGGCCTCAAGAACGTCACCGCGGGCGTCAACCCGATGGCGCTCAAGCGCGGCATCGACAAGGCCGTGACCGCGGTCGTGGACGAGCTCAAGAAGATCTCCGTCCCCACCAAGGGCAAGAAGGAGATCGCCCAGGTCGGATCCATCTCCGCCAACAACGACAAGGAGATCGGTGATCTGATCGCCGAGGCGATGGAGAAGGTCGGCAAGGACGGCGTAATCACGGTCGAGGAGGCGAAGGGCCTCGAGACCACGCTCGAGACGGTGGACGGAATGCAGTTCGACCGCGGCTACCTCTCGCCGTACTTCGTCACCGATCCGGACAAGATGGAAGCGATCCTCGAGGACGCGCTCATCCTGATCCACGACAAGAAGATCTCCTCGATGAAGGATCTGCTCCCGATCCTCGAGAAGGTCGCGCAGATGGGCAAGCCGTTGCTCATCATCGCCGAGGACGTAGAGGGCGAGGCGCTCGCGACGCTGGTCGTCAACAAGCTCCGCGGCACGCTGCGCGTCTGCGCGGTCAAGGCCCCGGGCTTCGGTGACCGCCGCAAGGCGATGCTGCAGGACGTGGCCGTTCTCACGAACGGGCAGGTCATCTCCGAGGAAGTCGGCTTCAAGCTCGAGAACGCGGTCATCACCGACCTCGGCCAGGCCAAGCGCATCGTGATCGACAAGGACAACACGACGATCATCGACGGCGCCGGCGACTCTGAGAAGATCCAGGGCCGCGTGAAGGAGATCCGCACGACGATCGAGAAGTCCACGTCGGACTACGACAAGGAGAAGCTCCAGGAGCGGCTGGCGAAGCTCGCGGGCGGTGTGGCCGTGATCAACGTCGGCGCGGCGACTGAGAGCGAGATGAAGGAGAAGAAGGCCCGCGTCGAGGACGCGCTGCACGCCACGCGCGCGGCGGTCGAGGAAGGAATCGTCCCCGGCGGCGGCGTCGCGCTCATCCGCGCGCAGAAGGTGCTCAAAGCGCTCAAGCTGGAAGATTCCGACGAGCAGATCGGCGTCGAGATCGTCCGCAAGGCGATCGAGGAGCCGATGCGCATCATCGTTGCCAACGCGGGCGGTGAAGGCTCCATCGTGATCGAGAAGGTGCGCGCGTCCAAAGAGGCCGCGTACGGCTACAACGCTCTGACCGACGAGTACGAGGACCTGGTGCAGGCCGGCGTCATCGACCCGACCAAGGTCACGCGTACCGCGCTGCAGAACGCCGCGTCCATCGCGGGCCTGCTGCTCACGACCGAAGCGCTGATCGTGGAGAAGAAGGAAGAGAAGGGCGCCGCGCCGGCGATGCCGGGTGGCGGTGGCATGGGAGGGATGTACTAGAAGGACGGTTGATGGTTGCGGGCTCGGGGTTTCGAGTCCAGCGACCAGCTTGCATGAGAAGGGCTCCGGGAAACCGGAGCCCTTCTTTTTTCGCGCTAGCGCGCTGATGTCAGGAGTGCAAGACGGCGCTAGCCGCGGCGCGTCACGAAGACATCATATTCCCCGACGCTGAGCGCGCGGTGCGAGTGGACACAGATTACGTATCGACCCGGCGCCGTGAGTGTGACAGCCACGATGGCCCCCCATTCGAGGACCTCGTCGCGACCGCCGTCGTCTGCCAGTGGTTTTCCCTCGCCGCCCGGTGCGTAGAGCGCCACGGCAACTTCGAAGTCCACGGACGCCGCCGAGACGTGGATTCGTTCCCCTGCGTTCCCTTCGTACAGGTAGTGCCGATGATACGAGTTGTCGCTTATCGGATGGGCGGTCGTGAAAGCCCGATCATTCCGATCAACTTTCCGTACTCGTCCAGCACCGGCGACTCGGTGACCTGCACGACGAACGTGCGGCCCGCCTTGTCCCGTACGTTGAGGCCGAGCGCCTCCTCACCGGTCCAGCCGTACGGCTCCTCGGCTGCGTGATTCCGGTACGGAATGCGGCCGTTTCCGTCGGTGGCGATGACGGCCATGTCGCCGGCGGCCACGGCTTCGGCCCGCCGGGCCGGTCTCCGCGCGCGGTCAGGGCAATCCTCACCCCTGTTCCGCGCTTAGCCCTACAGCGGCGGGCGGGCTTCCGCCGGCAAACTACGCCATCGAGGTAAATCGTCCCCAGCAACAGGGTTATCACGATGGCCATTGCCGCTGCGCCCCCGCGATCGACGCCCCAGCTCTTCGCGGACCGGGTCGCGATGATCGATACCGAGAACGCGTTCAAGGTCGGCCCGTTCATCAAGGAGGTCGAGGACGCCGGGCACCAGGTGGTGCGCTGCAATCTCGGCGAGCCCGACTTCCCGCTTCCGCGCCACATCGCCGAGGAAGTGAAGCGGCAGATAGACAACGATCAGACGCACTACACGGATCCGCAGGGGATCCTCCCGTTGCGCGAAGCGATCGCGCATACGGTGGGTGAGGCGCGCGAGCTTCGCATCACGCCGGACCGGGTGGTCGTGTTTCCCGGCGCCAAGCCGCCGATCGGCTTCTCGCAGCAGACGTACTGCAACGCGGGCGACGAGATCATCTATCCAAGCCCGGGGTTTCCCATCTACGAGTCCTTCGTTCGCTACATCGGAGCGACGGCCGTGCCGCTCCACCTCGAAGAGAGCCAGGGGTTCAGCTTTCGCGGTGCCGATCTCCACCGCCTCGTCACCGACCGCACCAAGCTGATCTACATCAATTTCCCGTCGAATCCGACGGGCGGCGTTGCGACCCGGGCGCAGCTCGAGGAGATCGCGGGAGTGGTCCTGGCGAAAACCTCGCCCGCAGTTCGCGTGTACTCGGACGAAGTGTACGAGCGGATCATCTTCGACGGCCGCAGACACGAATCGATCGCATCGATCCCCGGCATGGAAGAGCGCACGATCATCGTGTCCGGCGTCTCGAAGTCGTATTCCTGGACCGGCGGCCGGGTCGGCTGGGCCGTGTTTCCCACCGCGGGCGAAGCAGCCGTCTTCAAGAATCTCAACATCAACTACTTCTCCTGCGTGCCGGGCTACAACCAGATGGGCGCGAAGGTCGCGCTCGAATCGCCCGAGAGCGACGCAAGCATCGCGACGATGGTCACCGCGTTCGCCGGGCGCCGGGACGTCGTGGTGGCCGCGCTGAATTCGATCGAGGGGATAAGCTGCGCGAAGCCGGATGGGGCGTTCTACGTCTTTCCGAACATCGCCGGCGTGTGCGAGAAGCTCGGCGCGATCGAAGCGCACGGCGCGCTGCCGCCCGTGATGCGCGACGCCACCAGCCCCGCGACGCTCTTCCAGAGATTTCTTCTGTTCCGGCATCATGTCGCGACCCTCGACCGCAAGTCGTTCGGCCGCCTGGGCAGCGAAGGCAAGCATTACCTGCGGCTGTCCATCGCGACTTCGCTCGAGCAGCTCGAGCTGGCCATGGAGAGGATCGCGCGGGCGAGCCGCGACGCAGATGGATTCCGGGCATTCGTTCGGGAGGGTCGCAACCTGTGCTGACGGCGACGGTGGACCCGCTGCGCGTGGCGTCGCGGCAGATGCTGAGGAACGGCGGCACGGCGGTGCCGTTCGGCGCGCGCCGCGCGCGCTGGATCTGCATGGGCCAGGATACGCCGGGCCCGCTGAGCGAGCACGAGCTCGAGGCCTTCGAGACGCTCGATCTGATCTACCGCTCGCTCTGCGCCATGCTGTACAACTACGTCCCGACGTCGGGACATCCCGGCGGATCGATCTCGTCCGGCCGGTTCGTATCGGCGCTGCTGTTCGACGCGATGGACTACGATTTCTCCGATCCGTTGTGCGAGCGCGCGGACATCATCTCGTACGCGGCCGGCCACAAGGCGCTCGGCCTGTACTCGATGTGGGCGCTGCGAAACGAGATCGTGCGGATCGGGAACGCGGCCCTGCTTCCGCAGGACATTGGATTGCAGCTGCGCCTCGAAGACCTGCTTGGCTTCCGCCGGAATCCTGACGGGCCGACTCCGCTGGCGCGCTCGCTCCGGTCCAAGGCGCTCGACGGTCATCCGACTCCGGCGACTCCCTTCGTGCGGCTTGCGACCGGCGCGTCGGGCGTCGGCCTCGCTTCGTCGCTCGGACTCGCGTTGGCCGCGGCCGACTGCTATCCGGACGATCCTCCGCGCGTGCACATCGTCGAAGGGGAAGGCGGCCTTACCCCGGGGCGAGTCGCCGAAGCGCTCGCCGCGGCCGGCACGGCGTCGCTCGGCAACGTCATCGTGCACCTGGACTGGAACCAGTCGTCGATCGATTCCGACCATGTGACGCGCGAGGGCGTCACGCCCGGCGATTACGTGCAGTGGACGCCCGGCGAGCTTTTCTATCTCAACGACTGGAACGTCATCTCGGTCCCCGATGGGACGAGCTTTCAGCAGATCGTGGCCGCGCAGCGAAAGGCGCTCAGCCTCGACAACGGCCAGCCGACCGCCATCGTGTACCGCACCATCAAGGGCTGGCGCTACGGCATCGAAGGTCGCGCGTCACACGGCGCGGGACACAAGCTGTGCGCGGCGGGCTTCTACGAGGCGATGTCGCCGCTGTTCCCGGAGAGTCCGGCCGGTCTCCCGGCGTGCGATCCGGCGAATCCGCGCTGCGGCGCCGGCGCGCGCTCCGAGGTCGTCGAGGGATGCTACTGGCAGGCGCTATCCGCGATCGGGAAAGTCCTCGCGGAAAACCGCAACCTGGTGGCGCGAATGGTGGAGCGCGTCACGACGGCGCGCGAGCGCCTGCACGATCGCGACCGCCGCGTCGCGAAGAGCTCACCCGACATACTGACGGTGTTCTCGCTGGCGCAATCGGATGACCCGCCGGCTTCGCTCGAGCTCGCTCCGGGGACAGCCGTCACGCTGCGCGGGCAGCTCGGCAAGGTGCTCGGCTACCTCAACCGGGAGAGCCACGGCGCCCTGTTCATCTCGGCCGCGGACCTGCTTGGCTCGACGAGCCTCAACGAGGCGGCGGCGGGCCTCGCGCCCGGCTACTTCAATGCGCGCACCAACCCCGCGTCGCGCACGCTTTCGATCGGCGGCATCTGCGAAGACGCGATGGCGGGCATCCTCTCCGGCATCTCCACGTTCGGACGGCACATCGGCGTGGGCTCGTCCTACGCGGCGTTCATCGCTCCGCTCGGACACATCGCCGCCCGGCTGCACGCGATCGGCAACCAGGCGCGGCAGGCGATCGATCCGGGTCCGTATCGGCCGTTCATACTCGTGTGCGCGCACGCGGGACTGAAGACCGGCGAGGACGGACCGACGCACGCCGATCCGCAGCCGCTGCAGCTGTTGCAGGAGAACTTCCCGCCCGGGGCGATGATCACGCTCACCCCGTGGGATCCGCAGGAAATATGGCCGCTCATGGCCGCCGCGCTGCGCAGCTCGCCGGCGATCATCGCCCCGTTCGTGAGCCGCCCCTCGGAAACGATCCCCGACAGGAAGGCGCTGGGGCTCGCGCCCGCCGCGGACGCGGTGCAGGGTGTGTACAAGCTGCTGAGCGCGAACGGCAAGAGCGACGGGTCGATCGTGCTGCAGGAATCCGCAGTGGCGTTCGCCTTCGTCGAGCAAACGATGCCGCTGCTCGCGGCGAAGGGTATCAACCTCGATGTGTACTACGTAGCGAGCGCCGAGCTGTTCGACCTGAAGTCGCCGCTGGAGCGCGAGCAGATATTTCCGGAGCATGTCGCCATGGAAGCCATGGGACTCACCGGGTTTACGCTCCCGACGATGTACCGTTGGGTCCGCTCGGATCTCGGCAGGTCATCGACGCTGCATCCGTACTTTCACGGGCGATATCCGGGCAGCGGCCCGGGCGCGCGCGTGATCGCGGAAGCCGGGTTGGACGGCGACGGCCAGATGCGCGCGATCCTCCGGTACGTCACGCAACGCGCGAGCCGGCCCGCGGCGGCTGACCGGCGGAGCTGACGCGGCGGACCAGGTCTTCCAGCGTTCGCACCTGTCCGAGGTCGGCGGGCTCCAGCTCGACCTGGAATCGCTCCTCGAGCGCGGCGACGAGCATCACGACGTCCAGCGAGTTGACGCCGAGCGACGACAGCGAGCTCCGCAGCGACAGTGACGCGCGGGGAACGTCGAGCTGCCCGGCCACGAACGCCACGATGGCAGCTTCGGTGCGGTCAACCACGGGCAGGTCGTCGCACCGCAGCAGATCGCCGAGCCGGTCCCGCCACGCCATGACTTCGGCGTAGATCTCGCCGTCCACAGCTTCGTATTCGCGGAGCCTGGACTGCACCGCGATCTTACCGTGCTCCGCGGCGTACTCGTCGAGCCACTCGCGCACCCAGCTGATGTGGCCGGCCTCGTCGGCGATCATCGTCCGCAGGGTCCGCTGGATCACCGGATGCGTCCCGGGCCACGACAAGTGCGCGGTGAAGTGGCGCACCACGCGGCGCTCGAACACCTGCGTCAGCGCGAGCACGTCGAGCATGGACCGCGGCGCGCCGAGCCGCGCCTGATATCGCGTCTGGTAAGTCTCGCGCACCCGCCTGGGGAGCGCACCCAGCTCGATGATCGTATCGCTCCAGAGCGACGCATGCCGTGCTTCCTCGGCGCAGTGCTCGGTGAGCTTCGCGCGCAGCGCGTCGTCCTCGACCTCCTGTGAGAGGCGCCCCATGACGAGCGCTCCCGCCAGCTCGGATTCCCGGTAATAGCTCAGTATCCAGATGTCGTTGTCAGATACTTCGGGCATTCAGCCGCTCCTGTATGTGTTGAGTCGGCGACACGCCGCACGCCTGGCGTATCATCCGGTTCATTGCCGCGATCGCTTCGAAGTCGTTGGTCGTAGCCAGCGGTACGTCCACCACGTCGGATCCGTAATGCCGGAAGCTTTGCGCCGAGCGGAGAATCTCGTCGGCCGCGCCGGGGTCGAGCCGCACGCGCTTGGCGAGCAGGTCCGCTCCAGCCGCCGCATGGCGAAACTCGTCGCGCGCCATGTGCTCGAGCAGCTGTCGGAGCACGGGCTCCCTGGTCTCGCGCGACAACCGCAGAAAAAAGTACGCGGCGAACAGCTCGGAGCAGGCGAAGTTGGTGAGCTCCGCGATCGGGCTGCCGGGTTCACGCTGTTCGGCGAGCGCTCGCTCGCGGGCGGCGATCATCCGCTCCTCGGAGACAACCGCCGGCTCGAACCCCACCGCCCTCAGATAGCGCTTGAGTGCGGTGTAGTGCCGCAGCCCTTCGTACAGCTCGAGCGAGAGGACCGCAGTGACGTCGAGGTCGTCCCATAGGAGCTGCATCAGCCGCGGCGCAAAGACGGGCAGATATCCCTCGATCAGCGCGGCGTCGTGCAGCGCGGCGAGGATGTGCTCTTCGCGGCGCGCGAGCGCGACGTCTATCGCATCCCACGCGATGGTGGCGTCCAGCGGCCACGCGGCCTGCTCTGCGGACGCAAGATGCGATTCGTACACGCTCACGCGACCTCCAGCGGCCGGGTAGC
>CALMKE010000212.1 GCA_937867645.1 uncultured Gemmatimonadota bacterium | reverse complement strand
GCGAACCGGTCCGCGGGCATCTTCTCCAGCGCGGTCAGCACCGCGGCGTTCACGTGCGGCGGAACCGAGCGGCGCTTGGCCACGAGCGAAGAGGGATCCGTCGTCAGGATCTTCGCCACCACCGCCTGCGCGTTCGGTCCGGTGAACGGCGGCTCGCCCGTGAGCATCTCGTACGTCACCGCGCCGAGCGCGTAGATGTCCGCGCGGTGATCCACCGACTTGTCGCCCATCGCCTGCTCGGGCGCCATGTACTGCGGCGTGCCGAGGGACATGCCGGTCTGCGTCATCCGCTCGCCGCCGGCGTGCTGCACGGCGAGCGCGATGCCGAAGTCAGCAACCAGCGGGCGCCCTTCGTGCAGCAGCACGTTCTCCGGCTTGATGTCGCGGTGCACGACGCCGTGCTTGTGCGCATACTCCAGCGCGTCCGCGATGTCGCTCGCGATCCGCACGGCTTCCATGATCGGGAGCTGGTGCTCGCGGATCAGCTTCTGCCGGAGAGTCTCGCCCTCGACGAACGGCATCACGTAGAACAGCAGGTTGTCGGCGGCCCCCGAGTCGAACAGCGGCAGGATGTGCGGGTGCTGCAGGTTCGCCGTGAGCTCGATCTCGTTGAGAAAGCGCTCCGGGCCGAGCACGGCGGTCAGCTCGGGATGCAGCGCCTTGATCGCGACTTTACGCTTGTGCCGGACGTCCTCGGCGAGGTACACGGTCGCCATGCCGCCGGCGCCGATCTCCCGGAGTATGGAGTACCGGCCCTCGAGGGCGGAGGCCAGCCTATCGAGCGTAGTTTGAGGCGGTTGCATAGCGCGCAAAAACTACGGATTGGCGCGCGATTGAGCGAGTCGGCCGGGGTGGGTGCGGGACGAAGGTTATCTAACCCGGCCCCTGCGAGGGCGCAGCGCGCGGCACGCAGCACGCGGCGCAGTTCCCGGCTTCACCCCCCGGTCTCATCCCCCTGCTCTTCCCCCTGTCGCGGCACCGGGTGCTGCCCCGTGTACTCCTCCAGCTCTTCCTCCCGGTCCAGCTCCGCGTTCTCCCGGTCGATCGCTTCGCGCTCCGCGCGATACCGGTCGTACCACTCGCGCGTGATCTCCCCCGCAAGCTCGCGGTTGCCGAGTCCGAACGACAGCGCGAGGGCAAGCGCTACCGCGCCGAACAGCAGCGCGAACGCCGTGGTCACGATCTCCGTCGCGATCCCCAGCTCCTGCAGCGCCATGAACACCGCGAGCAGCACCACTCCCGCCTTGCCGACGCGCGCGAGCGTCGGGCCGCCGTGCAGCCCGCCGGCCGACGCCATGATCAGCCCGCCCACGAAGCTGCCCAGCACGATGCCGATGATGATGATCGCGATCGCCGCGATCACGCTCGGGATGTAGCTCACGAGCTGCGAGAACACGTTCGCCAGCGACTCGAGGCCGAGCGCGTTCGCCGCGACCAGCATCCCGAGGAACATGACGAACCAGAACACGACGTGCGCCGTGACGCGCGTCGGATTGAGGTGCGAGCCCGAGCGCTCCACCGCCTGCATCACGCCGCCGCGCTCGAGCAGCCGGTTGAAGTGGATCTTCCGCAGCAGCCGCTCGACGCCCTTCTCCGCCAGTCGCGCGAGCAGGTACGTCGCGAACAGGATGACGAGCGCGCCGAACAGCGCCGGCACGTACTGGTAGAGCTGGTCCAGGCTGTACCGCAAACGCTCGACGAAGCCGAGCGGCTCCTCGTCAGGGAGCTGGGCGATGAAGTTGGTGTCGGTGAGCTGGGCGAAAAGACGAGTCGTCGTCATGGCGTTGAAAATAGCACCAAATAGGTATCAGGTATCAGGTATATCAGGTATCAGGTATCAGGTATCAGGTATCAGTAGGGGCATGAGTCTTCTGATACCTGATACCTGATACCTGATACCTATCAGTTTCTCGTCCCCCGCTTCAAGTCGAACAACGCGCTGCGTTTACATCCCGGGCAGATCAGCCACTCGCGCCGCCGGGCGTAGCCGAGCCCGAACGAGCCGCCGCCGATCGGCCGGCGGGTCAGCCGGTGGCCGCAGCGCGGACAGTCCGGCGGCTGCTCGTCGCAGTATGCCCGCCGGATCTGGTCCACCTCGGCGCTCGTGTACTGCGCCTCGCCGCCCGGCTGCCCTTCATTCATTAGATATGCGCACCACGATCTTTCCGAACTGGCCGCCCTTCTGCAGCCGCTCGAACGCCGCTCTGCCGTTTTCGAGATCGAACACCCGATCCACCGGTGGAACGAGCCGCCCCTTCGCCAGCTCCCGCGTAATCGCGTCGAACTCGGCGTCGTTCCCCATCGTCGAGCCCAGTATCGTCCACTGATTCCAGAACAGCTTGCGCACGTCCGTCTCGACTTTCGGCCCGGACGTCGCGCCGCACGTCACCAGGCGCCCTCCCTTGGCCAGCGAGGCGAGCGATCTCTCCCACGTGGCGGGCCCGACGACGTCCACGACGACGTCCACTCCGCGCCTGTTGCTGCGCGCCCGCACTTCGCGCGCGACGTCGATCTCCGAATGATTGAACGTCTCGTCCGCGCCCAGCTCCACGGCGCGGGCCAGCTTCTCGTCGCTGCCGGACGTCACCCACACCGTCGCGCCGCGGAGCTTCGCGATCTGCAGCGCCGCGATCGCGACGCCGCCGCCGATTCCCCAGATGAGCACCGTCTCGCCGGGCTGCACCCGCGCGCGCGAGACGATCATGCGCCAGGCGGTGAGGGTCGCGAGCGAGAAGGCCGCCGCGGTCTCCGGGCCGACGCTCGTGGGAATAGCGCGCACGTTGGTTGCCGGCACTATCACATACTCCGCGAGCGTTCCCGGGAAGTGCTCGCCCAGCAGCCCGAACTTCACGCACAGTGAGTGCTCGCCGCGCAGGCAGAACTCGCACCGGCGGCAGCTGATCCCGGCGTTGATGACGACGTAATCGCCGATCTTCGCGTGCGCGTCCGGCACGCCCGTGCCGAGCTTGTCCACGACACCGGCCGCGTCCGCGCCGAGCGGCCACGGCGGAGTGATCGTGACTCCCGGAAGCCCGCTCAGCATCCATATGTCCAGGTGATTCAGCGCGGCCGCGCGCACTCGCACGCGCACCTGACCCGGTCCGGGCTCGGGCACCGGCAGGTCGGTCCGGTACTCCAGGGAATCGAGGCCGCCGTGGGCGGAGATGGTGAGTGCTCGCACTTTGATTGCGGCTATATTTTGGACGACAGCTGCTGGCTGTTGGCTATTGGCTGTTGGCTGTATGAATCTTACGGCCCTCTGCGATTTCCCGCTCCCCAGCTCAGACCGCATGATCTCGCTAAAAGTCCCGCCGCTCGGCGAATCCATCGTAGAAGCGACCGTGTCGCGCTGGACGAAACAGGAGGGCGAAGCGGTCGCCGCCGGCGATACCGTGGTGGAACTGGAAACCGACAAGATCACCGTCGAGGTCCCCGCCCTCAAAGCCGGCGTCGTCGCCCGCCACGCCAAGAAGGAAGGCGACGTCGTGAAGGTGGACGAAGTCCTCGGCGAGATCGACGACAGCAAGACCGCCGGCGCCCCGGCGGCAGCCGCCCCCAAAGCCGAAGCTCCCCCCGCGCCCGCCTCCGCTCCCGAGCAGGCCACGGCTCCCACCGGCGCGGACGTCAAATCGTCGCCGGCTGCGCGCAAAGTCGCCGACGAGTCCGGCGTCGACATCAGTGCGGTTCAAGGAACAGGTCGCGGCGGCGTCGTGAGTAAGCCCGACGTCCTCGCCGCGGCGCAGTCCGGTGCGGCCCAAACCAGGTCGGAGGGGCGACCCGAGTCCGCGTCGACGCAGCCGGCGTCTTCGGCGACCAAGGCGACTGCGCAGCAGGCGCCGCCGGGAGCCAAGCTAGCCGGCGCAGTCGACGCGGCTCGGGTCGCCCCGGGCGCGCAGCCCAGCGCGACCGGCCCTCGCGAAACGCGAGAAAAAATGTCGACCCGGCGCAAGCGGATCGCCGAGCACCTGCTCGAGAGCCAGCACTCGACCGCGCACCTGACCACGTTCAACGAGATCGACATGAGCGCAGTGATGTCGCTGCGCGATCGTCTCAAGGAGCGCACGGAAAAGGAGCACGGCGTCAAGCTCTCGTTCATGCCGTTCTTCGTGAAGGCCGCCTGCCTCGCGCTCAAGAGCTTCCCGAACATCAACGCGCAGGTGGATGGCGACAGCGTCATCTACAAGCACTACGTCCACATGGGCATCGCCGTCGCGTCCGACCAGGGACTCGTCGTTCCGAACGTCAAGGACGCGGACACGAAGGGCATGCTCCAGATCGCGCGCGAAATATCCGACGTCGCCAGGCGCGCGCGGGACGGCAAGCTCACGATGGACGATCTCACCGGCGGCACGTTCACCATTACCAACGGCGGCGTATTCGGCTCGCTGGTCTCGACGCCGATCATCAACTATCCGCAGGTCGGCATTCTCGGTCTCCACAAGATTCAGGAGCGCCCCGTCGTGCTGGACGGCAAGATCGAAGTGCGACCGATGATGTACGTCGCGCTGTCGTACGATCACCGGATCGTGGACGGGCAGCACTCGGTGCTGTTCCTGGTGCGCGTGAAGGAGCTGATGGAGGATCCCGCCGCGATGCTGGTGGACTAACCAGTCCGCGGACCCGGAGTTAAGGTTTTGCGCGACGAGTAGTCGAGCCGAACCCCAACTCTACCCGAGGACTACATGCGGAAAGTGATCCTGGCTGTTCTCGTGCTAGCTGCGTGCGCCAAGACCGACGACGCGGCAGTGGACACGACCGCGGCCGACACGGCTGCCACGCCGTCACTGTCGCCCGTACAGACCAAGTACGCCGGCACGTGGAACGGCCGCTCGTATCGCGCGGGCGCTCCCGCGTCCGATACCGGCTCGAAATGGGTGATGACCTTCACCCCGGCCGACACCGGACTCACCGGCACCCTTCGCTTCGACGGGCAGACGACCGACATTTCAATTCGCGTGGATGAAGCGACCGACGCCGGCATGCGCACTACGTTCGGACCGTACCTGAGCCCGACCGCGGGCAACGTCGAAGTGACGACGACCACCGACGGCCGGATCGAGGGTGATTCTCTGTTCGGCACGTTCGTGGCGACGCCTACGACCGGCGACCGGGTCAGCGGCCGCTTCGCCGCAAGGCGGCAATAGCGACAGCCGCGGTTGCAAACCCGGGCGGGGACGGGTGTGGGGGTAACTCCGAAGCACCGTCTTAGCGCGAGCGAAGCGAGCGCGTAGGTGCGAGGTGTTACCCCCACACCCGTCCCCGCCCCCCGCAGTTAGCCGTTTAGCTTTTGTCTATGTCTAATGATTCAATGCCGGCGGCGCCGGCGGACGCCGATGTCGTCGTAATCGGCGGCGGACCCGGCGGCTATGTCGCCGCGATCCGCTCCGCGCAGCTCGGACTCACGACCGTCTGCGTCGAGCTCGCAAAGACACTCGGCGGAACCTGCGTCAACATCGGCTGCATTCCGTCCAAGGCGCTGCTCACCTCGTCCGAGCACTACGAGTTCGCGCGGCTCCACGCCGCCGCGCACGGCGTGAAGACCGCCGGAGTCGAGCTCGACCTTCCGACGATGCTCAAGCGCAAGGACCAGGTCGTCGAGCAGAACACCAAAGGCCTCGAGTTCCTGTTCCGCAAGAACAAGATCACCTGGGCCAGGGGCCGCGGAACGCTGAAGGCCGGAAACGTCGTGGACGTCGCCGGCGAGGACGGAAAAGTCACGAGCTATCAGGCGAAGCACGTCATCATCGCGACCGGCTCGGTGCCGGTCGAGCTTCCCTTTCTCAAGTTCGACGAAGACCGCGTGCTGTCCAACGACGGCGCGCTGCGAATCCCGTCCGTGCCGAAACACCTCGTCGTGATCGGCGGCGGAATCATCGGCCTCGAGCTCGGCTCGGTCTGGCGCAGGCTCGGCGCGAAGGTGACCGTCGTCGAGCTGACGCCCACGATCCTCCCGGGCACCGACCTCGAAGTCGTGAAGGAAGCCGACAAGATCTTCCGCAAGCAGGGCCTCGACCTCCGCGTCGGAACGAAAGTCACCGGCGCGCGCGTGGAGAAGGAGCGCGTGCTCGTGGACCTGGACGCGAACGGGAAGACGGAAACGCTCGAAGCGGATCGCGTGCTCGTCTCCGTCGGACGCAAGCCTTCGCTCCAGGGAATCGACGCGAAAGCGCTCGGCCTCGAGGTCGGCCAGCGCGGCGAGCTCGTCGTGGACGCGCAGATGCGCACCAACCTGCCGAACGTGTACGCCATCGGCGACGCCGTGGGCGGGAAGCTGCTCGCGCACAAAGCCGAGGAGGAAGGAGTCGTCGCGGCGGAGGTGATCGCGGGCCACAAGGCGCGGATGGATTACAGGTCCATGCCCGCGGTGGTGTACACCTGGCCCGAGATCGCGACCGTCGGACTCTCCGAGCAGGAAGTCAAGGACAGCGGCCGCAAGTTTAAGGTGGGCAAGTTCCCGTTCTCCGCCAACGGCCGCGCGCGCAGCATGAACGAAACCAGCGGGTTCGTGAAGTTCATCGCCGACGCGGACACCGACGAGCTGCTCGGCTGCCACATCATCGGCGCGAATGCGTCCGAGCTGATCCAGGAAGTCGTGCTCGCGTTCGAGTACCGGGGATCATCCGAGGACATCGGAATTACCGTGCACTCGCATCCGACGCTGTCCGAGGTCGTCAAGGAAGCGGCTTTGGGTGTGCTGGGAAGGTCGATCCATATCTGAACAGTGCTGCGTGCTGCGCGCTGCGTACTGCGCGCTAACCACTCCGGATGAGTGAACGACTGTTGCGCGCGGCCGACGTTCCTGCCGCGGCGAAGCTGCTGGCGTGTGACCCGTGCTGGGCGGATAACGGTGAGCGGCCGAGCTGGGTTCTTGAGACGATCGCGGGCGGCCCGGGCGGCGATCACTCGGCGCTCGGTTCCTTCAATGGCGACGAGCTGCGGGCGTTCGTGTCGTTCAACTTCGTGGCGGGCGCGGATCGCACGGGCGCGATCTCGTGCGTCGCGCGGGCCGACGAGGCCAGCGGAATCGCCGCGCTGTCCGCGGCCGTGAAAGAACTTTCATCGGGTGGCGCGCGCCTCATCGTCGCGGAGCTCCCCGATGTCCCCGAGATGCGCAGCTACGCCGATCTGCTCACCCTCGGCGGCTTCTCGCACGAAGCGCATGTGAGCGACTACTATGCCGACGGCGTGGGCATGCGCATTCTCGTGGCCCGCCTGGCAAGCACTTCTTAGCCCTTCCGGATCTTCTCCAGCTTCGGCGGACGCGCTCCCTTCCGCACGGCGGTAGCGACAGGGACGTAGTCCAGCTCCTTCTCGGCCAGCACGCTTCGCAGCATCAGCCCGCCGCGACTCATGTCGCCTCTGCCCACGAACTCCGACGGGAAAACCAGTCGCTCGCCGAATACTTCGCCGAGCGGATCGACGTACTTCTTCGTGGCGATGCTGCCCAGCAGCACCACTCGATCGCCCGGATCGATTCCCGCCGCAAGCTCGCGCGCGCTCGCCGACATCGGGCGCAGATAGCGCGGCTCCTCCAGATCGATCGGCACGCCGGCGAATTCGCGCAGCTCGTCCAGATCGACCGCTGTGTCAGGCGAGACCAGCCCGCGGTTCGACGTGATGACGAAAATGTTGTCAGCGCTCGCCGCGAACTTCCGCGCGTACGCCAGCTTGCCGCGAAAGTACAACCCGCTGAGAAAGCTGAACACTTCGCCCAGCGTCACCTCCTCGTTCCGCAGCCGCCTCGCCAGCTCGAACTCGGCCCCCGGATTCATCAGCATCGCCGCCCGCTTCCCGGCGGTGCTGGCGGGAGAGAGAAGAAATACCGAGCCCATTCCCCAAGTCTAACCAGCGCCGGGAGGCGTTCCGGCTCGAAAGGTCAAAATCGCCCGCGGCCGATCTGTCGGCAGCCAAACGGCTGGCAGCTGCCGGCTATTCAGTTCGCCGTCGTACTCAAAACCAGCAAACCTCGTTTCTCCCCGTCAACGGCAGCGGTTCGCGATTGAGCTTGATCTCGACCAGCGTGGTCGTGTACGGGTAAAAAAACTTCACCTTCGCGTCCCCCACGAGCGACGACAGATCCAGCTCGCCATCCCACTTCCCCTCGCGCGACGTTCCGCTCGACACGTCACCCAGCTTGTCGCTGCCGAATCCCGTGTAACCCACGAGCGCGGACCCGGACGACGCGATCACGCGAATCCACAGGCTCGTCATGTCCCTGACGCCGAGCTGAGTGAGGTTGACGTGGAAGCAGCGCAGGCTGGAGTCGCCGAGATAGGTGTGCACGTCCACCGCGAACGGGATCGGCTCCTCGTCGTGCCCGCGCCGCGAGAACAGCTGCACGTTGTAGTCGGTGATCGGATCGCCGCGCTCGTCCATGGCGCGGATCACGAACTGCTGCCACTCGTCCATCCCCCGTCGCGCCGCGTCCGCGTCCCGTTCCGCCGTGGCGAACCACTTATCGAACTCCTCGGCGCTCGACACCTTGAGCGCGCTGTCCACCATCCCAACCAGCCACTCGCCGGGATCGCTCACGATCGTGCCGTGATTCCTGCCGGCCACGAAGATCATCGGGATGTCAACGTTCGGCCATGGCTCGACGTTCACGCGCCCCTCCGCACCCACGCGCGCGGGGTCCACCGTAAGGTCGAGTCGTATCTTGCGCATGTTCAGCGCGCATCCCGCCCAGCGCACAGTGCCGTCACTGCCCGGTGAGTTGGCCAGTGCGCCGAGCCCGGTGTAACCCCTGTCGCCGCAGAACACGAACGCAAAGGGCGTGTCGCCGGTCGGGCCATAGTACGTCTCCGCGCCGAGCATGTCCTGATGCGCGAGGTCCCAGGTGTAGCGGCCACCCAGCTCGAGCCCGTCCAGGATCCTGTCGCCCGCCTCGAGGAAATCGGGACCGAGCTCGCGATTTCCCTTGAACAGCGCGCCCAGCCAGCTCCGTCCCTTGTGCGCGATCGGCGACCCGAACGTGGCCGGGGCGAGCGCGACGAGGTGCTTGAGTCGATCGCGCCGCTTTGCGTACGCCGTCAGCCACGATCGCACCACCAGCATTCCCGTGGAGTGCACGATCGCGTCGAACGGCTCGTCGTTGGCGAGTCCCGCGCGCTCGCGCAGCGCGCGGTCGAAGCCCTCGGCGATGTCGCGGATCGTCACTTCGTT
>CALMKE010000211.1 GCA_937867645.1 uncultured Gemmatimonadota bacterium | reverse complement strand
TCTCTGTCACTGAACACCTCCCAGCCTCGCATATTAAGCGAAGCTATCTGGGTGTCCATCAAACCGGGTGAGCTCCATCCGTGATCGGTAAACTGGAAGTACACGTAAGCGTAGTCATCCACACTCGTCGCAGGCCGACAAAAAGTCTGTTGAATAGCCTGGGTGTTCGTAGGTGTGCCAGGGTCTCCCCAATTCCACTGGTATGAGAATGGGCCCACGCCACCTGAATGCACTGCCGAGTACGTGACAGTCTGACATTGAGGGCTCTCGTCGTAAAACTCAACGATGAGCGGTCCATTCGCGTAAAGCTCGCACATTCCGCCGACAGCTGCTTCCGCGTTGATTATCGGTCGGAAGACTGAGTAATGGCGGCATGCCATACCGGCAGTGGCGATCATCCGGTCCATCGCCTGTCGATTAGTCATCCAGGGATACCGGGCGCGCACCAATGCGGCCACTCCCGTCACAAATCCAGTAGCCGCTGAGGAGTTCCCGGTTTCATCGAGCGTCAATCCGGGGGCGCCAACAGTACCAATCGGGTGGTAAGATACCAAGTCGAGTTCTGGTCCGTAATGCGACTGATTATCGCGTGTGCCGTCGTAATCCGCTGCAGAAACTGCCAACACCTCCCATTTCGAGGCGGGGAACATCACAAAGTTTTGCGTCGATCCGGCTGGAGTGGTTCCCGCGGCACCAACAAACAGCACGTTGCGGTTAGGGTCGTAATAGTTGTAGTTGATCTCGTCATCGACGCAGTTCTGCGCGTAGATAGTCGCCCACGCCATGGAAACGACTTTCGCTCCCCCGTTCACCGCATCGCGTATCGCTTGTTGTTGGTCGACGCCGTTAGTGGATATGACGTACTCCTGCCCCCACGAGCTATACAAGTTCGCCCGATACGCTACCCCGACCGCGCCAGTTCCGTTTCGCGGAGCAGCGATTACGCCCGCCAGCCGAGAGCCGTGGCTGCACGTGACTGTTTCGCCGCCGATTGTTGTCGTTTGCGCAAACCAGCGACCTGTGCTTAGCCCGGTGGTGAACGCGCTGCCCAGTTCCGTGATATTCCGATCAACGCCGGTATCTACGAGCCCCACGGTAATCCCGGCGCCGGCCTCTGGAGCGTAATACCACGCCCAATCGACCTTTGAGTACGAATACGTCCTCGGTATGAAATCACCGTAACCGTCGTACGCCCCATGCGGGCTATTGTTGCCCGGATAGGGACACCCCGAAAGCTCTGAACTCAGAAGGACATCCGCACGCGCGACAAGTGCCGGCTCGATATAGTCGACGAATGGAAGGCGACGGATACGCAAGAACGCTGCGTAATCATTAATTCTTGCCTTAATGAGAGGCAGAATCGGGTCGACTTTATAGACTTCTTCACCAGGTTGTCGAGCGAGAATTTCGTGTGCTTGCAGCCAAGTGTTCTGATCAACGAGGCGAGTCGCTTTGTATATTCCCCGCCGCGCCCCAGGGGTCTTGACGCCGATGGCGAAGGCATTTCCCAGCTTGCTTGCGGCCAGCCACAGGGTTGAATCGGACTCGGCAGACCACAATTTCGCTCCCTTGATATCTGCGCCACGTTCTGGAATTTCGTCCGGAATAACGACTGCTGAAACTCCTGCTGGCGCAGTCAGTCCGTGGCCGGAGTCATCGCTGCAACCCATCAGGATGAAAAACCCGGCCGTCGACCAAGCCGCCCGAACAGTGGTATCCCACATACCCGCCTCCGAAGTAACCCACCGATGGACTATTCCGTCTAGGTGAATCAAACCAGCAAGCGTCCCGGCGTGTCTCGCCGCGCACAACGAGACGACAGCACCAGGCCTACTGTATGTCAGCTACGACTTTCGGTTCGGAGTAGGGCAGGGCTTTTCACGATTGTCCAGGAACAAAACAGTCCCAACGTACCGAGGGCCCGAGAGTTCCCGAATTTCTGGCAAACTGCAAGATTCTAGCCCGTTCGCACTGAGCGGGCTGGCCATGGGCTTCGGGACGCTGTTCCCGCAATACGAGACGGAGAACGCCGCGCAGATCCCGACGTCGTTCGGCGGGCTGTTCTACATGATGACGTCCGTCGCGCTGATCGGAGCGGTGGTCGTGCTCGAGGCGAGACCGGTGTACCAGTACGTGCGACGGATTACGTACCGGGGCGACGCGGATCCGACGGAGATGGTGGTGGGGTTCGTTCTGGTCGCGGTCCTGTGCGTCGCGACGACGCTGATTCCGCTGCGGGTGGCGGTCGGGCGATTGGAGCGAGGCGAGGCTTAGGACAGAACAACGGGTTCGGGTAATACGTCCTTGGTTCTCGGTCCTGGGTTAACTGATTTGGTTACCGGTAGACGGCTCCCGGTCAACGGTCGCTGGTCACCGCGAACCTACGACCTCCAACCCGAAGCCAATCAGTTAACCGGCAACGTAAAGCCTATAACCTGATACCCAAACCTGTCTTTTATCTGCGAGCTGCGAGCGGCACCCCGCAACTCGAACAGAAGGTCGCGTCCCTTTCGGTAGCGGCCCCGCACTTCGGGCAGTTCCTCTCGCCGCCCGTCTTCACCCCCACGTACAGCGGATGCAGCACGTACGCCAGCGCGATCACCGCGATCGCCGCCCCCACGATCATCCCGATCAACCTTCGCTCCTGCCGGGAGCCAAAAGCATCGCTCCGCCCACGACCATGACCAGTCCGCCGATCCACACCAACATCACCAGCGGATTGAACGCGATTTGCGCGCGCACACTCTCGTCCCTTCCGAATTCGACCACGGCCAGCTGCACGTCCTCCGTCACCGTGCCCAGGGTTGCCGCTTCGATCCATGGCTCCGCCGTCGGCTCGCCGCGGCTGTTCATGTACTGCCTTTCCTCAGCCGTCACTATCCCCACGCTGCGATCGCCGCGCGCCACGTCCACGGCGCCGGCGATGACGCTTCTGTTCAGCTCGTCGTACTGCGACACGCCCTGGCTGGTGAATCGCCACGCTCGCCCGAAGCCGTCGCGCAGCTCGCGAGGCTGTCCCGGAGTCAGGATGACGTCGTAGCGCTTCCGCATCTGTTGCCCGCCCAATCCCACGATGACCAGGATCATTCCCGCGTACACGATCGGCAGCGCGAGCCGCGACGCGCGGCGGCCGGAAATTCCGGGCTCCGCAATCGCGTCCTCAGCGCCACTCAAACCTCTGAGACGGGTGACGAGCAGGTACCCGACCGCCGCGAGGGCCAGCACGAGAAAGACGATGGCCCAACGCCGGACCGGCGACTGCGAATAGCCATGCGAATTCGCCACGATTCCGCCGTCCGCCACGAACGCGCTGTACGTCGCGAACAGGAACGCGAAAGAGATCAGAGCCGCGTTCACTCCCAGCATCCGCCCGCGCGCTCCGCGTGCGCCGAGCGAGTGCAGGAGCACGGTGTTGACGGCCCAGGGGAATAGCGCCGCGCTCCCCACGGCGTCGCGCGTCCACGCGCCCGACCAGCCGGTCTCACCGTACGCCCACCACATGCCGAGGAGGATCCCCGCCGTGAGTGCGATCCACGACACGACGACCCAGCGGCGAATCGTCTCGATGACTTCCGCATTCAGATTGCGACGAAGCAGCGACGCGACGATCAGCGCGAACGGCACCGTCGTCGCCGCGAGTCCGATGTACAGCACGGGCGGGTGCAGCGTCATTCCCGGCTGCTGCAGGAGCGGCGGCATTCCCCGCCCGTCGAGTGGAACCCAGTCTATCCGGCGGTACGGGTTTTCCGCGACGCACAGAGCGAGCAGGGGGAACGCGACCACGGCGGCCAGCACGCCGGTCACGCACGGTATGAGCTCGCGGTGGCGGGCGCGATTCACACGCACCGCGGCGGCTGAGCACGCGGCGAGAATCAGCGCCCACAACAGGAGCGACCCCGCCGGCCCGGCCCAGAACGCCGCGAACGTATACACCCGCGGAAGATTCGCGCTCGTGAAGGCAGCGACGTGGGCGAAGGACAGATCGTGCGCCGAGAGCGCGGTCCAGAGGCCGAGCGCGGCGAGCGCGGTCATCCAGAGCGCGGCGTATATCCCCCGCTCGCCGCTCGCGATCAGATCGGACCGCTGCTGAATCCCCCCGGCAAGCGAGACGGTCGCCGCCCAGACCGCCATGAGCAGCGCGACCCAGAGCGACAGCTCGCCGACGAGGATCAAAGTCGCTACCGCTCGGCGACCACTATCGCCGCGCGTTATTGACGAGGACCATTCCGGCGGCGAGTCCCGCGCCGTCCCATACCAGGTCCTTGTAGCTGAACGCGCGCTTGACGCGGCCGTCGTAGATCTCGCGGCCGACGCCGAATCCCACTGTCGCGGCGGTGGCGGACAGGTACGCGCCGTCGTGCGACGCGCCAGCCGCGCGGACGGAGCTGTACGTCAGGCTCTGGATGAACGCCGACATGAAGAAGTGCTTCATCTTGTCGGCGCCGAACCAGCCGTCGAGCGCCAGCGGAAACAACAGCGCCGGCACCAGCAGGCGGACATGTTGCGTCGGGTTCCAGGATCTCGGCATGCGCATCTCCGCTATCGCTTCCTCTTCCGTCGCTCGGGAAAATGCCGGTCGAGAAAATCTATCAGCGCCTTCTCCTCCGGCGCGTGGGACAGCGGATCGCTCGGCCGCGATCCGCCGCTCGCCGAAGCTATCGTCTCCCCGCGCCGGGTGTACTGCGAAATCAGCACGGGATGAACGTACGCCTTGCGGCAGATCGCCGGCGTATTGCCGAGCTCGGACGCGACCAGCCGCAACGCGGTGGACACGTTCCGCTTGGCTTCAGTCTTGGTCTTTCCCGGGCCCAGCTCGGCGAGAACGGTCGCTGCCCGCAACGTCCCGCCCCACGTCCGCAGATCTTTTACCGTGTAGGGAAAGTCCGTCAGCGACCTGAAGTAGTCGTTGACTTCGCCGGAATCGAGGTCCCGCCAGCCATCGGCCGACTGATACCGGAAGAGCCGCGCGCCCGGAGTATCGAGCAGCGACCGGATGAGCCGGGCGAGCTCGCGATCCACCACTACCTGCCGGTGCCGTATGTTGCGCTTCCCCACGTAGTCGAACACGATGTTGTCGCCGTATACGCTGACGTGCGACTTGCGCATGGTCGTCATGCCGAAGGTGTTGTTCTCCCTGACGTACCGCTCGCTGCCCACGCGGAAGAATCCGTGCGCGATCAGCCGCACGACGATCGCGGCGACTTTCTCGCGCGTGAATCCCCGCCGGCGCGAGTCCAGCGCGATCCGGCGGCGGATGGAAGGCAGGTCGCGCGCCATCTGGCGGACGCGGTAGTACTTGCGCAGCTCTCCTTTCGCGACCGCGCGCGGATGATAGCGGTACTGCTTGCGGCCGCGGGCGTCGTGTCCCCAGGCCTGAATCGCCGCGCGCGAATCCCAGGCGATGTGCACGTCCTTCCACGCGGGAGGAATGCCGAGCGAGCGGATGCGCTCGCGGACCGGCGCGGAGACCGGGCCCGCGCCGGCGGGCGCGACGTAGCGGAACCCCCGCTCCTTGCTTCCCTTCCGCAAAATCCATTTGCTCGCCATAGACGCACAAGCTAATTCCAGCCATCTTCACCAGCATGGACTATCAATTCCTTACCCTCGAGGTCGCCGACCGCATCGCGACGCTCACGATCAACCGTCCCGACAAACTCAACGCTCTCAACAGCGCGGTGCTGGGTGAGCTCAGCCACGCGATCGACGAGATCCGCGTCCGCGAGGACATAGGCGCCGCGATCATCACGGGCGCCGGACGCGCGTTCGTTGCCGGCGCGGACATCAAGGAGCTGTCGGGCCAGACGCCGGTCGTCGCGAAGGCGCGCGCGCGCGGCGGCCAGGACATCTTCCGCCGGATCGAGACCTGCTCCAAGCCGATCGTCGCTGCGATCAACGGCTTCGCCCTCGGCGGCGGGTGCGAGCTCGCGATGGCCTGCCACATCCGCATCGCGTCGGATCAGGCGAAGTTCGGCCAGCCCGAGGTAAAGCTCGGGCTCTGCCCCGGATACGGCGGCACGCAGCGGCTGCCGCGGCTCGTGGGGAAAGGCCGCGCGCTGCAGCTGCTGCTCACCGGCGAGACGATCGACGCCAATGAGGCGTTCCGAATCGGTCTCGTGAATCGCGTCGTGCACGCCGCCGAGCTGATGAACGCGGCGCGCGAGCTCCTGCGGCTGGTGCTGGCGAACGGCCCGCTCGCCGTCGCCCTCTGCATCGAGGCGGCCGATCGCGGAATGGAGATGTCGCTGGACGAAGGGCTCCTGCTGGAGGCCAACCACTTCGGCCTCCTGGCCGCGAGCGAAGACACACGCGAAGGCACTACGGCGTTTCTCGAGAAGCGCGCGCCATCGTTCAAGGGGAAGTGAAGGCGGACGGCACGGACGATTCCGCCGTCGTCGTCACCGCTCTCTCGCTGACCGGCTTCCGGAACCTCGCTACCGCAAAGCTCGAGATTCCCCGCGCGGGGGCGGTGCTGATCGGGGAGAACGGCCACGGCAAGACGAACTTCCTCGAGGCGCTGTACTATCTGCAGCTCCTGCGCTCCTTCCGCGGGGCGCTCGACGCGGACGTGGTGAGCTTCGGCGCCGACGGGTTCCACCTCGGCGCCTCCGTGGATGCCGGCGACGGCAGGGCGTCAATCTCGATCGGCTTCGAGAAGATGTCGCGCCGCAAGAAGGCGACGATAGACGGCAAGAAGCCGCCGCGGCTGAGCGACGCGTTCGGCCACGTTCCGACGGTGATGTTCTCGCCCCGCGACGCGCAGCTCGTCTCCGGCGCGCCCAGCGAGCGGCGCCGGTACCTGGACATCATGCTCGCCGCGACCTCGCGCAAGTATCTCCACGCGTTGCACAGCTACAGGATGGCGCTGCTGCAGCGGAACTCCGCGTTGCGGGCGGCGATGCGCGGAAGCGGCAGCCCGGCGGAAGTCGAAGTGTGGGAGCCAGCCATGGCCGAGCACGGGGCCGTGCTCGTGGACGCGCGCGCGGAATGGAGCGGACTCTGCGCCGGCGAGTTCGGCGAGCTGTGCGCCGCGATCGGCGAGACCGCGAGCGCGACGCTTCGCTATCGCGCGCGGCTCGCGGGCACCGGTGACACCCGCGCGGCGCTCGCGGCTTCGCTGGAAGAGCACCGCCCGATGGACCTCCGCCGCGGAATCACCCACGCCGGCCCGCACCGCGACGAGCTGGTGCTCGAGCTCGGCGGCCACGACATGCGCGAATTCGCCTCGGCGGGCCAGCAGCGCACCGGAGCGATCGCGCTGCGGATGCTGGAGGCGGCGACGCTGCGGGAAAGCTGCGGAGGCAAGCCGGTGCTGCTGCTCGACGACCCGTTCGCCGAGCTGGACTCGCGGCGGTCCGCGGCGATACTCGAGCTGCTCGCGAGCAGCGGGTTCGGGCAGACGTTTCTGTGCGTGCCAAAAGCCGAAGAGATTCCCGTGGAGCTTTCTCGTGTCGACCGTTGGAGCATTCGGGCTGGAGTGATCACGCGGTAGCTCCTGGCGTGCTGACGGGGAATCCGGGCTGTTGGCTGTGGGCTGTCGGCCGACGGCAATCGGAGAACCGCCATTTGGACGGATCGTTTTGTCGTCCCGCGCGCGCTTCGATCCGTCCCCTGTGTAGTTGGCCGATGGCCGATGGCCGACAGCCCACAGCCAACAGCCCGGATTCCGCAAGTCTCCCACTCGGAGCCGCGTCCCGGTACTGCTCCAGCCCACTTGTCAAGAACTGTCCTTAAGCCACCAGAGCCACGAGATTGACTCTATGGCCGAGCAGAGAAAGAAGTCCCGCCCCGCCCCGATCTCCGACTCGGTCTCGACCTACCTCAAGAAATCCGGCCTCGAGCGCCGGGTGGATGACGCCGGGGCCGTGACCGCCTGGCCCAAGCTCGTCGGCAAGCAGATCGCCGCCGTAACCGAGCCGCTGTACGTCACTTCCGACGGCACTTTGCTGGTTGCCGTGAAGACCAATGCGTGGATGTCGGAGCTGTCGTTGCTGGAGCCTGAAATCCTGCGCTCGCTGAACTCGCGAAAGGAACGCAAAACGGTCAAAAAAATCCGATTCCGGCTCAAGCGGTAAGCGCTTTTACCGCAAAGATTTAAGGCTGCACGATTTATTTGCGCGGTCCGTCATTTCCGCGTATATTTCAGGCAGTGATAAACCACGCGCTTTCGGTATAGCTTCGGTGCCCGTTTTCGCACCCCTTTCCGGCCGCGTTCCCACCGTTTTTTTCCCGTTTCCCACCAACTGAAATCATGGCGAAGACTCTGACCGCGGAGCCGACGGCCAGTTACGACGCAGGCCAGATCCAGGTACTCAAGGGACTGGAGGCCGTTCGTAAGCGCCCAGGCATGTACATCGGCTCGACGTCGGGCCGGGGTCTTCACCATCTCGTCTACGAAGTCGTAGACAACTCCATCGACGAAGCGCTCGCCGGCTACGCGCACAACATCGGCGTCTGGATTCACCAGGACAATTCCATCACGGTCGAGGACGACGGTCGCGGAATTCCGGTTGACCTGCACCCGATCGAGAAGATTCCCGGCGTCGAGCTCGCGATGACGGTGCTGCACGCCGGCGGAAAGTTCGACAAGTCGAGCTACAAGGTGTCGGGCGGTCTGCACGGCGTCGGCGTTTCCGTCGTCAACGCGCTGTCCGAGCAGCTGAAGGTCTGGGTAAAGCGCGGCGGCAAGGAACACTACATGGACTTCGTGCGCGGCCACACCAAGACCAAGCTCGAGGTGCGCGGCAAGACGGGGAAAGAGACCGGCACGAAGGTGTGGTTCAAGCCGGACCCCGAGATCTTCACCGAGCTGAACTACGAGTACACCACGCTGGAGACGCGGCTGCGCGAGCTGTCGTTCCTGAACAAGGGCGTGACGATCACGCTCAAGGACGAGCGCGAGGGCCAGGAGAAGGAAGAAGTCTTCCACGCCGAGGGCGGGCTGCGCGAGATGGTGCGCTTCCTCAACATCAACCGGAAGCCGCTGCACCAGGAGATCGTGTACATCGAGGCCGAGCGCGACGACATCGGCATCGAGATCGCGTTCCAGTACAACGACGGCTACAACGACAACGTCTTCTCCTTCGTGAACAACGTGAACACGCACGAGGGCGGGACGCACCTGACGGGCTTCAAGTCGGCGCTCACGCGCACGATCAACGCGTACGCGGCCAAGGGCAACGCGCTCAAGAAGGCGGACTTCACGCTCACCGGCGACGACGTGCGCGAAGGTCTCACCGCGGTGTTGTCCATCAAGATCCGCGAGCCGCAGTTCGAGGGTCAGACCAAGACCAAGCTCGGCAACTCGGAAGCGGAAGGCGCGGTCAAGACCGTGGTGAACGAGCAGCTCTCCGCGTACCTCGAGGAGCACCCGCGCGTCGCGAACATCGTGATCGAGAAGGCGGTAGCGTCCGCGCGCGCGCGGGAAGCGGCGCGCAAGGCGCGCGACCTCACGCGCAAGAAGTCCGCGCTCGACGTCGGCAACCTTCCCGGCAAGCTGGCCGACTGCTCTCTGTCGGACCCGCGGCTGTGCGAGATCTACCTCGTCGAGGGCGACAGCGCCGGCGGCTCGGCCAAGCAGGGGCGCGACCGGTCGTTCCAGGCGATCCTGCCGCTGCGCGGCAAGATCCTCAACGTCGAGAAGGCGCGCATTGACAAGGTTTTCTCCAACGAGGAGATCCGGACGATCATCACCGCGATCGGCGCGGGGATCAAGGAGGACTTCACTCTCGAGAACGCGCGCTACCACAAGATCATCCTGATGACGGACGCCGACGTGGACGGCGCGCACATCCGCACGCTGCTGCTGACGTTCTTCTACCGGCAGATGCCGCAGCTGATCGAGGCGGGCTTCATCTACATCGCGCAGCCGCCGCTGTACCGCGTGGCCAAGGGCCGCGAGGAGTACTACGCGTACACCGAGGATGAGCGCAACGAGCTCACCGCGCGGCTGGGCAACGGCGAGGGGCGGGCGTCAGTCGGAATTCAGCGGTACAAGGGCCTGGGAGAAATGAACCCGAGCCAGCTCTGGAAGACGACGATGGATCCGGACACGCGTACGATCCTCAAGGTGGAGATCGAGGACGCGGTGAACGCGGACCGGCTTTTTCAGACGCTCATGGGCGACGAGGTCGAGCCGCGGCGGCTGTTCATCGAGCAGAACGCGAAGTTCGTGTCTAATCTGGACATCTAAGAGAGCTATTGGCTATTAGCTGTTAGCGATAGCGGGCATCAAGTGATCCACCCGCTCGCCTCGACGACCACCCACTCACCGTTCAGCTCCATCAGGTAGTAGGTACTCCCCCATGCATAGTGGTGGGGAGACTCGTTGGCCGAGCGCGCCAAGGTCCCGGAGGCGTTGACCTCCACTCCCACGAAGCGTCCCCAGGCACGCACAGGCCCGAAGGTGTAGAACGAGCGCGCTTCCCGCGGGTCGCGTTGTCGCAATTGGGCCGGAGAGATGAACTCGACGCGACCGGACCATTTCGCGCGCACGGCCTCCGGAATTCCCTGGCTATTGATCAAAAGGAGCGGTTTCTCCGGCCGCGGCGTGCGCGCGCCCGGCGGTGGCGGAGGCGGCGGCGTGGTACGCTGTACGCGGGGTATCAGAGCGCGCCACGACTGCGCCGAACCCAGCTCCACGGCAATGAGGTGATCGATGAACGGCGCGGCCCCTTCGGGTTCGATCAGTCTGGATGCACTGCCGAAGTTCGCCACAAGGGCGTCGCGCGCGAGCGCGACGCGCGCCGGGTCGCGCGAAGCGAACGCCTCCGCGATTTCTTCCTCGCCAAGGCGCAGCAGGGCGAGCTGACGCACCATGGTGCCGAGGACGAGCCGGGCGGCGTCGGACTCCGCCGCCGCGTAAGCGCGCTGAAC
>CALMKE010000210.1 GCA_937867645.1 uncultured Gemmatimonadota bacterium | reverse complement strand
ATGACCGCGGTCATCATCCTCGCGTGGTTCGCGGTGGATGCCGTCGGCGGGATCGGCGCGCTGCGCGAGGGCGTGACAGCGCACTTCGGGAGCGAGACGGCGGCGCTTTCGGTGCTGCCGGTTCGCGTGGGCGAGGACGGGATCACAGCGTACGCGTGGATGCCGCTGCTCGCGCTCACGGTCTTCCTCTCCGTGCAATGGTGGGCGGCGTGGTATCCGGGGGCCGAGCCTGGAGGGGGCGGTTACATCGCGCAGCGGATCTTCTCGGCGAAGACCGAGCGCGACGGCGTGCTCGCGACGTTGTTCTTCCAGGTCGCGCACTATGCGATCCGCCCGTGGCCATGGATCGTCACGGGGCTGGCGACCGTGCTGCTGTATCCGAATCTCGAGAACCGCGAGCACGGCTACGTGCACGCGTTCATGGACTATCTGCCGACGCCGTGGAAGGGTTTGATGCTGGCGGGGTTCGCCGCCGCGTACATGTCCACCGTCGCGACGCAGCTCAACTGGGGCGCGTCGTACCTGATCAATGATTTCTACAAGCGGTTCGTCAGGCCGGGGAGGAGCGAGAAGCACTACGTGAACGCGGCGCGCGCCGCGACGGTGGTTCTCTTCGGCGCTTCGCTGCTCGTCACCTGGCAGCTCGAGACCATCGAGGGCGCGTGGAAGTTCCTGCTCGCGCTGGGCGCGGGCACGGGGCTCGTGCTGATCCTGCGCTGGTACTGGTGGCGGATCAATGCGTGGTCGGAGATCAGCGCGATGGTGACTTCGTTCATCGTTTCGCTGCTGGCGTTCGCGTACGTGCGGCCGCGTTTCGCCGCGGACGACCCCAACGGCGATGCGTGGGTCATGCTGATCACGGTCGCGGTGAGCACGGTCGTGTGGGTGGCGGTCACGTTCGCCACGAAGCCTGAGTCCGACGCTACGCTGGACGCGTTCTATCGCCGCGTGCGGCCCGGCGGTCCGGGCTGGGTGACGGTTTCCAACCGGCTTGGCTTCGGGCGGGAGAAGATTCCGGGCGGCGCGCTCGCGTGGAGCAACTGGCTGGCCGGAGTGATCGCGGTGTACGCCTCGCTGTTCGGAATCGGGAAGCTGGTGTTCCTGGAGTTCGGCAGCGGGTTGATCCTGCTGCTCATCGCCGGTCTCGCGTTCTCGTGGATCGCGCGGTCGTTCAGGAACGAGCCCGACCCGCCGGCGGAGATCACCCGCATGGAGGAGGAGCGCCGGGCGGCGGCCTGAGCCGCCCGGGTCACTCCGTCAGCACTTTCGGATCGCCCAGCTCCGCGCCCGCGACCGCGCTGTCGTGGCCGAGTACGCGGCGGACGAATGCCGGCCACCAATCCTCCTGCGGGTCGCGGTCGCGGTACTCCGCGAGCGCGGCCCACGTCTTCTCGTGGATCGCCTGCGCCATCTCCAGCGCTTTTTCGCGCGAGATCCCTTCTCGCTTCATCGCGCGCCGCCCGATGCGCGCGTGCAACACTTCGTCGGCCCAGTCGTAGTCGTGGAAATGCGCGGACAGCTCGTCGCCGGAAGCGCGGGCCGTCTCGTACTCCGAGCGCTTGCCAACTTCGGCCGGCATGAGCGACTGCTCGATCCCGTACAGAATCACCTGCCGTTCCAGCGGCGTCGCGTGCAGATTGAGGCGCAGCGAGAAGCCGACGTTGAGCGGAATCGAACGCCAGTCCACACCCCTCGCCTCCAGCGCCACCGTGCCCATCATCGCGTGCCGCGCTTCGTCCCACAGCTGGCGCGAATAATCGAGCTGAAGCTCCCATGGCTGGTCCGCGCGCTCGGTCATGAACGACGCCATCATCTCGGGCACGTCCATCTCCAGCGCGCGCTTGCACAGGAGGGCCAGGTTCCGCTCGTCGTCGGGCACGCCGGGGGCGTTGTACACGACGTGCGGCGGGAAATTGAAGTTGTAGCTGCCGGCGAAGCGCGAGTCGCGGCGCGGGTGCATGTCCGGCTGGAACGGGCCCGTCGCGCGTCCGGGGGGAAGCCGCGCCGGCTCGGCCGCGCCGTCGCTGGCGCCGGCGATCCCGCGCGCGCCGAGCAGGTACGCGACCAGATGCTCGCGCCATCGCTCGGCGAGCGCGCCCGCCTGGGGGTCGTCGCGCACCAGCGCGGCGAGACAGCGATCGCCCCACACGATCGCGTCCTCGATTTCCGGAATCACGGCGCGCAGCAGCCGCGCGGTGGGATGATCCACCAGCGGATTGGTGTCGTCCAGGTGCGAGCGGTACGCGGCCCACAGAGCCGGAAGTGCCACGCCATACACGCCCGCGACGAGCTCGACGGTATTCGCGCCCCGCTTCAGCTCTTCGAAGAAGGCCGCGAGCGATTCGTCCGGCGCGGTGTCGAGGGGCGGGACGGGATTGCGCATCTCGGCGACGCGGGTGCGCAACGCGTCGGCGTGCGTGGCGCACTCCCACTGATGCAGGGCGAACGCGCATTTCGCCTCCCACTCGGGAGCGGCGGGCAAGTGAGCGACCAGCGTCCGCGCGATGCTCAGCTCCGCCCACTGGTAGCGGAGGAGGCGCCGGACGTTCTCTTCGACTGAATAGCCGATTCTGCGCGCGCCCTCGGAGGAGGATATTCCCGCCAGCTCCGGGATTTCGCCGGTTGCCCTCATGTCACGCCTCGCATGTTGGAAAATGCGCGTTGCGCGCTGCATCTTGTGCGGAGACTCGCGCGCGGCGCGCCCGGTCATAAGATATCCTGCATGGTGCCGATGACTCCTTCCAGCCCGATCTACCCGGCTCTCGCGCGGCTAGCCGCGTGCATATCGCTGGTCGCGGGAATGGCGTGCGATCGACCCGGCGACGGCGCGGGCAAGCCGCAGCCGGGGAAGCCGGCGGCTATCGCCGCGGCGGTAACCGCGCCGCACGACTCGCTGATACCCGAAGGCCCGATGGGCGTCTCCATCCGGCGGGGACGCGCGATCCTCGCGGCCACGCGCGACAGCCTGCCCGAGCACGTGGGGAACCGGCTGCGGTGCACGAGCTGCCATTTCGACAACGGAACGCGGGCGAACGTCATGCCGTGGATAGGCGTGTACGGCCAGTTCCCGCAGTACCGCTCGCGGGCGGGTGGGATACAGATCGTCGAGGATCGGATCAACGACTGCTTCGAGCGCAGCATGAACGGCAAGGCGCTGCCGCACGACAGTCCGGCGCTGCGCGACATCATCGCCTACCTGTCGTTCCTGTCGCTCGGGATTCCCGCCGGATCGAGAGTGGCGGGGCAGGGGCTGCCGCCGATCAAGCCGCTTCCCGGCGACACCGTGCGTGGCGCGGCGCTCTTTGCGAGCACGTGCGTGCGCTGTCACGGCGCGAGCGGCGAAGGCGGAGCAGCGCCGCCGCTCTGGGGCCCGGGCTCGTACAACATCGGGGCGGGGATGGCGCGCGTACGCACGGCCGCGGCGTTCGTGCGCGTGGCGATGCCGTACGACACGCCGGGAATACTGAGCGATCAGGACGCGTTCGACGTCGCTACGTACATCAATACGCGGCCGCGTCCTGATTTTCCGGGGAAGGAGAACGACTGGCCAAAAGGGGATCCGCCGCCCGACGTAGCGTACCCTACGAGAGCGGCCGCCGGCAAGCGCCCGTGAGGCTCCACCCGTCGTATCTTTGCACATAACCCACCATCACGGAGCAGCAGTGTCCGCTTCAAACTCGAGCTCGTCCGCACGGCGCAAGTTTCTGGCGCAGCTTGGCGGCATCGCCGCCATGGCCGGCTTTTCCAGGTCGTCGGCCGCGCAGCAGGCCACCGCCAGCATGGCAAATCCTGACCACGACGCCTGGATGCAGCGCGCGCGCGGTGAGCACCGGCAGCTATTCCATTCGACATCGCCGGGTGACGGCGCCGCGATGCTGATGGCGGCGAACTTCCTCGACGTGTACGGCGCGGATTACGGCGCCGCTCCAGGCCACGTATCCGCGGTCATCGGCGTGCACGGGTCGGCGCTGCCGATCGGATTGAACGACGCGGCGTGGGACAAATACGAGCTCGGCAAACGCATCAACGTGAACGATCCGGACACCAGGGAGCCCGCGAGGCGGAACGTCTTCGCCGTGGGCGGCCCTTATTCGATAGATACGGCGATCGATCGCGGGGTCGTGCTGCTGGTGTGCAACGTCGCGCTCAAGCTCACGTCCGGCTCGCTCGCTCGCGCGCGCTCGCTGCCGGAGGCCGACGTGTACAACGAGCTGAGGCAGGCGATCATCCCCGGCGCGGTGGTCGTGCCCGGCCTCGTGGTTGCGATCGGACGCGCGCAGGAGAAGGGCTTCACCTACGTCCGCGCTTCGTAGCAATGGACCATTCGCCCGGCTTTCTCAAGCTCACCGAAGACGCCCGCGCGGCGGTGCGCGAAGTGGATGTTGCCGGCGCGCGCGAGCGCCAGAAGAAGGGCGCGCTGCTGATCGACGTGCGCGAGGATCGCGAATGGGACGCTGGTCACGCGCGCGGCGCCGTTCACATGGGAAAGGGAGTCATCGAGCGCGACATCGAGAAGCAGGTGCCCGACAAGAACGCGGAGCTCGTCCTGTACTGCGGGGGAGGGTTCCGGTCCGTGCTCGCGGCCAAGGCGCTGGGTGAGATGGGCTACCGGAACGTGGCGTCCATGGCGGGCGGGTGGCGGGCGTGGCAGGCGGAGGGGGGAGAGACCGAAGGCGTTTGACCTGTCGGGGCACATCTCCGTCGGCTCGGGGTAGCAGTTGGGATGGTCCGCTTACTGCGTTTGAAGAGCGGTACGGGCGTCGATAGCTTCCCGAGCCCTCCAATCAGCGGTTAACAGCCAACAGCCAACAGCCAACACCCAACAGCTCATGATGAAGACTTTTCTTGGATTTGCCCTCGCCGGCGCGCTCGGTATCGTGTTTGCGCCCAACGAGGCCGCGGCGCAGAGCGCGTGGCGGACGATTCACAGCGACGCGCGCATGAGTGTCGCGATCGACACGACCAGGATCCGCGTGGCGGAGGAAGGATCGTACGTCGCGTTCGTGCGCTGGGATTACGCGACGCCGCGCCGGGCCGAGAGCCGCAGGGACTACACGCGGCTGGTGCAGCAGGTGCAGATCAAGTGCTCGCCGATCCGCGTGAAGAGAATCGGCGCTTCGCTGTATTCGGCGCAGGGGCGCGTTGTCGAAGAGGTTCCGGCCGTGAGCCGGCGCGTCCTCGCGAACATGTCCTGGGATCCTCCGCGCGCGGGCTCGGAAGGCGCGCGAGTGTACCCCGCGGTGTGCCAGGCTCTGACCAGGCGCCCGGCGCGCGCATAGCGTTTTTCAGCAACCGCGAAAGAAAGGAGACCCGTGAACGCGGGTCTTTTTTTTTGGGTCTTCTCCCAACTGAGTGGGTAATCTGGGACGGTTTCAGAGTTCTGGTAGCATGCAGGTAAGGACTTTGAGACGGAGATACTCCGGATCGCGAAGACCATAAGCGCGGCGCTGCAGCACACGGATCTTGTTGTTCAGCCCTTCGACGAAGCCGAGGGAGACCTTGTTCTCCGTATCACAGTACGCCGCGATCCCGTCCCAGTGGCGCTCGATCATTGCGGCGAATTTCTCATATGGCTTGAGCCGCTGCCACTTTAATGCGGCGCGCCACTGGTCGAAGAAGCGCCGCGCCCAGCCTTCGCGCTGATAGTCCCAGAGCTGCCCAAAGGATTCCTTCAGGAGATAGGCGGTATTCAGCCGCTTGTTGGCTGCGAGCAAGAGCTTCAAGCCCTGGCGTCCTTCCAGCGTGAGGTTCTCGCGGTGGGCAAGGAGCGTGTACTTCTGGCCCTTGATGAAGCGACGGTGTTTGCCAGTGAGCCGCTTGTACTCGCTCTTGCGGACCTGGTCGAGCGCGTCGCCGAGGTGACGCAGGACGTGGAACTTGTCGAACAGAATCTTCGCCTCCGGAGCATTGCGCCGCGTGGAGTTCTCGAACGCCCGCCACATGTCCATCACCGCCAGCTGGATGCGAACACTCTTCTTCGGGCCCAGCCAGGTGAAGAATTCGTCCAGGCTCGCTTCCGACCGGTCCGTGCCTCCGAACCAGATCGGCCGTCCGCGCACCAGGTCGCTCACGACGATCCGGTACGTCTGTCCTTTGCGGATCGACAC
>CALMKE010000209.1 GCA_937867645.1 uncultured Gemmatimonadota bacterium | reverse complement strand
GCGCTGTCGCAGGTATTGCGCGAACGCTTCGCCATCGAGCACGCCACGCTGCAAATCGAGAAACGTTTCAAGCACGAATTCATCGGGAGATTTTGAATATGACCGGCAGTGATTTTGCGCAGGCGATCCCCCGTTACCGGCATTTATCTTTCTTTGCTTTCATCGCGCTCGCGCTCAAGTGGCACCTCAACGATGGCGGGCGGCCGCACCCGCCGCGCGTAGATGCACGCCGCATCGCGGGCGCCTGGCGCGCGCGGCGCTGGTGGCGCAACCGCGAATGGCGCATCGTCGCCGTCATCGCGCTCCTCGAATGGCGGAACGACGACCTGACGCGGGGCGGCTGAGCATGGACTGGGAAACCGAAATCCTGATGGCGGCGCGCACGATCCTCGCCGCCGTGCTCGGCGGCCTCATCGGCTTCGAGCGCGAGCGCCACGGGCGCGAGGCCGGCATCCGCACCTACGCCGCGGTGGCGCTCGGGGCGTGCGTGTTCGGCCTGGTGTCGTCGCACGTGACCGGCGCCGCCGACCCCACGCGTATCGCCGCCGGTATCGTGACCGGCGTGGGGTTCCTCGGCGCCGGCGTGATCCTGCGCGAGCAAGGGCGCATCGCCGGGCTCACGACCGCGGCCACGATCTGGGCCACTGCCTCGGTCGGGCTGGCCGTCGCCTACGGCATGTACGTCCTCGGGCTGCTCACCGCCGCCATCATCTTCGCGCTGCTCGCCGTCCACGACCTCCCGTCGTGGACACGCCTGAAGGGCAAGGCGAAGGATCATCATTCCCATCCGGAGAAACGATCATGAAAGAGATCAAGGCCTACATTCACCGCAACCGCATCGCCGACGTCGTCTACGCGCTCGAGCGCGATGGCTTCCGCAACCTCGCTCTGGTCGACGTCAAAGGGATGGCGCGTGCGCTGTCGGAGAAAGAACAGGAGTTCTCCATCGAGGTCGCCGAACGCGTTATCACCGAGGTCAAGCTCGAGCTCGTATGCGACGACGCGAAGGCGGCGCGCGCGATCAACACGATCCGCGAGAACGCGCGCACCGGCCATAAGAACGCGGGCTGGATCTACGTGAGCGAGATCACAGC
This sequence comes from uncultured Gemmatimonadota bacterium, assembly GCA_937867645.1. Lineage (GTDB taxonomy): Bacteria > Gemmatimonadota > Gemmatimonadetes > Gemmatimonadales > Gemmatimonadaceae > JACDCY01. Next base: position 2,608 of record CALMKE010000209.1, on the reverse strand, counting down.
GGCGCAGCCGATCGACGGCGAATAATGTGGCAAGAAAGCGCGACGCAGGCGCTATCACGCAGCTCGCGTTCTGCGCTACTCGAAGGCTGAATGCATGGACGTTGATGTGAGACGTATGAGTTTCGCGCGCTGGTGGCGCCGCGGTTGGATCGCGGCGGCGGTGCTCGTCATCGACCAGGCGAGCAAGCAGCTGGCGCTGATGTATTTGGCTGGCTTGAAGGGCGTGGTGCTGGCACCGTTTTTCGCGCTCACGCTCGCGTACAACACCGGCGCCGCGTTCAGCCTGTTGAGCGACGCCGGCGGCTGGCAGAACGGCTTCTTCGTCATCGTGGGCGCGGTCGCGTCGATCGCGCTGCTCGTCATACTGAGGCGCGCAGCGCCGCAACAACGGCAACAGGAAATCGCGCTCTGGCTGATCCTGGGCGGGGCGCTGGGGAATCTCGCCAATCGACTGGTGTACGGACATGTAATCGATTTCCTGCATCTTTACTACGGGTCCTGGTACTGGCCGATCTTCAATCTCGCCGATGCCGCCATTTCAACCGGTGCACTGCTGTTGGTTCTGGATGTCCTTGGGATCCGGCTGCTTCGCAGAACCACGCCGGCGCGGAACCGTCCTTGACGTAAGGAGCACGCCGATGCCCGAGATTCCTCGTGATCCTCTTCCCGAAAGCACCCTGGCGCTGATACGCGATCCGTACCGGTTCATCTCGAAGCGCTGCGAGCGCTACCGGTCCGATTTCTTCGAGACCACGCTCATGTTCCAACGCACTCTCTGCATGCGCGGGCGCGAGGCGGCGGCGTTGTTCTACAGTCCGCAGCGCTTCGCGCGCGCCGGTGTCGCACCGATGTGGCTTCAGAAAACCCTCTTCGGCGTGGGCGGCGTGCAGGGTCTCGATGGCGAGGCCCACCGCCACCGCAAGCAGATGCTCATGTCGCTCATGACGCCCGAGCGCATCGAGCGCCTGGCGCACATCACTAGCGAGTACTGGCGCGTCGCACTCGGCAAGTGGGTGCGCCAGAAACGGGTCGTGCTCTATCCCGAATTGCGCGAGATCTTGACGCGGGCGGTGTGCGACTGGGCCGGCGTCCCGCCGACGGAATCGGAGGTGAAACAACGTACGTATCAGTTGACGGCGATGTTCGACCAGGCGGCCGCCATCGGCCTCGGACACTTTCTGTCCCGACGCGCGCGCCGACAGGCCGAGCAGTGGATTACCGACGTGATCGAAGCCATTCGTGCCGGCCGATACCATGCACCCGTGGAGAGCGCGGCCCACGTTATCGCGTGGCATCGGGACGCTTCGGGCGCGCTGCTCGACCGGCACACCGCCGCGGTCGAGCTCATCAACGTGCTGCGGCCGACGGTGGCCGTATCGGTCTATATGACGTTCGTGGCCGTGGCGCTGCACCAATATCCCGCGTGCCAGCAACCGCTCAGGACCGGCGAGACCGACTATGCCGAAGCGTTCGTGCAGGAGGTCCGGCGCTTCTACCCTTTCTTCCCACTGGTGATGGCCCAGGCACGGGACGACTTTGCATGGAAGGGTTATCACTTCCAGAAAGGTACGAAGGTCGCGCTGGATCTGTACGGCACCAACCACGACGCGCGCATCTGGAAAGAGCCGGAGGCCTTCCGGCCAGAACGGTTTCTCGGATGGGATGGCGATCCGTTCAGCCTCATCCCTCACGGCGGTGGCGATGCACATCGCCACCACCGCTGCCCGGGTGAGCTGATCGCCATCGATCTCATGAAGGTCGCGTTGAGCTTTTTTACCCGGCGCATTGCTTACGAATTGCCGGAACAGAATCTCACGATCGACTACCGGCGGCTCCCGGCCTTGCCGCGAAGTCGTTTCATTCTCCGCAACGTCAGGGAGATGGGATAACGCATATTCATGATTACCGAATCGTGAAGAACTAACCGGTGAGGATAGAAAATGTCAGACGGAAGCGAAGAAGCTGAATTCGAAGGTCCGTGGTGGCGTCATCCACCGCTGCGCAACGCGCTGCTCTCGGGCCTCATCGCCGGCGCCGGTTTCGTGCTCGCGCGCTTGCAACTCTTGCCCGAGGATTTCGAAAATTACTTCTACTGGATCGCGATCCCGCTCGGCGGCTGGCACTGGACGCGCGAGGGCATCGAGAAGCTGGTCGCGGACAGAGAAGTCGGCATCGAGCTATTGATGATCGCCGCCACCGCGGGCGCGGGCATCCTCGGCCTGTGGGAAGAGGCGGCGGCGCTGGTGTTTCTCTATGGCGCGGCCGAGGGAACGGAGGAGTACACCTACGCGCGCACGCGCGCCAGCATCCGCGCGCTGCTCGATCTCGCCCCGAAAGAGGCGCGCGTGCTGCGCGACGGCAAGGAGCTAACGGTTCCCGCGGAATCGCTCAAGCCCGGTGACCGTTTCATCGTACGCCCGGGCGAGTCGCTGCCCACCGACGGCGTGATCGTCGCCGGCTCGTCCAGCCTGGACGAATCACCCGTGACTGGCGAGTCGGTCCCGGTGGACAAAGGGCCGGGGATGAAGGTCTTCGCCGCCTCCATCAACCGCCAGGGCGCGCTCACCATCGAGGCCACGGCCGCGTTCGCCGACAACACGCTCTCCAA
>CALMKE010000208.1 GCA_937867645.1 uncultured Gemmatimonadota bacterium | reverse complement strand
CGTCGCCCATCGCGATTCCCGTGCTCAACAGCTGCCGCGATACGTACGGCCCACGCCAATTGTTGATGTGCGACGCGTTGAGATTGTTGCCGCACGCATCCTTCGCCGCGGGATCGAGCAGCACGGGCGCCTGTGTAAGCAGAATGAGCTGATAGGGGTAACGCGTAACCGCTTTCTTGTACTCGGCGATTCCCTGGCTCAGCCCGAAGAACGTCTGCGAGAGGGCGGACTGCCGCGATTCCCTGATTCGGCCCGTGATCTGAGGGACGATTATGGCGCTGAGCACCGCGACAATCGCGAGCGCCACGAGCACCTCCACAGTCGTGAAACCGGGGCGGACGGACTTAATAGGGCCGCGCATCAGCAATCCGAAGTTATAGGCATCCGGTAATGAACTACGACCGGATTGTCGCCGTTGGGAGTGAAAGCTATGGTGTCGCCCGAGATTCCGTCGATTCTTGCCTTCATCGCCTGCGCGTCCGCGAGGGTGATGTCATTCATCACGATGGCCAGCGCCAGCGCTCCATTGGTGAACGTCGTACGAACCGTCGCGTTCTGCGCGACGATTCCCGAAGAGAGCGTATACCCGAAATTTTCGTTGAATGGGATCAGATGGTACGGGCCCAGCCAGTTGTTGACGTCGGGTGACGCTTTGTAAAATTGGCCGCAGCTGTTCACGTCGGATGTCGTAATAGGTTCCACCAGATCATGCAGCCGGCCCGGGTACACTCTGATCCGCTCGTAGAACGAGGGCGGTGCGCCGATGATCTCCGTCTTGAAGCGGAAGAGGATGTCGGTAGCCAGTACGATGCGGTCCACCCCCTGGCCCCCGCCCGCGAGCGATGCGAATATCACGGTCGCCAGCACCGCCATTACCGCGACCGTCACGACCGCAATCATCAGGGCGAAGCCGCACCGCGCGCGCGCCCGGGCGCTCTCTAACATCCGCGTACGGTTATGTGATATTCGAGCGTCACCGGACTGCTGCCGTCCTGCGGGAAATACCTTACCGCTCCCAGAACGCCGCCCTGATCGCCCTCCACCCGGGCTGCCAGCGCGACTGCTTCCTGCAGCGGAGTGTTGGGCATCACGACCGCCACGGTCCCGGCGGCGCGGGCATCGTTCTCGGCGGGCCGGTTTGCAGGGGTCGTGGGAACGCCGGGCGCGTTGTACCGGATGAGTTGATCCTGCGCGTAGTACCCCGGCGCGATGAGGATGCCCGTCGTGGGGAAGATGCGGTAATAGAAGGGTGTCTTCCACCGTCCGACCTCGGCGCTCAGATAGTTGTAGCCGCAGCTATTCTGGTCGTTGACGGTGATGGGCGTGGTCAGCTGCGAGAGTTTCGACGCGTTTGACGAAACGGTAGCCTTGTCCTGACCGACTACCTGGTTGAAGGACGTAGCTCCCCCAGTGCCCGTGATTCGGCCTTCGGCGTCGGCTATCTCAGCCAGGACACGCGCCGCTCTGTCGACGTTTGCCGCTTGTCCGCCAAGTGCCGAGCCCGCTGCCTGGCTGATGTATATCGCCGCGCCGATCACGGCCAGAATGGCGACGGTGATGATTACCTCGAACAGAGTCGCGCCGCGTCGCGTCAGCAATCGCCCACCGCGATGAGGTAGTTCACGGTCACCGGCGAAGTTCCATTCTGCGGCGTGTAGCGGACGGTCCCCACGGTCCCCGTCGAATCACCGTCCACCGTCAGCCCGAGCAGCCTGGCATCAGCGAGCGTCACGTTGGGAATCTTGATCGCGAGCGTCCCATGATACGGACCTTGCGGCACCGGGAACGTGGGAGGCGTGCGGAACAGGGTGTCGCTGGTCACGAAGCCCGGCGCCACGAACAGGCCGGTCGTCGGGATCTCCCGCGTGTAATAGCCGCCCAGCCACAAGTTGGCTTGCCCCGAAGTGTAATTCTGGCCGCAGCTGTTTTGTTTCGACGGTGTGATCGGCTCCGTGAGGTGGGACAGCCGGCTGGGATATACTCCCACGGTCTGCTTGAACGAGAACTTCGGCTTCGTCGGCTCGAAGAAAGCGATCGCCCGGGCCAGGATGTCCAGCTCGTTCGCGACCTCGTTTATCCGCTCCTGGTCGCTCTGCTGGGACGCGGATGTCCCGCTTGTCGTCGAGACGATCACCACTCCAAGAATGCCGAGGATCGCCATGACGATCACGAGCTCGACGAGTGTCAATCCCGCTCGCGCGCGCTTCATGCCAAAAAAGTGTGGCCCCACCCCCGTTCGCGCCAGCCAGCTTCCGGCGGAACGCATCATCTCTGCCCCGCGAGCTCCAGCCGCACGTCGTCCACGACGACACTCTCTCCAGTGCCCCGTCCCGCGATCCAGAGCTGCACGAGCGCGTCGGCGGAACGACCCGACACCACTATGCTCGACCGTCGCCGCAGGCGATCCTCCACGTAAAAGGCGACCCGTCCGTCCGCCTCGATCTCGATTCTGAAGCGGTGCCAGTCATTCCCCCGCTCGAAGCGGACTGCCTCGGACCAGAACTCGCGCTCGGCCGAGTATGCGAGCCGCCCCGCTTCCGAGAGCCATGACAGCGCCACGATCTTGAGAAACTGCGGAGCGGAGCGCTCGATCACTCCGCCTGCTTCCGCAGCCACGAGCGCGATAGTGAACCCTCCGGGCTGCCCCACGGAGGAGAACGGCGCGCGGACCCGGGCGCTCACGGACAGCCCGGGTCTGAGCGGAACGATATTCGTGCCAAGCACGCCGCTCTCCCATTGACGATCCGATTGCAGCACCAGCGCGCGGCCGCCATCGGCTCCGGCGGTCGCGGCCGCGATTGGTTCCGGGTCGCCAAGGGCGGTCCAGCGCGAAGGCGACAGCCCCCGGGCGAAGTCATCCGCCAGAACGCTGAGTGTTGCTCCGACCAGCGTCACCGCTGTGTCCGCTCTCCAGGCGCCCGCCCTGACAACTATCCGTCCGAGACCGGGATCCTGCCCTGCTACTGCAGTGGAGCCGGGCGAGCCGCGGCCGGCCGCCGGGAGCAGCACAACTGGGGGATCGAGCGACTCCCACTCTATTGCCGGCAGCGGCATGGTGGTGCCGTACTGATCAACCGCGGTAGCGCTGACTGGGGCGGTGCCGCCCGGCGCCAGCGATGGAGGCACGGCGGCGCGCAGCTCCGACACGTAGGAAGGCGCGGGCCCCCGCCAGCCCATGAGCTCGAAATTCCTCCCCGCCGGCGTGAGACGGCGCGCGTTTCCGCCCAAAGGCGGCAGTACGTACACGCCCACGTTTCCATCCCGTGTGGACTCGAACGCGATGAAGCCGCCGTCGGGCGAGAACTCCGCGTGATCGTCCTGTGCCGCATTGAACGTAAGCCGCCTTAGCCCATTCGAGCTCAGCTCCAGCGAATAGATCTCGGCGTTGCCTTCCCGGTCGCTCGTGAAAAGCAGGCGCGTCCCGTCGGAGGACCAGGCGGGATGATATTCCTCGCTCGCGCTCGCCGTGATGTTTTGCGCGCGGGTGCCGTCCGTCATGGCAACGAACACGTCCTGCTGTCGCGAAGCGCCCGTGCGGGCAGTCCACGCTATGTGCGTGCCGGTGGGAGACCACACCGCGTCCACGACAGCGTGAGCCGAGCTCGTGTCGATGGCGACGGCAACGCCCGGTACTGCAACGTCGTACGCGCGCAGGATCGACCTGTGGCGGTCGTTTTCCACAAACCCGAGAATCACGAGCAGCCATCGGCCATCCGGCGACCATCCGCCGATCAGGTTGTCTCCGCCGCCGATCGCCAGCGGGATAGTGTCGCGCCGGCTCGCGCCGATCACGTACACGTCGGTTCCGCCGGGCGTGATGTGCTCGACCGCGACATGCCGACCGTTCGGGCTCACCTGGGGGTTCACCCACGGCAGCGTGAGTTCGGCCATCCAGGCAGGCTCGGCGACACTCGGAGCATCCGCGAGCGATGCAGCAGGGAGGATTGGACCGGTGATCATGTACTGCCGGCTCCTGCGTGCTCCGATTCGCTCCGCGACGACCACCGAATCGACCAACACCATGCCGCCAGGCCCGCCGGTTCCACTCACGCGGCCCTGGAGCAACAAGGCGGCCACGAGGACTGCCGCCATCAAAACGACAGTCGTGTACACCGGGCGCTTCGTGACGAACTCCAGCCAGCGAGGCGGTCTGTTTTCCGCACGCGCGCTGCTTGACTGCGACGGGACTGGCTCCGGCTGACTGGGTGTCGCGATCTCCCGCGGGGGCGGCTCCTGCTCTTCGCGTCCGGTGCCGCGCGACTCGCTGCCACTGCTCAGCCGCTGGACGCCGCCGAAAAACGTCGTGCGCAGGGACTCGACCGCGAGCCGGTCACGATTGTTCAGGGCGGTGCGTGACGCGAGCGCGATAAGCTGTTCCAGCTCGTCCAGCGCTCCGCTTACCCCCGCGTCGAGAATCGCCGCGCGGGCGTAGCCATGCGCCGAGGACGGCTGACCCGCGGTCGAATACAGCTGCGCTAGCTCCGCGTTCGAAGTTGCAGGCTCGGCTGCCAGCGCGTCGGCTGCCCAGCCGGCCAGTAGTGCGCGAGCGGCCGATCCTGTCTCCTCGAGCGCCAGCATCGCGACACCGTCGTGCGCCGGCGCGATCCCGCCGCCGCGCTGAACGGTCAGGCCGCACTGCTCCAGCACGAGCGCGGCATCGAATACCACCGGCTCGGCGAGGTGCGTGGCGGCCGCCAGCAGGCGTAGCGGAGCCGGGCGGCCGAGCAAGGCGCTCGCGAGAAAAACGCGCTGCTCATGCGGTGAGCAGCTCTGCAGCCTTACCCAAAGAGTGTTCGATATCTCGACCGGAGGCCTCGCCACCGGCTCTCCCCGCCGGACGCGGCGCACCAGGTCCAGTCCGCGGAAGGGATTGCCATCGGACGCGCCGACGATTGCTGTCAGAACGTCGTCGTCGAGCTCGGACGTCACGGAGGCGAGCAGCTTCCTCATGGAATCCGCGCTCAGCGGAGCAAGCGAGATCGCCGCTCGCTCCGTGGCCGACTCCTCTCCGTCCGGGGCTGCAGCCCCGGACGCCGGCGGTGCGAAGCGCTCGAGCACGTATCGCGGTGAATCCGCTGGCCGGAAGGTCGCGAGAAATAGTATGGGAGCGCCGGTCAGGCGCTGCGCGAGGAACTGCAGCAGCTCGACACTCGACCGGGACGCGTGCTGCAGGTCTTCCAGCACGACACAGACCGGCTGCTCGAAAGCCACCGCATCGAGCAGGGAGGCCACGCCCTCGAAGAACCTGATTCGTGCGGCGTCGTCTTCCAGGGGTGTCGCTTCGGGCAGGTTGAACTGGTCCCGGATCTCGGGCAGAAGTCGCGCGGCTTCGGCCAGCAGATGCTGGCTCGCGCCGGCCACGCCCGGTGCCGTGACCGCGGGCCTGAGCGCGTCCGCCAACGCAGCGTACGGAATCGCCCGATTGCCGTAGCGCTCCTGCCCCCAAAGAAGCAGTGCCGGGCCGAACGCCGAGATTCTCGCCGCCAGCTCCTTCACGAGGCGGGTCTTTCCGATTCCCGGCGGCCCCGCGAGCACGACGAACGCGCCTCGACGCTCGATCCGGCGCCAGAGCCCCAGCAGTCGCCCCATCTCCCGCTCACGCCCGAGGAATTCCGCTTCTGGAAGCAGGTCTGGCGCTGCCGCGTGCGAAGTCTCCGGAGCTTCCGGCGCTTCATTCACCAGCCGGTGCAGCATGGCGGTCACGGCCGCTCCCGGCTTGGCTCCGAGCTCGGACTCCACCTCCGATACGTGCCGCGTGAGGGCGGAGATTGCTTCCGGCTTGCGGCCCGCGGCCACCAGCGTTTTTGCTTCGAGGACGGCAGCGTTCGGATCCAGCGGCGCTACCCGGGAGAGCGTGCGCGCATACCCCGTCGCGCGCGCGGTTTCACCGGCCTCCAGCGCCGTGTTCGCCGCGCGCGAGAGGGCTCCGCGATATTGCCCTTCCATCCGCTCGCGCTGTGCCTCGACCCACTGTTCGTATGGCGCCGAACCAACGTTCAGTCCCCCGAGAAACGGGCCGCGATAGAGGATTATCGCTCGATCGGCGTCCGAGGCTGTGACTCGCGCGAACTCCAGAGCGTCGCACCATAGGCTGTCGTCGGCATGCAATGAGATGATCTCGCGCTCGGTGGACAGCACGCGCGGATCGAGAGCCCCGCGAAGCCGATGGAGAGTCTGCCGGAAAGCATTGCGGGCCCTGTTTTCAGGAATCTCCGGCCAGAGCAAGCTCACCAGCTCTTCGCGCGATGCGGAGCCGTTAATAGCCAGGTACGCCAGCATCGCCAACGGTTTCCCGGGACCCATACCGGGCAAGACCGCCCCACTGCCATCGGTCAGCGATGCTGGCCCCAGCAAAAGGAGGCGATATCGCGCGTCTGGAGGGGTGTTATTGGGATGTGACATTGAGCTCCACACAATATAACGCTTGAGTCACACGCCAACTAACGGTGTTTGCAACCTCTTTAGGGTCAACGAGTTCGGTATTGCAGAAGTTGCCGCAAAATGCTAAAATGAGCGAACGCTTCAGTAAATACCCGCGTCGGAATGCCTGTAATGAGGAGCGTAGGGAGTGTAATGGGACGGTTACGTTCTGCCACTATAGTACTGGCTAACGAGACGGCTCGGTCACACGTGGAGAGGTCCATGAAGCGAAGTGTCCGCGGTGGATTCACGCTGCCTGAAGTACTGGTAACGATCGCAATCGTGGCCACTTTGGCGGCCGTACTTCTTCCCGCCCTTAACAGTCAGCTCACCAAGGGCGAGGCGAGCCGCGCATCCAACGATCTGCTCGCGGTGCAGACTGCCATCAACACTTTTGTGTCCGACGTGCGGCGCTATCCGGACTCCCTGGTCCATCTCACCACGGCCATCACTACAGCGCGCAAGGACATCAACGGCAACTTCTACCCGCCCAAGCTGGTCGCGAGGTGGAAGGGACCGTACCTCGCCGAGGAATTGGTGGACAACAAGATGGTTACCGGTTTCGGCGGGGAGATTCAGGCGGACTTCATCAAGTCGCCAAGTAACGAGTTCAACGGAATCTCCTACGTGAAGGTCGACATCATGCCGATCACGCTGGATGAATTCAACGGGCTCGATGAGATCATCGACGATATCGCGAACTCTACCACCGGCCAGCTTCGCTGGTCGGCGACGTCTTCAGGCATCGCTAGTTTCTACGCGGTCCCCATCCAGTAGGCCAGCCTTCAAGAACGCTCAAGTCTTCCTCTTTCCAGAGTTTCCATGACCTCCAAAAGACTCGGCTTTACGCTCCCGGAAGTTCTCGTCACGATCGCCATCATAGCGACGCTTGCTGCCGTGCTTCTGCCGGCACTTACGGGCCAGATCTCGAAGGGCGATTCCACTCGCGCGGCGGAGGACCTGAAGGCCGTGCAAAGCGCGATCACGGCATTCGTTTCCGATGTCAGGCGCTACCCTGGGAACCTGGACCACCTCACGGACCCGATCACGGCGTCTGATTTTGACGCCTTGAGCTCGACTTATCCTGTCGGTCTGGTGTCGAAGTGGAACGGCCCGTATCTCAACAAGCAGTTGGAGAGCAACGGAACCCTCAAGACGACTTTCGGTGCCTTCATCCAGAGCGCCTTCACCGACACGGTTGTGGTCAGCTCGACTTATCTGGCCGTCAGATTCGAGCCGATCTCGGAGGCCGACTTCAACAAGCTGGACGCGGTCATCGACGACGCCGCCAACTCTTCTACCGGCCTGCTGCGGCGTAACGCTTCCAGCACGGCCACGTTCTTCGCGGTCCCGGTGCAGTAGAAGCGCGGAGTCCGAAAAAAAAGGGAGCCGCGATTGCGGCTCCTTTTTTTCCCTTCCGGTTGTCTCAGGGATTCGTAATGAACAGCACCGGGCGCGACTTCACGATCCAGTCCGCCAGCTTCCCGCTCACTCCGAACCGCGCGCTGATCACACCGGCGGAGGCGGTATTGACGTTCACCGGTGGCTGGTAGAAGACCGATTCCGGCCACGGCTTTTCGACACCTCGCTCGATCGCCAGTCCGGCTGCGTCAATCACCGCGTGCAGCGCCTCTATCGCGGGCAGGTTCTCGAATCGCACCGCTACCGTCCCGCGCACGGTGCTGTCCATCACCACGCTCACGCCGGCGATCTGCGCGAGAGCGTCTATCAGCACGCGCGCGTCCGCGCGGGAAGCATTCAGCGTCACCCGCGGTTGCGCTCCCGGAGCCTCGCCCGCCGGAGGCGGCATCGTAACGATGCTTACTTCCTCTACCGGGAGAGGGGGAAGCTCGTCACTCGGTCGCGGGAGCGGCTTGATGGTCGGCGCGCACGCGGCGACCGCGAGACAGAGAGTCAGCAGCGCTTTCATCCTTCGAGCCTCACGAGTCTGCTGCGCACGGCCTGCTCCAGAGCGGGGAATCGCCCGGCGGCGATTGTCAGGAAGATCCTGTATTCGCGGATCGCTCCCGGCCGGTCGTTCAGCTTCTCCAGCACCCTGGCCAGCTCGTAGTGCGCCTCGGCCATCGCCGGATCCGCCTGCACGGCCTCGTCCAGCAACCGGCGCGCCTCATGGAACTGTCCGGCCGCATGGAGCTGGATCGCGAGGTTTACCTTGGCGCCGGAATTCGCGGGATCGAGCCGCACCGCCTCCTGCCCGGCGGTCATTGCTTCCTGCGCGCGTCCCTGCTGCGCCAGCACTATGCTCAGATTATTCCACGCGGGCGCAAAGCCGCGATCTATCTCCGTCGCGGTTCTGAACGCTCCTTCCGCTCCCGAGAGGTCGCGGAGCGCGCGATAGACCGTGCCAAGGTTGTTCCACAGCTCGAGGTTTCGCGGCTGCTCGTACGTCGCCTGCAAATAACGGTTCCTGGCCATCTCGTAGTCGCCGCGCCGCTGCGCGGCGAGTCCCTGCTCGAACAGCCCGCTCCGTTGGGAGCCGCCGCCAGGCTGCTCGACGGTGATCTGAAGTCGGCCGCCGGCCTGTGATCCCGGGCGGGGTGACGACGGCGCGTCCGCTATCGGAGGCAATGGCTCGCTGCTGGACGGCTCGCTTTCCCTCCTGGCGGGCGGGGCGCTGCGGGCGGGCGCCCGGGAAGCGGAACGCGGCGGTGGCTCGTCGATGTAGGTCTCAAGATCAACGTCGTCCGCCGGAGCTGTCTCCGTCGTGTCGAGTAGCGCGAGCGCCGTGGGGTCGCCCGGAGTCTCGAGCACCATGGTAGCCGCCGCCGAGTCCTCGACCGGTGCGATAACGGCGGGTCGTGGCGCCGGCTTGCGCGACGGGCTGAACACCAGCACCAGCGCCACCAGCGCGATGGCCGCCGTCGCCACGCCGATTCCAATCACCAGCGGCGAGACGATCGGCTCTCCCGAGCCGCGAGTGGGGAAGCGGAAGGGGAAATAGCCCTGTTGCGGCACGCGCGGCGGCGGCGCCTTTCTGGCCTTCTCCTTCTGCGCGGCCTTCAGCGCGTCGGCGATCAGGCTCATGTGGGCGGCAGTCCCGGTACGACGATAAGACCAGCGCCGTGCAGCGCCAGCAGCGACACCGCGATCAGCGCAAGCAGAAACAGCACCAGTCCGATCACGAACATCAGCTTCATGCGCCGCTGCCGCCGCTCCGGCGTCGGATCAGCTTCGTCGCCGCGCAGCGACGCGATGGCCTGCTTCACTTCGGGAACGCCGATCTTCTGCGTCTGCGCCACGAATCCGGCGAGCAGCGCCTGGTCGCAGATGGCGTTGATCCGGCGCGGAATGCCGTGCGCTGCCTTGTAGATGGCGGCGATCGCCGGCTCGGTGAACTCCAGGCTGCCGCGTGCGCCGGCGACGTTGAGCCGGTGATAGATGTAGCGCTTCGTCTCGTCGAGATTGAGAAACGTGAGTGCGGAGCGAACCGACACGCGCTGGCTGAGCTGCGCCATCCCCGGCATCTTGAGCCGCTGACTCAGCTCCGGCTGCCCGACCAGAACGATCTGAATGAGCTTTTCATCCGCGGTCTCGAGGTTCGACAGCACGCGGATCTGTTCGAGGAACTCCGAGGAGAGGTGCTGCGCCTCGTCGAAGATCGCGACGCAGGTGCGGCCCGCGGCCAGTTGCTCGAGGAAGAACTTGTTCAGCCGGCTCAGCAGCTCGTTCCGCGGCGCGCTCTCGTGGTACTCGACGCCGAACTCGGTGAGCAGCGCCTGCAGCATCTCGGGCCCGCTGAGGAAGGGATTGAAGATCAGCGCCGAGCGGTGCTTGTCGGGATCGAGCTTTTCCAGCAGGTCGCGGGAGAGAGTGGTCTTGCCGGTACCGGGCAGGCCGGTGAGAAGCATGAACCCTTCCTTCCGATCTATCCCGTACGTGAGCTCGTCGAGGGCCGTCCGATAGCGGTCCGAATAGAAGACGTACCGCGGGTTCGGCGTGAGAGAGAACGGTCGCTCGGTGAGACCATAGAACTGTTCGTACATCCTCTACGGGCTGCCGGGCCGTGCTCCCACGATAATCGTGGGCGTCAGGAATATCACCAGCTCGTCTTTTTCCTCGACCTCCGAGCGGCCGCCGAACAGGCCGCCGAGGCCCGGGAGCCGTCGCAGCCCCGGCACGCCGGAAGAGCTTCTGTCCCGGCGGGTCTGCGTGAG
>CALMKE010000207.1 GCA_937867645.1 uncultured Gemmatimonadota bacterium | reverse complement strand
CCGTCGAACCCGTGATACTGTCCCATTCCGCTCGCGCCCACCCCGCCGAACGGCAGGTTGTGCTGCCCCAGGTGGTACACGCAGTCGTTGACCGTCACGCCGCCGGAGAGCGTCCGCGACAACACCTCGTCCACCCGGCGCGAGTCCTCGTCGAAGTAATAGAGCGCCAGCGGCCGCGGGCGTTCGTTCACGTAGGCGAGAGCTTCGTCCAGAGTGCGGTAGGTGATCACCGGCAGGAGCGGGCCGAATATCTCCTCCCGCATCACCGTCATCTCGGAAGTCGGGCGGAAGATCAGTGTCAGCGGGAAAAACCTGTCTCCGGTCGAGGCACTGTCTCGGCTCGCGCCAATCTCGACGACGCGCGCACCCTTCGCCGTCGCGTCCGCCACCAGCGCCCGCAACCGCTCGTCGTGCCGCGCGGTCGCGATCCGCGTGTAATCGGAATTCCGCGGCAATCCCGGATACAGTGTCGTCACCACGCGCACCGCTTCTTTCTCGAGCTCCGCCTCGCGTCTCTCGGGAAGCAGTACATAATCCGGCGCTACGCACGTCTGTCCCGCGCTGTACAGCTTTCCCACGATGATGCGCTCCACGGCCAGCGCGAACGGAAAGCTCTCGTGCACGATCGCAGGCGACTTGCCGCCCAGCTCTAGCGTCACCGGCGTGAGGTTCTCAGCGGCGGCTCGCAGAACGTGCCGGCCGACGCGGGTCGACCCGGTGAAAAGCAGGTGGTCGAGCGGCAGCGAAGCGAGAGCGGCCCCGACCTCCGGCCCGCCGGTCACGCAGCCGACGTACTCCGGGGGGAAGGACTCGCGGATGATCGAAGCGATGACGTCCGCGGATCGGGGCGTGATCTCCGACGGCTTGAGCAGCACGTGATTGCCCGCGGCGATCGCGTCAACAACGGGGCCGAGCGTGAGCAGCAGCTGGTAATTCCACGCGCCGATCACGCCGACGACGCCGAGCGGCTGGTACTGGTAGTACGCGCGCGCCGGAAACAGAAACCACGAGCTTCGCACGCTCCGACGTCGCATCCATCCGCGGAGATGCCGGCGCGCGTGCCGGATCTGATCGTACAGCGGAAACAGCTCGAGGAGCAATGTCTCTTCGCTCGACCGTCCGCCGAAGTCGTCGTGCACGGCGCGCACGAGCTCCGCCTGCCGCGCGCGCAGTCCGTCCCTGAGCGCCGCGAGCGCGTCCATTCGCCGCCTGTACGGCGGTGCTCCGCGGGTGAACTCGGCGCGCTGCGCGTCGAACAGTCCGCGCAATTCATCCGCCGGGGTCATCTTGTCCTCCGAGGTGCGGCCGGATTCGACCAGCAATCCGTCAGCTGGCTCTTCTGTCGTCTATGTCCACACTAATGTGGCGCCATTTGCCCTGATTGAACCTGATCACGCTCAAGGTGCAGCGCGTGGCGTGCCCGATGAGGATCGCGATCCAGATGTGGAGTGGCTGGAGCGTCCACGCGAGATCGATCGTGTAGCATATGCCGAGCGGGACGAGCACCTGCGACACCACCGAGATGTACAGCGGGCTCTTCGTGTCACCCGTGCCTTGCAGCCCGCCCGTGTACGTCAGCGCGATCGCGATGAATATCCCGGAGAGGCTGAGCACCCGCAGCAGCTGCACGCCGAGCTCCACGACCACCGGCTCATTCATGCCGAACGCCGCGAGCAGCTGCCGCGGAAAGAACAGGAAAAAGATCCCGATGAAAGCGGCGCCCGCCGCGCCGATCCGCGCCGCGACGTGTACGGCTTCGTCCGCCCGGTCGGGGTGACCGGCGCCGAGGTTCTGCCCGGCGACCGCGGCCGCGGCGCCCATCAGCCCGACCGACGTCCACGTGATCAGCGAGAACAGCTGCGAGTACGACACCGCAAACGCCGCCTGCGCCGCCGCGCTCTGGGCCAGTGACCCGATGAACGCGAGCATGAACAGCCCGCCGATGTTCATCGCGATTCCCTGGATCCCCGTCGGCAGCCCGAAGCGGAACAGCGCTTTGATGATCCCCCAATCGGGGCCGTACGCGCCCCGCTTGGGAAAGGACACGACCCACCCGCCGCGCTTCATCTGCACCAGCGCGTATCCGGCCACGAGGGACGATGCCAGCACCGTGCCGATCGCCGCGCCCGCGGTGCCGTAAGCCGGGATCGGTCCCAGTCCGCGAATCAACACGACGTTGAGTCCGATGTTGAGCACCGTCATCGCGATCCCCAGGACCATCGGCGTGCGGGCGTCGCCGGCGGAGCGCAGCGCGCCGCTGAGCATGAAGAACAGCAGCATCCCCAGGCTGAACAGGAACATGATGCGCAGATACGGCAGCGCTTCCGCTCTGACCGCCGGCTCCGCGTTCACGAATGCGAGCAGCGCGGGCGCGGCGAAGTACCCGATTGCCGCCATGGCGAGCGACATGGCGATCGCCGTGATGAGCGCCTGGTAAACCACCCTGTCCACCTTGTCTTCGTCCCCCGCGCCGGCGAAACGCGCGACCAGGACGCTCATCCCCGTGAACAGTGAGGTGATGAAGATGATCACGATGATCATGATCTGACCGGCGACGCCGATGCCGGCGTTCGCGGCAAAGCCCACATAGTGTCCCACCATGACGTGGTCCACTATTCCCTGCGCGCCCCCGATGATGTTGGTGAGCATCGTGGGCCACGCGATCTTCCAGACCGCGCGGGAGAGCGGGCCTGACACGATGGACCGATCGTATCGGCCGGATGGGGGCGCGGCAGCCACGGGAGCCGCAGCGGCGGCGGGAGCGGCGGCGTGCTCGCCGGTTACGCAGGCGGTGGGGTCCGGGAGCGAAGAGTCCAAAGTGCGCGAAAGGTGTATCGGACGGCGCCCCGGCGAAAGCTCTGCCCTTGAACCGGGTCGGAACATCCGAGAGTTTGCGGCATGGTCACTTCCGACCGGTATACGGCGGTTCGCGCGCAGACCGAAGCGCTGTGCACTCCGCTCGAGACCGAAGATTACGTCGTGAGCTCCATGGCGGACGTGAGCCCCACGAAGTGGCATCTGGCGCACACGAGCTGGTTCTTCGAGACGTTCGTTCTGCGTGAGCACTGGCCGGCGTACACTGCGCGCGACGACAGGTACGCCTACCTGTTCAACTCGTACTATGTGCAGGCTGGCGAGCGGCACTGCCGCGCGCAGCGCGGCCTGGTCACGCGGCCGACGGTGGAAGAGGTATACGCCTACCGCGCGCACGTGGATGAAGCCATGCGGGCGCTGCTCGAGGCGATCGGCGGAGATTCTGCGCACCCGGCGGCTCCGATCATCGAGCTGGGACTGAACCACGAGCAACAGCACCAGGAGCTGCTCCTCACGGACATAAAGCACGTCTTCTGGACGAATCCCCTGCGCCCGGCCTACCAGCCGCGCGTGCTGGAAGCGGCTGGCGAGACGCCCGCGCTCGAGTGGATCGCCGTTCCCGAGGGCGTATATCGCGTGGGCCACGACGCCGGGGCCGAAGGCGCCGGCTTCGCGTTCGACAACGAGAGCCCCGCCCATCGCGTGTTCGCCGAGCCGTTCGCGGTCGGATCCCGCCTCGTCACCAACGCGGAGTATCTCGAGTTCGTCGAGGACGGCGGCTACACGACAACGCCGCTCTGGCTGTCGAACGGCTGGGCGACGGTACAGCAACGCGGCTGGACCGCGCCCATTTACTGGGAGAAAGCCGACGGGACGTGGACGGAGTTCACGCTCGCGGGAACACGCCCGCTCGATCCCGCGGAGCCCGTCTGCGCGATCAGTTATTACGAAGCGGATGCTTTCGCGCGTTGGGCAGGATACCGTCTCCCCACCGAGATGGAGTGGGAGATCGTCGCCGCTTCGGCGCCGGTGGAGGGTCGCTTCGTCGAGGCGCGCCTGTTTCATCCCGGCCCGGCGACCGCGAACAAAACGGGTCCACAGCAGCTGTTCGGCGACGTGTGGCAGTGGACGCAGAGTCCGTACGTGGCCTATCCCGGTTACTTGCCCGCGCCGGGCGCGATCGGCGAGTACAACGGCAAGTGGATGAGCGACCAGTGGGTGTTGCGCGGGGCATCGTGCGCTACGCCGCGGTCGCACGCCCGTCACACATATCGAAACTTCTTTCCCTCCGACGCGCGCTGGCAGTTCGCGGGGATCCGCCTGGCGAAGGACGCGTGACGACCGCGCCCGACGTCGTCCTGTCCGAATCCGCGCCTGCGGCCACGCGCGACAGCGTGCTTCGCGGCTTGCGCGGAAAGCCCAGGACGCTGTCGCCGACGCTGTTTTACGACGAAGTTGGCTCGGCGCTGTTCGAGCGCATCACGACGCTCGAGGAGTATTATCTCACCCGCGCGGAGCTGGAGATTCTGCGCGCGCACGTGCACGAGATAGCGACGCTCGCGGGCCCCCGCTGCGCTTTGATCGAATACGGTAGCGGCTCCGGCACGAAGGTGCGGCTGCTGCTGGACGCGCTGCAGTCGCCCGCGGCCTACACCCCCATCGACGTTTCGACCGCGCAGCTCGCGCGAGTCGCGGCCGAGATCGCCGCCGACTATCCGGCCGTCGCGGTTCGGCCGGTCAACGCGGACTATTCGGCGTCCTTCGAGGTGCCGGACCTGCCCACGCGCGCGCGCCGCGTGGCGTTCTTCCCGGGCTCCACGATCGGCAACTTCCATCCGACCGAGGCCGCGGCGTTCCTGCGGCGCGTCCGGCGCGTCGTGGCGTCCGATGGCGCGTTGATACTCGGCGTGGACCGCCGCAAGGATCCGCGCGCGCTGCTCGCCGCGTACGATGACTCCGAAGGCGTGACGGCCGCGTTCAACCGCAACATCCTCGCGCGCCTCAACCGCGAGATGGGCGCGAGCTTCGATCCGGCGCAGTTCCGTCATCGAGCCGAATGGAACGACGCCGAGAGCCGCATCGAGATGCACCTCGAAAGCACGGAGCCGCAGACAGTGCGTGTGAGCGGAGAGTCGATTTCCTTCGAGCGGGGCGAGTCGATCTGGACCGAGTCGTCCTACAAGTACGACCGCGAGCGCCTGGACCGGCTGATCGAGGAGGGCGGATTTCAGCTCGCGCGCCTGTGGACTGATTCCGCCGAGCGTTTCTGGGTTGCGTTCCTGACCGGATGAGCTAAGCGCGCGGGCGCTCGAGCGCGGCGCGGTCCCACGCGGCGAGCGTCGCCACCGCGTCGTACGTGCTCTGCAGAAACGACAGCAGCTCGGCATCGGGGTCGAGCGCGGTGCGGACTGCTTCGTATGGCAGGAACCACTCCCGCATCTGCGCGTGGTAGTACGCCGCGGCCGGAAAAGCGTGTCACGGCGATGTCGAAGCTCCCCCACCAGAAGTGCACCGGGCTGCACTTCCCGATGAAGCGCCCGCGGAACTCGTGCAGCACGCGATCCACGTCAATGAGCATCTGCCAGAACTTCGCGGCCGCGGCCGCGTCGTAGGACGCGTGCACGTCGTCCTCGTCGAGCGGAATCACGTGCTCGAGCTCGACCGGGCGCCGCATGATCCGCACGTTCACGCCCGCGGCTTTCAACGTCGCCATGACATCGCGATAGAAGTCGGCCACCGAGCGAGGCCTGAGCTGGACAGAGCGTGCTTCGCCCCAGCTCGTCTCGACGCGCAGCGCGTGCTCGTGGAAGTCGAACGTCAGCTCGACTACACCGGCGCCGTAGGGCATCGCGGACGTGGTGAGCCCGCGCGCGCTCACGTACAGGGGGACGTTCCACCAGTGATTCACCATCGGCGCGAGCGCGAGACGAACCTTCCCGACGATCTGCGTCCACAGGTGCAGCGTATTCGCGGTGTCCCGCCACTCGGCCAGAGGCAGCGAGGGCCACCGCTCCGCGACCGTCACGGGCGCGGCGCGGGCTCCAGGAACAGCTCGTCCACGAAGCACCAGCCCCAGTCTTCGCCGGGTTCGAAGCTCCGCATCACGGGATGCCCGGTCGAGCGGAAGTGCTTGGTGCCGTGCTTGTTCTTCGAGTTGTCGCAGCAGCCCACGTGGCCGCAGCTGAGACAGAGGCGCAGGTGGACCCAGCTATCGCCAGTCTCGAGACACTCCTCACACCCCTGCGGCGTTCGCGGCTCGACATCGCGGACCTGATCCAGATGAGAGCACTGCGCGCCCATGGCCTCTCCTGAAGTGGGTGCGGACAACCTAGAGCGGGCGACCGGACTCGAACCGGCGACGTCCAGCTTGGGAAGCTGGCATTCTACCAACTGAATTACGCCCGCGTGATTTGAAAGCTAAGAGAGCTATTGGCTATTGGCTATTGG
>CALMKE010000206.1 GCA_937867645.1 uncultured Gemmatimonadota bacterium | reverse complement strand
GGGTATCCCGAGTGGTCGTCAGCTCTGCGACGGGAGGGAACGCGCAGCGAAAAACGCCGGCGGGCCCGAAGCGGAAGAAGAGGAGGAGCAACGCGAGCAGCAGCGCCAAAGGGAACAAGGCGTTGAGCCACGTGCGCGCCGCGCCTGCACGCGACGCCTTCGAAGCTTCAGCCACCCTGCCCGCCCCGCACGACGAACATCCCCGTCCACCCGAGCTCCGCGAACTCGCTCTGGTGCGCGTGAAAGAGAAACGCCCCCTCGTGCTTGTACGTGAACTCGAGAATCGCCCGCTCGCCCTGACACAGCATCACGTTGTCGGTGAACTCGTGGTGCGTGAGACTCGTCCCGGTCCGGTACAGCCGGTAGAAATTCGCGTGCAGGTGAAAGGAGTTGATCGGATCGAACTCGGTGACGTTCACCGTGTACACGCGCACCGGCTCGCCGGCGCGAAGCGGAATCGGGTGCTTCTGGTAGTGGAAGGCGACGGAGTTCACCGCGTACACCTCGTTCTCTCCGTCGAAGTTCGTGTCGAACGCATTCAGCACCATCACCAGCTCGCGCGCGGGGGGACGCCCCTCCTTCGGGTCTATGATGAACGCGCCGTACAGTCCCTTGTGGATGTGCCGCTTGAGCGGAACGGTGTGACAGTGGTACAGGTGCAGCCCGAACGGCTCCGCGTCGAATTCGTAGGTGAAGTCCCGCCCCGGCCCCACCACCTCGAAGGAGCCGTCCATGTTCGCGGGATGAAATCCGTGGAAGTGAATGGTGTGCGGATGCGTTCCGGAGTTCTTGAAGTGGACGCGGAGGCGGTCACCCTCGGTGCAGCGGATCGTCGGGCCGGGGACCTGCCCGTTGTAGCCCCACGCCGGAAAGAAGACGCCGGGCGCGACCTCGAGCTCGAACTCGGTCGCCTCCATCTCATACTCCCGCAAAGTCTGTCCTGACGGAAGCTTCGACACTCGGCCGTAATCGAAATGCGTCAGGAACGCGCTCGGGTCGAAAGAGCCCCGCCGCAGCTCGCCGACAGCAATCATGTCGTGATGAGAGCCGTGCCCCGGCGCTAACCCACCCTTCAGGGTGTCGCTCGAAAGCGGCTTCCCGGGGCCGGGCACGCACGCTGATCCCGCCGCGGCCAGCCCCACCGATCCCAGCGCGCCCCACTTCACAGCCTGGCGGCGCGTGATAGCCGGCGCGGGACAACTGTCGCGGTCCGAAGCTGATTCCTTCTCTGTTGCCATCGAGTGTTGTTTAGTGTCTCCTAAATAATGGTTTAGTTGGGCAGAATACGCAATGATTCGCCCGAAAGAGGCTGGTTCATGGCATGCCCCGTGCGACTCAGCAGTAGTATGACCGGCGAGCGGCGATCCGACAGGCGCGTTTCGGCGGCACCGCCGCCTGCCTTCCTCGCGCCCCATACCCGGAAAACCGACAATCCCGGAGTTCCCGGCAAGCGCGAATGCCTGGCCTGGTACTGTCGGCGCGCGGTCCGGACCGCCGGACAGGTCCTCGGCGGTGTTGCTCTGCTCGCGGCGGGCACCGTCTTCGCCATCAGCCGCCAGCCGCTCACCTACGCCAAGCCCGGCGAGCTGCTCAGTCTCCCGGTCGCGGTCGTGCAGCCCGAATCGCAGGCCGAGGAGATCCACCGGGTTTCCCGCGTGCTCCGGCTCCACACCAGGGACACCCTCCTGGCGGACCGGATCGCGCGCGCGTTCGTGATCGAGGGCGGCAAGAAAGACATCGACCCTGCCCTCCTCATCGGCGTGCTGCTGACCGAGGACGCGACGCTCGACGTGAACGCGCGCAGCAGCGTCGGCGCGCGCGGGCTCATGCAGATCATGCCGTTTCACAGCGGCAAGTACGGCTGCGCGTCACCCGATCTCTACAACGTCGAGGCGAACATCTGCCACGGCGTCGCTATCCTCTCGGAGTACATGGGCAGATCCAAGACCGTCGAGAAGGCGTTGCTGCGCTACAACGGCTGCGTCCGCGGACGCAATACGCCCAACTGCCACACGTATCCGAACAAGGTGCTGCGCTACTCGCGCACCGCCGCGAGTCAGATGGTCACGGAGCTGACTGAATAGCAGCTGTTGGCTATTGGCTGTTGGCTAACGGCTCCCGCCGATCTATGATCACGCGCTCCATGCTCCGGCGCAGCCGCATGCGAACCCGGTAAAGCAGCAGCGCCGCCACGGCTATCAGCGCTACGAGCGAGCCCCACCAAAGTCCTTCCGCGCCGAGCCGCGCGTTGAATCCGAGGAATACGCTCAGCGGCAGCCCAACCAGCCAGAAGCCCAGTGCGGCCGCAATCATTGGAAAGCGCGTGTCGCCGATGCCGCGGAGAATCCCCGCGGACACGACCTGCGTTCCATCGAACACCTGGAACAGGCCGGCGATCGGAATCAGCCCCGCCGCCAGCGCCACGAC
>CALMKE010000205.1 GCA_937867645.1 uncultured Gemmatimonadota bacterium | reverse complement strand
GTCGTATGCCCCATGGGACTGTCACGCACGGCTCCGATGCGGTGCTTGGTTCCCAGCTTCGTCAGAACCGCGACCGTCAGGGATTCGGCGAGCTGGTCCACCTCCGGGCCGCGCCACTCGAATTCCGAAAGCTCGCCCGTTTCGATGTCGAGCAGTGATCCGCTCAGTGTCGCCGATTGCCGCGACCCATTGACCATGCCGAAGATCACGTACTCGGCCCGCGTGCGCTCGCCGAACTCGCGCGCGGACATGCTGTCGGGGCGCCCCTGCCCCCACGACTTGATCGCGAGCGTGGGCGGCACGCCCTGCAGCGGGCCCGCGCCGTCGAGGTTGCGGTACATCACGTCCACCATTCCTTCGCGCCAGAGCTCGAGGTCGCGGTCGGGCGTCGCAAAAGGCGCGATGGCGACAAGAACCACTTCCGGCGCGAGTGCCTGCTCGCGCTTCGCGTTCCGATACAGCACCGTTCCCCACGCGGCTGCTGCGACGACCGCCGCGCCCGCGGCGACGTACCAGACACGACGCGACAGCCGCGGCGCCGGCGGCAGCGCCATGTGCCGCACTCTCGTCCCCGGACCCTCCAGCGCGTCGCGGAATTCGGCCGCCGACTGAAACCGCTCCTCGGGCTTGATGCTCAGCGCGCGCTCCACCGCCTGCGCGAGACCGCGCGGCACGTCGGGCCGCAGCTTTCCGAGCTTCGGCGGCTCGCCCGTGAGCTGCGCGGTGAGAATCGCCTGCGTCGTGTTTCCATGGAACGGCGACGAGCCCGCGAGCAGCTCGAACGCCACGACGCCCAGCGAGTAGATGTCCGCGCGCGCGTCGATGTTGGCCTCGAACGACTGCTCCGGCGCCATGTACCCGATCGTGCCGATGGACATTCCGGTGCGCGTGAGCCGCTCACCCGGCGCTGCGCCGAGCGCGCCCGCGATTCCGAAATCCGCGAGCACCGCGTGCTCGCCCTGCAGGAGAATGTTCTCCGGCTTGATGTCGCGGTGGATCACGTCGTGCGAGTGCGCGTACGCCAGCGCGTCGGCGATCTCGTGGATGATCCGCAGCGAGTCGCGCACGGGGATCGTCCCCTCGCGCTTCATCCTGGTGCGCAGCGACTCACCGCGCACGTACGGCATGACGTAGTACAGCAGCTTGCCGCGCTGCCCGCCGCCGATGATCGGCAGGATGTGCGGGTGCTGCAGGTGCGCGGTGACCTCTACCTCACGCTTGAACCTCGCGGCGCTCATCTCGCTGGTCAGCTCAGGCGGGAGGATCTTGATGACGACCTGCCGCTTGAGCACTACGTCGCGCGCCAGGAAAAGCCGGCTCATGCCGCCGCCGCCCAGCTCCTCCTCGACATCGTACTCGCCGGCGAACAGCTCGCCAACGAGCGTGCGAAGGTCGCTCACCCGCCGCCCGCGCCGAAGGTAGACATCGTGCCCAAACTTATGGCTTGGCGGGCGCCCGGCCAAAGTTTTCACGGCCGGCTCAAGCGGGTAGGAGGAATCGAAAACCGTGATAAGTTTCTGAATGCCCGCCACCGGTCCCGACCC
This sequence comes from uncultured Gemmatimonadota bacterium, assembly GCA_937867645.1. Lineage (GTDB taxonomy): Bacteria > Gemmatimonadota > Gemmatimonadetes > Gemmatimonadales > Gemmatimonadaceae > JACDCY01. The sequence continues at coordinate 2,369 of CALMKE010000205.1, read as the reverse complement.
GATCTACCTCGACCACGCAGCCACCACTCCTGTCCGGGAGGAGGTGCGCGAGGCGATGGCGCCCTTCCTCGGCGCGAGCTTCGGCAATCCGTCCAGCACGCACCGGTGGGGGCGCGAGGCGCGGGCGGCGCTGGACGCGGCTCGCGAGCGCGTGGCGCGGACCCTCGGCGCCAGAACCGACGAGATCTGCTTCACCTCGGGCGGGACCGAGGCCGACAACATGGCGGTCCTCGGCATCTGGCGCGCGATGCGGCGCAAAGACCGGCGCGCGTGCGTCAGCACGCCCATCGAGCACAAGGCGGTGCTTGGCGCGGTTCATCAGGTCGAGGCCGAAGGGGGCGAAGTCCGGCTGCTCGACGTCGGCGGCGAAGGTACCGTGCGCGTGGAGTCGGCGCGGGACGCGCTGCGCGACGACGTCGGGGTCTGCTCCGTGATGTGGGTCAACAACGAGACCGGCGTGATCCAGCCGGTTCCGGAGATCGCCGCGCTGGCCAAGGCGGCGGGCGCGATCTTCCATACCGACGCGGTGCAGGCGTTCGGCAAAGTGGAGATAGACGCTTCGAAGCAGCAGTTCGACGTGCTGTCGTTATCGGGTCACAAGATCTGCGCGCCCAAGGGAATCGGCGCGCTGTTCATTCGCCGCGGAACTCCGATGGAGCCGCTGATGCACGGCGGCTCCCAGGATCGCGGGCGGCGACCGGGCACGGAAAACGTCGCGGCAGCCGTAGGGCTCGCGTGCGCGGCGGAGCTCGTCGTGGCCGAGCGCGAGCGGGAAGGCGAGCGGCTGCGCAGGCTGCGTGACGAGCTGGAGCGGGCGATCCTCGAGCGCGTGCCCGACGCGGTCGTGCACGGCCGCGGCGCTCCGCGCGCTCCCCACATACTGAGCGTGTCCATTCCAGGCACCGAGAGCGAGTCGCTGCTGATGGCGCTCGACCTCAAGGGCGTGGCCGCGTCGGGCGGGTCAGCCTGTCAGAGCGGCAGCGTGTCGGGGTCGCATGTGCTGAAGGCGATGGGGGTGCGGTCCGATCTCGCAACGGCGGCCGTGCGCATGAGCCTGGGCTGTCTTACGACGGACGACTGCGTGCGGCGTGTGGCTGAAGTTTTTCCCGCGCTCGTGGCCAAGGCGCGGTCCATGGCGGATACGGCGGCGAGCTAGCGCTTCCGGCGCACGAGGATCGCGCCGTACTCGTGGTTCGTCCCGAACCGCTGAGTTGCCGTAACGGCGTCGAGATACTGCATTGACTCCACCATGTGCAGCGACATGGTGCGCAGCGCCTCCTGAGTTCCAAACCGGATGTCGTCCACGTACACCGCGATCGCCGGCTCGGCCGGGCTTTCAGTGGGCCGGCCGAACAGGTCCGTGCCGGCCTGCGTTCGCAGCGTCGAGGAGCCGCGAGGGAATAGCCACCGCGGGCGTTTCTGCTGGATCAGCTGATAGACCGAAGCAGCGGTCGAGCCTTCGATATCAGCGGCGGCGAGGGCATTGCGATCGCGGGCTCGCTTCGGCGCACCCTGCGCGTCGGCCGGGGCCTGCGCTCCGAGGAGGATTACCAGTGACACGATCGCGGTGCGGGTGAGGAAGCTCATCTGCGTGGCCTGTGCGTGGAGGTCGATGGTTGCATTCCCAGTATGGTTGCCGCCGCGATGGAGAACAAGACATTCCCGCACGCGGGGCGCGCGAGCGCCCGGAAGCCGCGTCAACGTGCGAAAACCGGCCCGAATACGGTAGATTTGGTCATGTCCGCGGCTAACCTCCCCACCCGTGACCGGGTCCTCTGCGCCATGTCCGGCGGGGTGGACTCTTCCGTCGCGGCCGCCATGCTCGTCGAACAGGGCTACGACGTGGTGGGCGCCACCATGAAGCTGTTCTGTCACGGCACCGACGTTCCGGACCGTCCCTGCTGCTCGCTGGACTCGGTGAACGACGCCCGCCGCGTGTGCGAGCAGCTCGGGATCCCGCACTACGTGATCAATCTCGAGGACCGGTTCGGCTCGGACGTGATCGACAATTTCGTGGACGAGTACTCGCGCGGCCGCACGCCCATTCCGTGCGTGCGGTGCAACACGTTCACGAAGTTCCGCGACCTCGTGAGGAAGGCCGACGGGATCGACGCGAAGTATGTCGCTACCGGGCATTACGCGCGGATGGTGAACGGAGAGCTGCACCGCGGCGTGGACGAGAACAAGGATCAGACCTACTTCATGTGGGGGATCGACCGGTCCGTGCTGTCGCGGATGCTGTTGCCCGTCGGCGAGATGACGAAGGCCGAGACGCGGGCGATGGCGCACAAGCTCGGGCTCGACGTGATCGCGGAGAAGCCGGAGAGCCAGGAGATCTGCTTCGTGCCGGACGGCGATTACATGAAGAT
>CALMKE010000204.1 GCA_937867645.1 uncultured Gemmatimonadota bacterium | reverse complement strand
GAAGGACCCGGCGGCCCTGCCGTGGGGCGACATGGGCGTCGACATCGTCCTCGAGTCGACCGGCATCTTCACCGACGCCGAGAAGGCGAAGGCGCACATCACCGCGGGCGCCAAGAAGGTCATCATGAGCGCGCCGAGCAAGGACGACACGCCCCCCGCCACCAGCGAGCCGCCGATGCCGACCGGATAATTGGTGGGCGTGTACGCGGCTTCGGTCATCGTCTGCGCTTCCTTTAGCACCAGGAAGTTGATCGCGACGTAGGCCGCGAACACGCCGAAGCCGAGCGCCAGCCACGCACCCGGCACATACGCGGCCACCATTCCCCCGAGCAGCGCGCCCGCCAAGTAGCCAAGCGCGGAGCGCATGCGAGCTCCGGGATGGGAGAGCACGAGACACGTAAGCAACCCGGCCGGCATCAGGAAGATGTTGGTCGGATACACAAACAGCCACGCGGCGGCCGACAGGAATCCGAGCGTCATCATCCTCCTTGGTTCCTGCGTGGCCCCCGTGGCCAGCAAGTACCATAAGACCAGCGTCGTGGCCGCCAACCGGATGATCGTCGGCTCGGCCACGCGGTTTGAGAGAATGAAGCCGAAGTCTGTCAACAGGAGCAGCCCGAACAGAGTGGCGCCCGCGAAGCCAAACCGGCGGAGGCACAGCCGCAGCCAGAAGAAGAAAACCAATAATCCGGCCAGCACCGACGGGATTCGCAGGCCGTAGTAGTTGTCGCCGAACACCGCGAGAGTCAGCGACGTCAGATACGCCTGCGCAAGATTGCGGGCCTCGAGGTCCTGATCGATGTCAAACCCCAGGAGCGTCGGAGTCCGCTCTGAGACCTCGAAGGCCAGCTGGTTGTAATAAAACTCGTCCACCGGGCTGTAACCGGTCACATCGTACCGCGGAACGTCGGCGTCGAGAAACGCGAGGCGCGAGGCGAGAAACAGCGCCAGAAACGCGGCGTAAAACCACCACGTCGCGCTCGCGGGCCTCGCGTCGGTAGAGGTCATGTCCTCGCCATCTCGAGGTGCGCGCTACTCGGCAGGTTGATCACGCGCTGCTCCAGCGACTCGGCCACGGACAGCTCCATCCGCGGCGACCCGAGATACGGTTGGAGCTTGTGCATGAGCGTCCAGGCCGGCCGGGTCATCAGCCCTGCGTCGTTCGTAGCCGCCAGCACCTCGTCGCGCTGCGCGGCCACCGAGGCGTCGAGCACGATGGTCTGGAGCCAGTAGTTGCTACGCGTCCCCGCCGGCTCCTCTACCAGCCGAAGGCCGGACATGCCGGCGAAGGCCGCGCGGTATCGCTCGAACAACCGCCGCTTCGCGTCGAGAAATGATGGGAGCTGCTCTAGCTGCGCGCAGCCGAGCGCCGCGTTGACGTTCGGCAGCCGGTAGTTGTAGCCGATGCGATCGTGCGTGTATTCCCAGCGGTGGGGCACCTTGGCCGTGGTCGTCAAGTGCTTCGCCTCGCGCGCAAGTGCCTGGTCGTTAGTCAGGATCGCGCCGCCGCCCCCCGTGGTCACGACCTTGTTGCCGTTGAAGCTGAGCGTCGCGAGCAGCCCGAACGTTCCGGCGTGCCGGTCGCCGGCCGTGCTGCCCAGGGACTCCGCCGCGTCCTCGACGAGCGTGAGATTGAAGTCGCGCGCCACACTCAGGAGCCCGTCGATATCCACGATGTGCCCGAACGTGTGCATGGGCACCAGCGCGCGGATCACGCGGCCCGTCTCACGGTTCACGCATTGTCCGCCTCGGATCGTTGCCGCGCCCTGCAAGTGCTCGCGGAGCGCGCGCGGATCCATTCCCAGAGTGCGCTCTTCGCTGTCCGTGAAGTGTGGCGTCGCGCCGCAGTAGGCCACCGCATTGGCGGTCGCCACGAACGTCATGGTGGGAACCAGAACTTCGTCCCCCGCGCGCACGCCGGCGAGCCCCAGGGCGACTTGCAGGGCGGCGGTGCCATTTACCACGGCCACAGCGTGCTTCGCCCCGGTATAGGCGGCCAGCTCGGCTTCGAACCGATCCACAAACTTCCCGACGGACGAGACGAACGTAGAGTCGATGCACTCCTTGAGATACGCCAGCTCGTTGCCACCGAAGTGCGGCGTATGGAGCGCAGCCGCTCCCGGCCCCACTATCTGCGAAATCGCTGACCGCACCGACTCAGCGAGACTGGACGTCATGGCACCGGGTACTCAATCTCGTAATTGCCGTGGAAGTTCCGATCCTGCTCGACCCGGTCGAAGACGTGCGCTCGCATCGCGCTCAGCAGCTCCTCGACTCCGTCCCGCACGGTGAAACTCGGCTCGAACCCGAGGGTTTCCCGGACCTTTCTGAAGCTGACGCGATAGTTGCGCGGGTCGGATCCGTGGTCCTTGTATCTGACCTTACCATCGGGAATCGCAGCGAGGACCGTGTCCACGATCATCTGCTTGGTGAGGTTATTCGCCTCTCCGCCGGCATTGAACACTTCGAAGGCGACCTTTTCCCGGGGCGCCTCCAGCACGGCACGGATCAGCCGGGCAAAGTCCCGCACGTGACAGTATGGCCGCCAAGTATGCGCGTCGAACACCAGCAGCTCCCGTCCGAGCGCGAGCTCCCGCGTGAATTCGTTGACGGTGAGATCGAAGCGGGTCCTCGGTGCCAGCCCGAAGGCCGTGGCGAACCGGAGGATCGTGGCTGAATAATCGGCCACGTTTTTTTTCGCCATCAGATGCTCCTCGGCCGCAACCTTCGATTTGGCGTACAGCGACAGCGGACTCAGCGGGAAGGTCTCGTCGGCGAGCTCGTCCGACTCGATCAGGCCATAGTTGGAGCACGTCGAAACGAAGACGACTTTGTCGAGGCCCTTCCCCACCAGGTAGTCCAGGCTCGACCGCACTCCCTCGTCATTGACGGCCCGCGCGATGTCCGGGTGCTTGGCAGTGATCGGATCGCCGACCAGCCCGGCCAGCAGCACCACATCGGTGACGCCCTCCAGCGCCCGGTCCAGCGCCCCGCGGTCGCGCATGTCACCGTACGTAAACCGGTACTTCGGATTCGACAGGAACGGCACCACGCAAGGCTGGTTCTGGTACAGAAAGAGGTCGAGGCAGCCGACGTCGTAGCCCGCCCCAAGCAGCTCGCTGGTGATGACTGGGCCGATGTAGCCCGCACCCCCGATTATGAGAATCGATTTCGTCATTCGCCCGCTGTAATGTTTTTCGGCCGCCCCGGTCGAACGGGGTCCGGGAATGGAAAGCCGCACGGATTCAGTCGGCCCGCGGTGTACGGCGGCTCGCGAGCCGCTCAAAGCTAACGCGGCCGCTGAAACACCGCCGCGATTCTCCGCGAAACGGAGGATTCCTACGGCCCAGTAGCCAGGCGCTGGGCAACCTCCGGCCGCAGCCGAGCCGATACGACCAGATCATCGCCGTCGACCCGCTGGCCGACGACCTCGCCCTCCCGGTGAATCTCGGCGAGCCGGCGTCCGTCGCTCGCGGGAATTCGAATGTGGACGATCGGCCGATCTCGCCGCAGTCCCGCGAGCAGCGAGCGGCGCAGCGGCTCCAGGCCGTCTTCTGATAGAGCCGACACGAATACGGCACTGGGCATCTCGTCGCGCACATCATCCCGGAGCGACGCGAACCGCTCCAGCGCAAGCCGGTCGATCTTGTTGAAGACGTGAATCCGAGGCTTCTCAGCGGCTTCGATTTCAGCGAGAACCTCGTTGACGACGGCCGCCTGTTCTTCCCATTGAGGGTGGCTGGCGTCGGTT
>CALMKE010000203.1 GCA_937867645.1 uncultured Gemmatimonadota bacterium | reverse complement strand
ACGTGGCACTTGGCGCACCCCTCCGCGTACTCCAGCGAAGAGCCGCAATCAGGGCACGTCCCGAATGACGCCTGATCGTGCGCCAGCTCGTCGAACGCGTACTGCGACTGGCCGCCCTCCGACGACGCCAGCGGCGCCGTCACCGTGATCGGCGTGCCGAGCGGCGGCGTCATTCCGGAGGCCAGCAAGTCCTGCTGCACTCCCTGCTTCTCGCGCAGCCATTCCTCGAGCGCGATGCCGATCGCGTCGGGAACCGACAGCACCTTGTTCGCGCCGATCCCGACCGCGCGATCCGAGCTGATCCCGCGGAGCTGGCGGTGCACCTCGCGCAGCGGAATGCCGGACCTCAGGGCGAGCGAGATGAGCCGCCCCATCGCCTCGACGTCAGCCATCGCCGCGCCGCCCGCCTTGCCGAGGTTGATGAACACCTCGAACGGCTGCCCGCGATCGTCCTCGGTGATGTGCACGAACATCGTGCCGAGCGGTGTCTCCTTGCGGATGGAAGTTCCGCGCAGCTTGTCGGGGCGCGAGCGCTTGGTCCGCCGCTGGAGATTCTCCGCCTCCGACTCGAACAGCGCCACCTTCAACCGCTCGACTTCCGCGTTCAGCTCCGCGATCGTCCCGTGCAGGTCGCCCGTGGCCGCGCGGCTCGACTTGCCAGCCTCCCGCTCGGCCTTGGCCTTCTCCGTCGCGCCCGTCGAGAGCACCTGGTTGTCGCGCGAGCCGTCACGATACACCGTGACGCCCTTGCACTTGAGCTCGTACGCCAGCTCGTAGATCGCGCGCACGTCCGCGGGCGTCGCGACGTGCGGGAAGTTCGTCGTCTTGGAGATCGCCGAGTCGCAGTTCTCCTGGAAAGCGGCCTGCATCCGCACGTGCCATTCCGGCGTGATGTCGTGCGCCGTCACGAACACGCGCTGCCACTTCTCCGGCACCTCGTCGAAGTGGATGTGCCCCTCCTTCGCGATCTTCTCCATCAGCGCGTCGGAGTGCCACCCCTCGCGCTTCGCGATCGCGAGGAAATCCTCGTTCACGTCGGGCATCATCGCGCCGGCCTGGTTGCGCATGAACGCGACCGCGAACAGCGGCTCGATTCCCGACGAGCAGCCGGCGATGATGGAGATGGTGCCCGTCGGCGCGATCGTGTTGACGTTGCAGTTCCGCAGCAGCTGCATCGGGCGGATCCGCGCGCCGCGCGCGTCCCGCGCGCACGTCTCGTCCGGACCCCAGATGGACCGCGCCCACTCCGGGAACGGTCCGCGATCGTTCGCCAGCCGCTCGCTCTCGCGCTTGGACTCGACGTCCACGAACTCCTGCAGCTTGCGGCCGAACTGGATCCCTTCCTCGGTGTTGTACGCGATGCCGAGGCGCACCAGCGCGTCCGCGAAGCCCATCACGCCGAATCCGATCCGGCGGATGCGCTTCGACAGCGCGTCGATCTCCGGCAGCGGATACTTGTTGACGTCAATGATGTTGTCGAGGAAGTGCACGGAGAGATGGATGTCGGAGCGCATCGCGTCCCAGTCCATCTTTCCGTCGCGCACGTAGTAGCCGACGTTGATCGAGCCGAGGTTGCAGACGTCGTACGGCAGCAGCGGCTGCTCGCCGCACGGGTTCGTCGCCTCGTACGGGCCAACGTGCGGCACCGGGTTGTAGCGGTTGGCCTCGTCTATGAAGAAGCAGCCCGGCTCGCCCGTGCGCCACGCGCCCTCGATCATCTTGTCCCACACGGTCCGCGCATTCAGCCGCTTCACCACGTCGCCGCTCGACGGATCCACCAGATCGTATTCCGTTCCGTTCTTCACCGCGTCCATGAACTTGTCGGTGACCGCGACGGAGATGTTGAAGTTGGTGATCTGCGTCAGGTCTTCCTTGCAGTCGATGAACTGCAGGATGTCCGGATGATCGACGCGCAGAATTCCCATGTTCGCGCCGCGGCGGGTGCCGCCCTGCTTCACCGCGTCGGTGGACGCGTCGTACAGCTTCATGAAGGAGACGGGTCCGGACGCCACGCCGGTGGTGGAGCGCACCATCGAGCCGCTGCCGCGCAGCTTGGAGAACGAGAAGCCGGTGCCGCCGCCCGACTGATGGATCAGCGCCATCGAGCGCAGCGTGTCGTAGATGCCGTTCTGCCCGTTGGAGAGCGCGTCTTCCACCGGCAGCACGAAGCACGCTGACAGCTGGCCCAGCGGACGGCCGGCGTTCATGAGCGTCGGCGAGTTCGGCACGAATCGGCGGCGCGTCATGAGTCCGTAGAACTCCTCGGCCAGCGCCGTCACCGCGCCCTCGCTCGCTCCATACCGCCGATCGGCTTCGGCGACTGTAGTCGATACGCGCCAGAACATGTCCTCGGGACGCTCGGTGGGCTTGCCCGCCGCGTCCTTGATGAGGTAGCGCTTCTCGATGACAGTGCGCGCGTTCTGATTCAGCTCAGCCGGCGCAGTTGGAGGGGTGGGTGCGATTGCCATCTTCATGATTCTCCGCTCTCGGTAAGCTTACTACGCACCTTGCTGGTCGCTCGGTACGAAAAGGACTGAAGTCGTTGTGCTGCAATCTTTTCGCGCCTGAAATCGACCACTTTCGCGCGGGGGGTCAACGTATCCGAGTACGTGTATCCGCGCCAGTTCAATTTAACTCATTATGGCCCAAACGGTTAGCCGCAGGGCATCACGAATGTCCGCCAGGGGTGCGGTTTTCAACGGCGGAAGGCGACCTCTCCACAATCCGCGCCCGGATCCGTATCCAGGCTTGCGCCACGTCTTCGTAACACCATTTGTTTCAAGGGGTTACAAACCTTCGCTTTGGGCTGGCCCACCGTTTCGGAGGCCGCGGATGGACCGGGAGCGTAGGCAACCGGCTCCGAACGATTGCTTGGAATCACGGTAGCCGAGGGCTGCGACGCGGCGAGCTCCCGGAAGTACTGTTCGAGCCCGTCCACGATGCTGCGCGCGTACGCGTCCTGGAACTCCGCCGTCTTCATCGCGTTCTCCTGGTCGGGGAGCATCATGAACGCGCCTTCGGTGAGAACAGCCGGGAACCAGGGAGGACGCACTACCGCGAAGTTTGCGCGACGCGCGCCCAGATCACGCAGGTGCAGGTTCTTGAGCATTTCGGCGTGCACCAGCTGCGCGAGCCGGCCGGAATGAGCGTGGAACGAGTACGTGCTCGTGCCGTTGTGCTCGAATGGGTTCACCCCGTCGGGGAAGGCGTTGTAGTGGATGGACACGAGCGCGTGCACGTCGGCGCGGCGCGCCATCGTGGGCCGCATGTTCAGATCGACAGCCTGCTCCGCCTCGGTCTTCGTCATCAGGACATTCGCGCCGCGCGCGATGAGCAAGTCGCGGGCGCGTAGCGCCACGGGGATCACCGCCGCACGCTCCAGCAGAGACGTCGGACCGGCCGCGCCGGGTGCCTGCCCCTCAATGCCCGGATGGCCCGGATCGATGGCGATGAGCAGCCCCCGCAGTGGCGCTGCCGGATCGATCGGCGGCGGCCGGCGAATCTTCAAAATGAAGTTTCCGTTCTCGAACAGGGGCTGGTAGCCGAACACCGGGCGCGCGAGATCGAGGATGTACTCGGTGTACGTCGAGCCATGCGCGACGCTGATGCTCTTGAGCAACGGGTCGGCGGTGACGCGGCTTCCCTCCGTCCTGGGCGCGAACGGGGTCACGCCGAAAAGCTTGACGGACAATCGCGAGCCGTCGACGGTGACGTAATACGCCGGCGGCCCCGTCGCGGGCACGACGAGGTCGACAGACTCGCCATAAGAGATGGTCGTGTCGCGGCCAATCGAGAGCGGCGGTGGCGCGAAGCCGGGCGGCTGCAGCTGTATCTGCGTGTTCGCGACGCGCACTCGAATCGACGAATCGATCTGGACCACCGTCTCGCTGCCGACGACGCCCGCGGCGCGGACCACCGTTCCCGGGAAGAGAAAGTATCGGACTACATTCGGATCGGGGGACGGTTGTCCGGTGACGACGCGATCGGTGTCGTTGGAGACAGTCGTCGGACCGACGAGTATTCCATACCGCGCGGCGGTATCGGCGGGAGCCGGAAGCGGCGGAGTGACGACCGGCGCCGCGCTGTCCGGCGGTGGCGGAAGTCGTACCGGATGCGTCAGCCGCGTCGTGTCCCGGCCGAGGACCGCGACCAGATCGTACGCGGACGTCTCGCGCGGCGGCACGGGCAGAAAAGCAAGGAAGGCTCCGTTGGGCCATACCGGCGCCGGCTGGCCGTTGATGAACAGAGCGGCGTTACCGTTGCCGATGGAGCCGAAGATGAAATTCGAATCGCGCGATGCCACCAGAGAGTTCGCCGTCGGATACACCACGTTGATCGCCACGGGGCCGGTGACCAGCGGGATCGCGGGGAGGCTCGGGTTGACCGGAGCGGGCGGCCGTCCCGGCATCGGGCCAGTCGGACTCGGCACTTCGATTCGAGTTGCGGGCGCGCAAGCGGAAACGGCGGCCAGCAGCGACAGAAGTCTCAGGTTGTGCATGACTTACCTTGGAACCGTTTGGGCCGACAGGTTTAGGCCAGACAGGGAAGTGCAAAATTCCGGCCTCTGGGGGGTTCAATGGAAAGCGGCACATTTGTTCGGATGAATTCGCTCGTCGCGGTGGCGGCAGCGGCCGCATTGAGTGCGTGTACGGACGGCGGGAGCCGCGAAGCCGCGCTCCAGGACTCGGCCATACAGGCCGGCGAGGTGCGGGCGCCGGCCGCTCAGCCGGTCCAGGCGGAGTCGGTGACCACTACGCCGAGCCCGGCCCCCGCCACCAGCACTCCCAGACCGACCACATCTCCGCGCCCATCGCAAACGCAGCCGCCCCTCCGGCAGCCCCCGCCGCCGCGCGACACGAAGCCGTCCATCCCCTATCCGCCAGACACGATTTAACTGCGCTGCGTGCTACGCGCTGCGTACAGCGCGCTAGTCGGTGGTCTCTCCGGAGTGCTCCGCCGCTCCGCGCGGTGCTTCGCCGCTCCACGGGGCGATCCAGGGCAGCATCACGAGCGCGGGCAGCGCCATCGCGATCGTAAACAGGAAGAACGTCGGCCAGCCCATCATCTCCGCCCATTTTCCCGCGGGCGCGACGATGATGCTGCGGCTTGCGGCCGCGAGACTCGACAGCAGCGCGAACTGCGTCGCCGAAAAGCGCTTGTTGCACACGCTCATCAGGTAGCCGAGCAGTGACGCGGTCACGAGGCCATACGCGAGATTCTCGATCACGATCGCGGAGGTGAGCATGGCCGTGCTCTTTCCCTGAAGAGCCAGCATGTAGTACATGAGGTTCGTGATGGCCTGCACGCCGAGCACGACCCACAGCGACTTGTTCAGGCCGATCTTCGCGATCACGACGCCGCCGATGAGCACGCCCACTATCGTCGCGGCGAGCCCGATCCCCCCCACCACCACGCCGACCTCGGTCTGGGAGAATCCGGTCTGGAGAAAGAACGGCGTCGCCATGGTCTGCGCGAGCCAGTCGGCGTACCGGTACAGCACTATGAAGACGAGAATGAACAGACCGGTACCGAAGCCCGACCGCTGGAAGAACTCCTTGAACGGCAGCACGACCGCGTCCGTCAATGACTGCGGCGGCGCGTCGCGCAGAACGGGCTCCGGCGCGAAGAAGTCGGCCGCGATCCCGACCAGCATGAGCGCCGACAGCGCCATGTACACCGCCGGCCACCCGATGCGGTCGGCCATGATGAAAGCGAACGAGCCCGTGACGATCAACGCCACCCGGTAGCCCACTACCCACATCGCGGCGCCGGCGCCCATCTCGCGCTCGCGCAGCACGTCGGTTCGGTACGCATCGCCGACGATGTCCTGCGACGCGCTGAAGAAGGCGATGAGCACGGCGTTGAACGCGAGCAGCTGCAGCCCGCGCGTGGGGTCGTGCAGCGACATGGCGAATATCGAGATCAGCAGCAGGATCTGCGTGATCAGCAGCCAGCCGCGGCGCCGCCCGAGAATAGGCGGAACGTACCGGTCCATGAACGGCGCCCAGAGGAACTTGAGCGTGTAGGGCAGCGTCACCAGCGCGAAGAGACCGATCGTCGTCAGGTCCACGTTCGACTTGGTCATCCACGCCTGCAGCGTTCGCTCCGTGAGGAACAGCGGCAATCCCGAAGCGAAGCCCAACAACGCCAGCGCCGCCATCTTCCGCTGGCCGAACAGCTGAAAGATCGAGTAACTCTTCGCTGGTTGCGGTTCCGGGTTTGTCATTTTGACCCTCGTGTGAGCCAGCGTGCCGCCGCCTGCTGCATGGCGGATTCTCCGCCCCACGCGCAAACGACGGGTGCATCGGCTTCGATGGATGCTGCGAGTCGTGGATGACTGAACTGCACGATCACGGTCTGCTGCCTCCGGTCGCGCGCGGCTGAGACCGCGCTGCGCACGGCCGCGAGCGACGCGGCGGAGTAGCCCGGCCTTCCCTTCCACGAGCGGATGTCACCGAACAGCGCGATCACGGCCGTTGTCTCGTCGCCCGCGCCGGCCGCCGGCCGCGCCTGCGCGCCGCACGCGCGCAGCTCGCTCGAAAACGTCTCGCGCGACGGCGCGGGATACGGCCCGCCGACGTCGTCGTCCACGACGGTCAGTTCCACGGCGGTGAGCGGCCGGCCCACCTCGCCGCGCACCTCGTGGACCACCCGCTCCGCGATCGCCTCGGCCCATGCGCGGTCCTCCCCGAGCAATGACACGTCGGGCTTCGCCTGCGATGCGTCGCGCGCGTGCGCTGTACGACGCTCCACCGATGCGCGCACGCGCTCCGAATCCAGGTCGCCGGCGTCGAGCGCGCCCTGGATCGCGGCCGCCACCGCCGCGATATCGGTCGGGTACAACAGGAGATCGCAGCCGGCGCGCAGGGCGCGTACCGCCGCCTTGGCTTCTCCGTCGCCGAGCACCCCCTCCATGATCATCGCGTCGGTGACTACGAGCCCCTGGAACCCGAGCTCGTCGCGCAGAATCTCCCCGAGAATCCGCCGGGACAAGGTGGCCGGCGTCCCCGACGAATCGAGCGCGGGAAACGAGATGTGCGCCGACATGATGCTCGCGACGTTCGCCTGTATGGCGGACTTGAACGGCACGAGATCAGTGGCGCGCAGCTCCTTCTCCCCGAGGCTCACTGTCGGGAGCGTGGCGTGGGAGTCGGCGGTGGTCCTGCCGTGCCCCGGGAAATGCTTGGCGCAAGCGAGCACGCCCTCCGCCTGACATGCTTCGATCCACGCCGCGACGTCGCGCGCCACCCGTGCGACGTCGCCACCGAAGGCCCGCGTTCCGATGATGGGATTGTCGGGCTCGAGGTCCACGTCCGCGACGGGAGCGTAGATCCAGTTCACCCCCACGGCCCGCGCCTCGCGCGCGGTGATCCTGGCCGCCCGGCGAATTGCCTCCACGTCGTTCAGCCAACCGATAGCAGCGAGCGGCGGCAATCCGGTGGCGCCCTGAAACTGCTGCCCCGCCCCGCGCTCGAGGTCGGATCCGATCAGGAGCGGGATCTTCGAGCGCTCACGCAACTCGCTCGTGAGTTTCGCGACCTCCGCCGCCTCGCCACCGAACAGCGCGAACCCGCCCACGCCCAGCTCGAGCGCCTGCTCGATGGACGCGCGCTCGCCGTCATATCCGGCCTTCGAGTCCCAGCGGATCGCGGGGAGCAGCAGCTGCCGGATGCCGCTCACGCCGGCGTCAGCTTGCCGAGGATGCGCCGGCCGCGGGCTCCCGTGGCTGTCGGAACGTTCGCCGGAATTCGCATTAGGTGGAGATAGCCAAGCAACGCGAATGCCACGGCCTCCTTGGCCTCCCCATCGAAGAACGCTTTGTCGAAATCCATGATGCGGAGCGGCTGAATCGCGCTGGTAATGGCGGCTATGAGCGTGGGGTTCTTCGCCCCGCCTCCCGAGACCAGAACCTCCTCCACCGGCTCGGGCATGAACCTGCGGTAGGCGTCGGCCACGCTCCGCGCGGTCAGCGATACCGCCGTCGCGACGATGTCTTCGTCCGCCGCGCCGGCGGCGCGGCAGTCCGCGATCAGCTTCTCGATGTACGGCACGCTGAACAGCTCGCGGCCCGTGGACTTGGGAGGCGGCGCGGCGAAGTAGGGATCCCGCAGCAGCGCGTCCACGAGTGACTGCACCGGCTTTCCGCGCGCGGCGATGGCGCCGTCGCGGTCGAACGGCAGCTGCGGGTAAAGCTTCCTGACGACGCCGTCGATCACGGCGCAGCCCGGCCCGGTATCGAACGCGCGCACTCCGGTCAGCTCGCCGCCCGGCGGGACCACGGTGACGTTGCCGATGCCGCCGAGGTTCTGCAGCGCGCGCCACCCGCTGTCCGACGAGAACAGCAGCGCGTCGGCGATGGGAACGAGCGGCGCTCCCTGGCCGGCCGCGGCCACGTCGCGGACGCGGAAGTCGCCGATCACGTCGAGTCCGGTGCGCTCCGCGATAACCGACGACTCCCCGAACTGCCACGTGGAGTGACCCGCTTCGTGCCACACCGTCTGCCCGTGGGAAGCGATGCCGGCGATGTCGGCGCGCGCGATACCGGCCTCCGCGATCGCCGTCACTGCCGCCGCGGCCAGCCACTCGCCCAGCTCGAAATTCAGACGGCAGTATTCCGCGGGCGTCGTGCCGTGCAGCGCCGCGCCGAGGCGCTCGCGCTGGTGCGGAGAGTACGGCGTCGAGGTGTACGCGAGCAGCTCGAACTCGATCCGGCTACCCGGCCGCTCGGAGAACCGCACCACCGCCGCCGAAATGCCGTCGAGCGACGTGCCCGACATCAGTCCCACGAGAACCAGCGGGCGGCGCTCCGTCATCACCCCACCGGCGGCGGCGGGCCGGGCACCACCTTGCGAATGACGCCGCCCACCTGGTCCAGCGCGCGCTCCGCGTCATCCCGCGAGACGCCGAGCTTCTGCATCACGATGGCGAGCTTGACGCTGCCGCCCGCGGCGGCGAGCAGCTCCCGCGCCGCGTCGCGCGTCACCACGCAGACCTCCATCACGATGCGCTCGCTCCGGTCGCGCAGCTTGTCGTTGGTGGCGCGCAGGTCCACCATCAGATTGCCGAACGTCTTCCCCAGGCGGATCATCGCGCCCGTCGTGATCGTGTTCAGCACGAGCTTGGTCGCGGTTCCCGCCTTCATGCGGGTGGAGCCTGTCACGACCTCCGGACCGGTGATCGGAAGAATCACGACGTCCACCGATCGCGCGAACTCGGCCGGAATGTTGGAGCACGAGAGAATCGCCGTCCTGGCGCCGCGCTCGCGCGCGCGCACCAGCGCCGCGCGGACGTACGGCGTGGTTCCCGACGCCGCGATCCCGAGCACGAAATCGTGCGCGCCGACTTCCCGCGCGTCGATCTCCTTCGCGCCGTTCTCGACCACGTCCTCGGCGCCTTCCTGCGAGCGCGTGAGCGCCGGCTGGCCGCCGGCAATGATCCCCTGCACGAGCTCGGGCGGAGCGCCGAACGTGGGCGGGATCTCGCTCGCGTCGAGCACGCCGAGCCGCCCGGAGGTTCCGGCGCCAACGTATATGAGCCGGCCGCCGGCGCGGAAGGCTCCCTCGGCCAGCTCGATGGCCCGCGCGATCGCTTCCCGCTGGCTCGCCACCGCATCCGGAACGGATCGGTCTTCCGCGTTTATTAGATCGACAATCTCCAACGGGCTGGCGAGATCGATCTCCGCGGTGCGCGGATTGCGCCGCTCCGTTTCGCGCGGATCCAGGCTCACGATGGCGTGAGCGTCAGCCGGCGGGCAGTGATGCCATGTGCTGCACGGGAGTAACTTACCGGGCGCGGTTCCACGCCTGCAAGAATAACGGGAGTGTTCATGAATAGGGTCATCGCACTTGTTCTGGTTTCGCTCGCGGCGTTCGGCGCGAGCGCCAATGCGCAAATCCGCCGCCAGCAGGCCCAGCAGGGCCCGCCCGCGTATTGGGTGTCGGCCGGTGTCGGCGCCTTCTCCGCGAACAGCGTGAGCGACGGCGATTCCCAGACGACGTGGGACTTCGGCAACGCTACGTCGCCCCAGTACCGTGTCTCGCTCGAGAAGAACTTTTCCAGCGGAATTGCGCTGGGACTGGCCGGGACCTACGTGAAGGCCCCGATCCGGCACTCGGTCTTCGGCGGAGCGTCGCGAGACGCCGAGGTCAACGTGTACTCGCTCGGCGTCAATTTCGAGGCGGCGGGCGGGCAGGGATTCCATCAAGTGTACGGCGGCAGCGTCGGCATGACTCGGTATGACAATTTCAGGGCCACCAGCGACGGGGCGGCGCTCGCGCCGACCGACGCCGTGAACGCGATCTCCGGGACGTTCAGTTACGGCTTCGGCTACGCATTCAACCCGCGCACGACAGTGGTTGGCGTGTACGACATCGGCCTGGTCTACCACAGCCGCGAGGGGTTATCGAGCGCCCAGCGGAACACGCTCGTGCCGCGGACTTTCCGCATCAGCCTGCGGCAGGGCTTCGGAAGCAGGGTGCGCAGCGGAGTGAGACGGCGCCGCTGATCGGCCTCTGCTTCCGGGCGCAACGCTGAGCCGGAATCACGCGGTCACGCGCGGGACGCGGCGGATGCTCGTCGCGTCCTGCGTTTTTTTTGCGGCTGCCTGCCGCGGCCTTTCGCCGGGCCACGCCGAGCCGGAGTCACTGCCGCCAACGTGGTCACTTGGCGCGAACGTGGTGCCCTCGTACGGCGACCGTGGAATGGTCGCGAGCAACGACTCATTAGCGACTGCCGTCGGCGTGGCGATCCTCGAGCGCGGCGGCAATGCCGTGGACGCCGCGATCGCGACGGCCTTTGCCCTGGCGGTCACGCATCCGGAGGCGGGCAACATCGGGGGCGGCGGCTTCATGCTCGTGCGCAACGCCGACGGGACAACCGCCGCGCTCGATTTCCGCGAGCGCGCGCCGGCGGCGGCAACGCGCGAGATGTTCGCGCGACCCGCGGCTCCGCGAAACGCCAGCACGCACACGCATCTGGCCGCGGGCGTCCCGGGGTCGGTGGCCGGAATGCTGGCCGCCCTCGACCGCTTCGGGACTATCTCGCGACAGCAGGCCATCGCTCCCGCCATCGCGCTGGCGCGCGACGGCTTCATCGTGGACGCGACGTTCCGGGACGGGATCGCCGGCCAGCGCGCGCGAATCGCGCCCCACGCCGGCGCGGGCCTGTTCCTTCCCGGCGGCGAGCCACCGGCGCTCGGCGCCACTTTCCGGCAAGCCGACCTCGCTCGGACTCTCGAGCTGGTAGCGCGCGACGGCCCCGCGGCGTTCTACCGGGGACCGATCGCCGATCTCATCGTCGCGGAGATGCGGCGCGGCGGCGGTCTCATCACGGCGCAGGATCTCGCGGCGTACCGCGTCACCTGGCGCACGCCGATACGGACGACCTATCGCGGGCACACGGTGATCGGCATGCCGCCGCCGTCGGCCGGAGGGGTCGCAGTCGCGGCCACGCTCAACATTCTCGAGACCTTCGATCCGCTGCCGCAGTTCGGCACAGCCCGCCATGCGCATCTGCTCGCGGCAGCGCAACAGCGGGCGTTTCTGGATCGGAACGAGCTCGTTGGCGACCCCGACGCGAGCGCGGTTCCGACGGAACGACTGATCAGCAAGGAGCACGCGCGGCGCATGGCGCGCACCATAGATCCATCTCGCGCCGCCTCGACGCGAGCCGCCCGCGCGGCGGCGCGTGAGGGCAACGAGACGACCCATATCGCCGTGGCCGACCGGTTCGGCAACGTGGTCTCGCTCACGACCACGATCAACGACATCTACGGCTCGGGGGTCTTCGTGTCCGGAGCGGGGTTCTTCCTGAACGACGAGATGGACGACTTCGCTTCGAGGCCCGGCGCCGTGAACGCGGACGGGATCGTCGCCGCCGAAGCCAACGCGATCGCGCCCGGCAAGGTGATGACCAGCTCGATGGCTCCGACGATCGTGCTGGATCGCGAGGGCCGCGTGCTACTCGTGCTTGGCTCCCGTGGCGGTCCCCGGATCATCAGCAGCGTCGCGCAGGTGATCGTCAACGTGATCGACCACCGGATGTCGCTGAAAGACGCGATGCGCGCGCCGCGCGTGCATCACGTGGTCAGTCCCGACTCCCTGTGGTACGAGCCCGGCGATTTCGCGCCGGCGGTGATCGATTCGCTGAGGGTCATGGGCTACGCGCTCCGCCCGATCCGCACAGACACTCTGCCCTACATAGGCCGCGTGATCGCCATCGCGCGACGTGGCGCGGGCTGGGAAGGAGTGGTGGATCCGCGCTATGCGGGGAGCGCGAAGGGATACTGAGAACTGCGGGCGTCAGGCGGCAGGCATCAGGTATCAGGTATCAGGTATCAAGGCTGATGTTGAGTTCCCTGATACCTGATACCTGATACCTGACGCCTTTCTTACTAGGTGTGAACTTCGACCGAGTTGTCGAGCGACACCGTTATGTTGCCGCCCGTCGGAATGCAGCCCTCGTAGTTCGCCGTCGCCACTGCGGCGCCGGCTCCCACGGCCGCTCCAGCCGCGGCTCCCGTGACGGTACCGCGCGTATCGCGGCCCAGTATCTGGCCGGCGATGGCGCCGATCGCCGCGCCCGTCGCGACCTTTTTGACGTCGTCGCGCGTGGTGCTGCTGCGCACGCGGTCAACCTGCGCGGTGGTCGTGGTGCCGCTGACGGCGTACGTGCGGCCACCGAAGCTGACCGACCGGATCGCGACGCCCACCACTATCGGATCGTTCACGTTGTTGCTGCGACGCAGCGAGGTGATCTCGACCGTCGCGGTCGCGCCGGCTGGAATCACCGCTCCGTTGCTCCCGGTCACGCTGTTCCGGACTGTCGCCGTGAACCGGTCACCGACCTTGTGCGTGTTGGTGCATACGCGAGTGCTCGAGCTCAGGCTCACCGTGGAGCCCGCGGCGATGGTTCCCATCGACCGTTCGGCGGTGCCCGTTCCGCGCGTGGCGACGTTGCCGCTGCTCGTGGTCGTCGGTGCCGTGCTGGTGGTCGTCGGCCGGGGCGCGGTACGAGTCGTGGTGGTGCGCGGGGCCGTGCGCGTCGGAGTCGTGGCGCGCGGCGTCGTCGCGGGCGCGGCTGCTGCCGGAGCCGGTTCCGTCGCGGCGGGCACGTCGGTAAGCGATGGCTGAGCGCCGGTGTCCACGTTCGCCAGCTCCAGATCGCGGTTTAGTGTCGTGTCCGTCGCGAGCGTGTCGCCCCTTTGGTCATCGCCGCACGCGGCGATCCCGCAGGTCAGGAAAAGCGCCGCAAACAGGCGGGTATATTTCGACATCTGTCTCCTCCGAGACTGGAATTGCCGTCAGGATCGACGTGGGTGTTATCAAAGTGATCGGGGCAAGTCATGTGCCGTATCTGAAGCACCTTAGACGGTTAATTCCCTACTACCGCCCCTACCGCACGGAAGTTCTCTGGGGACTGGTCCTGGTGGTGCTGTCCTCCGCCGTCTGGAGCGTAATTCCATGGCTCCTGCGCGAGGCGCTGGACGCGATGGGGGCGGGCCAGCCGGCCCGGGTCGCCTGGGGCTACGCGGGCGCAATCGGGATCGTCGCGCTGGTCGGCGGTGCGCTGCGGTACGGCATGCGCGAGCTGCTCAACGGCGCCAGCCGCCGGATCGAGTTCGATCTGCGCAACGACCTGTTCGCGCGGCTGACGACGCTCGACACCTCCTATTACGGCAGCACCCGCACGGGCGACATCATGGCGCGCCTGACCAATGACTTGAGCGCGGTGCGAATGGCCGCCGGTCCGGCCGTGATGTATCTCACAAATACGATCTTCGGCGGGCTGTTCGCCATTGCGTTCATGCTGCGGATCGACCTGCTCCTGACGGCGCTCGCCCTGCTGCCGATGATTCTCCTCCCGGTGATCGGCATCCGCGTGGGCAAGGCGCTGCACGACAGGTTCGAAGCGGTGCAGGAGCACTTCTCCACCCTCACCACCCGCGCGCAGGAGAATCTCGCGGGCGCGCGCATAGTGCGGGCGTACCGGCAGGAGGAAGCGGAGATCGAGCGCTTCGGCAGGCTCAACGAGGAATACCTCGCGCGCAACATGTCGCTCGTCCGCCTGTGGGGGATTCTCCATCCGGTGTTCGGGCTGCTCGCGGGCATTGCGACGGCGATCGTGCTCGGGATAGGCGGCCTGCTCGCGATGCGCGGCGTGTTCAGCATCGGCTCGTTCGTGGCGTTCAGCCTCTACCTCGCCATGCTGATGTGGCCGCTGATCGCGCTGGGCTGGGTGATCAACCTGTTTCAGCGCGGGGAAGCATCCATGGGCCGGCTGCACGACATTCTCGACTCCCGCTCGGCGCTGGCCGCGCCGGAGCAGACGCGGCGCCTGCCGCCGGCGGCCGGAGGCAGGCGGCTGGAGTTTCGCGGCGTGGGTTTCCATTATCCCGGCCCGGCCGGCGCGGAGCCGCGATGGGTTCTCCGCGACGTGTCTTTCGTGTGCGAGGCCGGACTGACCGTCGGGATCGCCGGCGCGACCGGCAGCGGGAAGAGCGCGCTGATGGACCTCGTGCCCCGACTGTACGACCCGCAGGAAGGCGAGATCCTGCTGGACGGCATTCCGCTTCCGGAGCTCGACCTGGCGGAGCTGCGCGCCGAGATCGGCTACGTCACGCAGGAGAGCCTGGTCTTCAGCGACACGATCGCAGCAAACCTCGCCTACGGCGCCCGCAGCGATCGCGACTGGATGGAAGCAGCTTCCCTCGCCCAGCTCGCCGGGACTGTGGCCGGTTTTCCCGCGCGCTATGAAACGATGCTGGGCGAGCGCGGTATCAACCTCTCCGGAGGACAGAAGCAGCGTGTGGCCCTGGCCCGCGCCCTCGCGCGCCGGCCCGCCCTGCTGCTGCTCGACGACGCGCTCTCGGCGGTGGACACGCGCACGGAGGCCGACATCCTGGGCGCGCTGCGGTCGGCGCGGGATTCCCGATCGGCGCTGATCGCATCGCATCGGGTGAGCGCGCTGCGCGACGCCGATCACATCGTGGTTCTCGATCGGGGCCGCGCGGTGGAGCACGGGCGCCACGCCGAGCTGCTCGCGCGGGGCGGCCGGTACTGGACCTTGCTCCGGCGGCAACAGCTCGTCGATTCCATAGAGGAAATCGGCGCGCAGGATCTGGCGGGTTCGGGAGCGGGTCGTACTATTTGACGAGCCATGAAATGGACGCGACCGGCGTGACGCAAGTCGAAAAAACGACACCGTGGGATCTGCACCTCTCCGCGCTCGAGAACCAGAGTCTCGAGGCGATGCGGCTGATCAACGAGCTGCGCGTCCGCGACTCGCTGAAGACGCAGTTTCTCTCCAACATCTCCCACGATCTGCGTACTCCGCTGACGGCGATCGTCACGCACGCGGAGATCCTGCGGGACGGCATGCTCGGCGAGATCAACGACCAGCAGCGCAGGAGCATCGACGGGATCATCGCCGGAGGGCGGCAGGTGCTCAACATGGTGAACGAGATCCTGACGTACGCCAAAGGCTCGGCCAATCAGCTGGATCTGGTCATCAGCGAGTTCTCGCTCGACGATCTCATCGAGCAGCTCCGCATTCTCAACACTTCGCTGCTCGCCCGAAAGAACCTGGAGTTCTCGATGTCGGTCGAGAGCGGGCTTCCGCTCCTGCGCGCCGACCGGCAGAAAATCGCGCACATCCTGGGCAATCTGCTGGGCAACGCGATCGCTTTCACGCCCGCGGGCGGCCGGATCTGGGTCAAAGGCGAGCTCGCCCGGCGCGGCGACGCCACGGAGCTGGTGCTCGAAGTCGGCGATACCGGCGTCGGCATCGCGCCCGAGCATCACGAGCTGATCTTCCGCGAATTCGCCCAGGTGGACGCGTCACCCTCGCGCGCCCATCACGGCACGGGCCTCGGCCTGACGATCGCGCGCCAGCTCGTCGAGGTCCACGGCGGCCGCATCTGGCTCGAGAGCGAGCCGGGCCGCGGCAGCCGCTTTTTCTTCTCCCTCCCCAGCTCCTATCTCGCGCTCTGACGCGGAACCGGGCGCGCGGCCGCACCTGCTCGTCGTCGAAGACAACGAGGACGTCACCGACGCGATGTGCATCCTGTTCCAGCACAACGGCTACAGAGTGAGCTCGGCGACCAACGTCGCCGAAGCTGTCCAGATCGGCGTGCACGATTCGCCGGACGTGGTGCTGCTGGACGTTTCGCTGCGCGACGAAGATGGGCTCGAGGTCATCGCGCGCTGGAAGGAGTGCGGCGTGGCGCTGCCGCGGATCTTCGCTCTCACCGGCCACGCCGACGAAGCGACGTGGGCCCGCTGCGCCGGCGCCGGCTGCGAAGCCGTTCTGCTCAAGCCCGTGCCGGGCGCGGACCTCGTGGCCCGGGTGAAAGGGGCCCGATAGGCACGCCAGCGATGGCGAGCCGCTGGGGAGTGACCGGCAGGTTGCGCTCCCGCAGGTACGCCGAGAAGCTCTCCAGCGCCGACGGCACTACGCCGAATTCGCCAGGATGCTCCGGAACGCGCCGGCCGAGATGCGCTCGGGCTCGAAGGACTCTCCCGCGCGGCGCATGACTCCATCAACCACCGCGTCCACCGTAGGTAAAGGCGCGTCTGCATCCGCGCGAATCTCGAACTCCCACTTGCCCCGCTCCGCGCCTTTGACCGCCAGCCGGTATCGCGCGGTGTACACGGTGTGGCGGTCGGGCGTGACCTCGGCGTTCGCGTCCGGGTGCGCGGCCACCACCGCGACGCCGGTCTCCACGAG
>CALMKE010000202.1 GCA_937867645.1 uncultured Gemmatimonadota bacterium | reverse complement strand
TACCGGGTGCTGCCCGCGGCGTTCCGGGTGCGCTGATAACCGTAGCTGGCCTGGACCACGCCCCACGGCCGGTGGGCCTCGGCCTCGAGGGCCAGGCCCACCGTTGCACTCGCGCCAGGCACCACCGGGCCGGTCGCGAACGGTCCGGTCTCGCTCACCGCCACCAGCGCCAGGCCCCGCGCCGTCCGGGCGTACCCGCGGAGTCCGAGACGCCACCACGGCGCCGGCTGCCAATCCGCCGCGACGCTCACAAGGTCGGCCCGCGCGATCGGCAGCGCGTCCCCGCCGCCCGTCGCGCTCAGGTTCACCGGGAGGAGTGCCCCGGTGACCAGCTCCGGGTTTCGCAGCGACTGCTCCAGCTGGTGGTGCCGCACGTACCCGACCGAGAGGGTGAGCGGGGGACTGGCATGCCACGCCACTTCGGCGGAGGGATCGAGCAACCCGTGGCCGGCGGCCAGGGTGCTGACCAGGCCGAGGCGGAGTTGCAGCGCCGGCCCGAGCTGGCGCCGATGATCCAGCCGCAGCAGCCCCCGGGGTTGCCGGCCGTCTCGCCGGAGCCCGGGGCCTCCCGCCGCTCGGGTGGTGTGGTACCCGCCGGCGCCGAGCGCCAGGTCCAGCGCGATGCCGGTGGCCGACGCCTCGCCCACGCCGCGCAGGCCCATGGAGAACCCGGCATCGCTCCGCGACGCGGACAGCTGGTCGGCGAGTGAGTCCACGCCCCAGCGGACGTCGGCCCCGGTGGCCGCATGCCAGGCGGTGAGGGTCAGCAGCCGGTCCCGATAGGGCCCGGCCCAGCGGACGCCGACGGATCGGCTGTCCCAGCCGAGCCGATGCCGCTCCGAAGGGTTCGAGCTGGCGGCGGCGGAGGGACGCGCGGCCGCGGTGAGGCGGTCTCCGCCGTCGTGACCCAGGACGGAGAGCATCCCGCCGAAGGCGGGCAGCTGCACCTTGGCGAAGCCGTCCCCGTTGCCGCCGCCGAAGTGACTCGGTTCCGCCGAGTGATTCCACAGCCCGGGAAACCCCCGCCGGATGCCCAGCACGATCCCCGCGCCTTCAGCGCCGAGCGGGGCTCGCATCGCCAGGCGGGTCTGGGTGGCGCTGAGCGTGCCGCGAAGTTCCGGCCGCTCGCCGGGACCGATGCTCCGGATCGCCAGGGCGCCGCCCAGCATCGGGGGGCCGTCGAGCGGGGCGGTCGTCAGCTCTGCCCCGGCGGCGATATCCGGGTTCCAGCCCTGCCAGGTGCCACCGGCGTGATACGCGTTGAACAGCGGGATGCCGTCGAGCAGCACGTGCATGTCGTCGACGGTGTCGATCGCGACGCCCACGCGCCCCACCTCGCCCAGCGCGCGCGGGCTGTCCGAGTCGATCCCCATCTGCGTCGGCAGGTCGAAGGCGACCGAGAGGCCGGTCTGGCCGGCCGCGAGCAGATGCCGGAAGCGCGCGTTGGTCTCCGCGGCGGTGCCGAAGCCCGCGTACTGCCGCATCGTCCACAGCCGGCCGCGGTACATCGTGGGCTGTACGCCGCGAGTGTAGGGCCACTCGCCCGGGTCGCCCAGGTCACGCTTGTACTCGATATCGGAGTCTTCCGGCCGGTAAACCGGCGCGACCGGAATCCCCGAAGGCGAATTGCGCTCCGCGCTCAGGCCCCGACGCCGGTGAGCGCGCCGCCGAGCATGGACTCCGCCAGCTCGACGCTCGACTTGCTGCCGATGAACAGCGGCGTGCGCTGGTGCAGCTCGGTGGGCACGATGTCGAGGATCCGGCGCTCGCCGTCGCTCGCCGCCCCCCCGGCCTGCTCGGCGATGAAGCCGAGCGGGTTGGCCTCGTACAGCAGGCGGAGCTTGCCCTTGGGACTCTTGCTCTGCGCGGGATACGCGAATATCCCGCCACCGAGCAGGTTGCGGTGGAAATCCGCGACCAGCGAGCCGACGTAGCGCGAGCTGGTGGCGTTCCGCTTCTTGCCGTCGCCCTTCCGGTACTGCTGCATGAGATCCTTTACCGTGTCACTCCACAGCGGCTCGTACGAGTCGTTGACTGAGAGATATCTCCCCGGGTCCGGTATCCGGATGTTGGGATGCGACAGGAGGAACTCGCCGATCGCGGGGTCGAGCGTGAAGCCGTGCACCCCCTGCCCCGTCGTGTACACCATCATCGTGCTCGATCCGTAGATCACGTAACCGGCCGCGACCTGGCTGCGGCCCGGCTGCAGCATGTCTTCCATCTCCCCGCGCGTGCCGGGCGTGATCTTGCGCAGCACCGAGAAAATGGTTCCTACCGGGACGTTGACGTCTATGTTGGACGAGCCGTCGAGCGGATCGAACAGCAGGACGTACTTGCCGCAGCGGAACTGCTCCGGGATCGGAATGATGTCGGGCTCTTCCTCGGACGCCATCGCGCACAGCCGGCCGCCGTGGTCCATCGCCTTGATGATGATGTCGTTCGCGAGCACGTCCAGCTTCTGCTGCACCTCGCCCTGCACGTTGCTGTTCTCGGTCGCGCCGAGGATGTCGGCCAGGCCCGCGCTGCGGACCTTGCTCGTTATCATCTTCGCCGCGAGCGCGAGATCGTACAGGATGCCGGACAGCTCGCCGGTCGCTTCGGGGTGGAGCCGCTCCTGCTCGATGATGTACCGGTCGATCGTGACGACCGAAACCGCAGTGTGTTTGACCACTTACACGTCCTTCGAAGAGGAAGACGCGGGATCAGCTGCCCTGCGCGCGGCGAAGCTCCGCGCGTCCCGCTCGAAAATGTTCTCGAAATAACCGCGTCGCAGCGTTTCCCAAATGTAGCGAAATGGGAACGCCCTGCTCTCGCCAAATTGCTGAACATGACGCAGCTCGTGCAAGAGCAATTCCGGGGATGGCTCGACTTCGCGCGCGATGAAGATCGTGCGGCCGAGCGTCACCGCGTCCACGCGGCTTCGGCCCAACAGCCAGCCCCCTACTCGCACCGGTAGTCCGCCGATCCGGAAGCGCGCGGCGCGCAGCTCGGGAAACCGCTCGAGCACGCCGGCGCGGAGCGACACCGGAGACCCCAGCAACGCCCGGATCATCGCCGCGGAATCTCCCATTCTCCCTCGCGCGCGCGGACCCGTATGCGGTTTCCGTCCGTCGCGACCACGACGGTTCCCAGCCGGTCCGTGCGATACACCGCCGCGCCGGCGAGCGCGAGCCGCCTGACCACCGCGGGACTCGGGTGCCGGTAGGAGTTGTCCCTGCCCACCGATATCAGCGCGACCTTCGGCCGCGCCGCGGCGAGGAACCTCTCGGTCGTGCTGGTCGAGCTGCC
Source organism: uncultured Gemmatimonadota bacterium (assembly GCA_937867645.1). Lineage (GTDB taxonomy): Bacteria > Gemmatimonadota > Gemmatimonadetes > Gemmatimonadales > Gemmatimonadaceae > JACDCY01. The sequence continues at coordinate 23,595 of CALMKE010000202.1, read as the reverse complement.
GTGATGGGCCACTTTCAGGACGTCCGCGCGAAGGTTCATGCTGTCGTTCTCGACGAGCCATTGCTCGAGCTCACGTTCCGCGTCGCCAACGAGCAGGAATCGAACCGCCCCGAACTGAACCCGCGCGACGGCGCTCGCTTCGTTGGGATCGGTGAGGCGGCTGGCCCACGCCGAATCCGGAGCAAGAAAGTTGATCACGAGCCCGTCTACCAGCAGTGAATCGCCAGGCCCGACTCTCTCCCACGCCGCGCCGCCCTGCGCGGCGGCCGCCAGCGCCGCGGCATAGGAGCCGGTTGGGGCGACGAACGCGGGATCGTAAAAGCTCCTCGGCTCGAGCGCGCGAAGGATCGTCGCCGCTCCGCCCACGTGATCGTCGTGCGGGTGCGACAGCACGAACGCGGCGAGCTTTCCGCCGCGGCGCGCGAGGTACGGAACGATCACGCTGCGGCCGGCGTCGCCGGTGCGCCAGGAGCGCCCGGCGTCGAACAGGATCCAGTTGCCGCGGGTTGTTCGCAGGGCGATCGCGTCACCCTGCCCCACGTCGAGCATGTGCAGCTCTATCTCCCGGCGAGTGGGCGGCGGAAGAAGCGGGTACCAGAGCGCGCCGCCGAGCGCGAGCGCCGCGAGCGCGGCCGGCCGCGCGCTGAACCGGGCGGACGCGGCGGCCAGGAGCGAGATCACCGCGAATCCGCACAGCAACACCGTGAGCAGCGAGGGCGTCACCTGCACCGAGGCGTGCGGAACGGCCGCGGCGCTCCGGGCGATGCCGTCGAACAGCGCGAGCAGCGGCGCGGCGCCGTCGGCGACGAACCTGGCTCCGGCATTCACGGGGAACAGCATCGCCAGGAACAGCATCGGCTGAAGCAAGCTGATGACCGGCGCCGCGAGAATGTTCGAGAGGGGACCGATGACACTCAGCCGCCCGAAGTACCACGCGATCAGCGGAGCGGTCACCAGCGTCGCGATCACCGATGGCAACAGCTGATTCGCGGCTGTCAGCTTCCACCCTTCCACTCGCGGCGCGATCCACCGTCTGGACACGCTCGCGCTCGCGGTCAATCCCGCCATTCCGGCGACGCTCAGCTGATAGCCGAGCGAGAGAACGTTCCGCGGCTCGTACAGCGGCACCGCGGCTCCGATGGCGAGCGAGGCCCACGGCGAGGTGGGTCGTTGCGCGATCCTGCTCGAGCCCATGACGGTCAGCATCACGGCGGAGCGAAGTGCCGGTGCGGGCGCGCCGATAACGGCGACGTACACCCACACGATGACGAGCGAGAGAATCGCCGCCCGCGCGCGGCCCAGCGCCATCGCCGACAGCAGCAGCTCGACCGCGCCGGCGACGATGGCGACGTGCAGGCCGGAGATCGAGAGCATGTGCACGAGCCCGGCATCGGCGTACCGCTGGCGCACTTCCGGGCCGAGGTCCTGCTGCTCGGCGACGAGCAGCGCCTTGGCCATCGGGCCGTTGGCGCCGAAGAGACGCTCGATGCGGGCGGCGGCAGCTGCGCGCACGCGCTCCAGCGCGGGCGCCGCGTCAGGCGACGCGACTGACTGAGTGAACCGGTGAATGGGCTTGGGCGGCTCGGTCGCCGCGACGATGATTCCGCTGGCGAGCAGCGCGGCGATCGCCAGGGTGCGGCCATTTCGCGCGAGCAAGCCGTGAATGCCGACCGCGGCCGCGAGGAATCCCGCGACGACGGTGACTCTGCTGTCGGACGCGAACCCGGCGATCAGCCCGGCGGCGTACGCGAGGCAGGCCGCGGTTATCAGAGGCATCGGGCATGGTTAACCGGGGCCGGACGTTCAAACGACAGCGATGGCTTGCAGTCGCAAGCGATGGTGCGCTACGCGGCTCCGAGTCAGGTCTGGCGGAATCCGGGCTGTTGGCTCTGGGCTGTTGGCTCTGGGCTATCGGACAAGGCGACGGGACGGTTCTGGAATTTGGCCTGGAGAAAGCGACGAGCGTCCAAATGTTCGGTTGTCCGATGGCCGAAAGCCGACAGCCCAAAGCCAACAGCCCGGATTCCGTCTGCCCTGCCATGGACCTTATCCAGCGAGCGGTAGCTCGACCCTCTCCGACGTCACTGTTCCCGTAAAAGTGGAGCCCGTCGTCCCCGTCAGCTCGACCGTCACGTAGCTCCCAATCAACGATGGCTCACCCGGGATGATGACGGTCTTGAAGTCTCTCGTCCTTGCCTGGAGCAAGCCTCCCCGCCTTGCCTCCTTCTCCACCAATACCTCGTGCCTCTGCCCAAGCGCCGCCATGTTCGCGCGCCGCGCCCCCGCTCGCATGGTCGCGATCAGCCGCGCCAGGCGCTCGCTGGCGACGTTATCCGGAACGTCATCGGCCGACGGGAACCGAGTAGCCGCCGTCCCTTCGCGCGCCGAGAACTTGAACGTGTACGCGTCGTTGAAGCCGATCTCGCGCACCGCGCTCAGCGTCTCCGCGAAATCCTCGTCGGACTCGCCGGGGAAGCCGACGATTATGTCGGTGGTCAGCCCGAGCCCGGGAATAGCCGCGCGCAGGCGGTCGGCGCACTCGAAGTACTGCTCGCGCGTGTACCGCCGCAGCATCCGCTTGAGCACTCTCGACGAGCCGGACTGCATCGGCAGGTGAACGTGCTCGCACACCTCCGGGGTTTCCGCCATCGCGGCGATCACGCGCTCGCTGAAATCGTTCGGGTGCGGGCTGGTGAACCGCACGCGGCGGATGCCGTCCACCCGCCCCACCGCGCGCAGCAGATCGGCGAAGTCGTGGGAGCCGTCGTTGTACGAGTTTACTGTCTGCCCGAGCAGCACGACCTCGGTGATTCCCTGCTCCGCCACCTGCTCCACCTCCCGCACCGCGTCCAGCAGCGGGCGGCTGCGCTCCGGGCCGCGCGTCGTCGGCACTATGCAGTACGTGCAGCGGTAATCGCAGCCCCGCTGCACCGGGATCCACGCCTTCACGCCCTCGAACCGGCGGGCGCTGAACCCCTGATAGTGCTCCTCGAGGTCGAAGTCCACCGCGGTCGCGCGCTCGCCGTCGCGCGCGCGCTCGATGAGGTCCGGAAGCGCGCGGTACCCGTCCGGCCCGATCACCAGGCTCACGTGCTTCGCGCGGTCGAACAGCCGCGGGCCCAGCCGCTGCGCCATGCAACCCGCGACTCCGACGACCGCTCCCGGCTTCATGTGCCGCTTCAGCTCGCCGAGGCGGCCGAGCACGCGCTGCTCGGCGTGGTCGCGAATGGCGCACGTGTTGACCAGAATGACGTCGGCGCCGTCAGGTGAATCCACCTGCGAGTAGCCGGCGTCAGCCAGCTTCCCGAGAATCAGCTCGGAATCGCTGACGTTCATCTGACAACCGTAAGTCTCCACGTACACTGTGCTGCTGCTCATGCGCTGCGTTCCGCCGCCGTGGTCGCGATAGTGGGCAGGCGCACGAAAAACGTGCTGCCCTCTCCTTCCCTGCTTTTTACCCAGATCCGGCCGCCGTGTGCTTCCGCGGCGAGCTTGCAGAACGCGAGCCCGAGGCCGGAGCTGCGCACGTTCGGCAGTCGCGGCTCCTTGACCTGCCGGAACTTCTGAAAGATGACCTCGTGGTACTCCTCTGGGATACCCGGCCCGTTGTCGGACACCGCGAACAGGATGCCTTCACCGTCAGCGCGGGCCCGCAGCTCGATCGCTACGCCGGAGCCCATCGAATGCACCAGCGCGTTCTGCATGAGGTTGGAAAACAGCCGCTTGAGAATGGCCTTGTCCCCCTCGAACACCGGCGAGTCGTCATCCACGTCCACCGCGACGACCGCGCCTTCCTGCGCCAGCCGCACTTCCCACTCGGCCACGAGATCGGCGATGAACGCGCCGGGGGCCAGCGGCTCGATGTTGAGCCGGAGATTCGCGTCTTCGATCCGCGCCACCTCCAGCAGATCGTTGATCAGCGAGAGCAGCTCCTCCGCCTTGTACTCGGCGTCGGCGAGCACGCGCTTCTGGACGGTGGTCAGCACGCCGAAGTCGCCGTCCGTCACCATCTCGAGGCTCGCCAGTACCGACGTCAGCGGCGTCTTGAGGTCGTGCACGATCATCTTCATGAGATCCTCGCGCACCTTCTCGAGCTCGCGCAGCTTCCGATAGCTGTCTTCCAGCGCGTCGGTCACCGCTTTCAGCTTGAGCAGGCTGCGCACGCGCGCGCCGAGCACCAGCCGGTTGTGCGGCTTGGTCAGGAAGTCGTCGCCACCGGCTTCGATCGCCTTCACGCGGTCGCTGGTGTCGTTCAGCGCCGTGACGAAGATGACCGGGATGCGCGCGGTGCGCGGGTCCCGCTTGATGCGGCGGCACACCTCGAATCCGGTGGAGCGGTCATCCACGCCGAGATCTCCTGCCGGCATGGCGACGTCGAGGATGCAGAGGTCGGGTAACTCGGCGAAGCACAGCGCGACCGCGGACGGCCCGTCCTGCGCGGTGATGATTCGATAATCGAGCGTGTTGAGCTGGTCCACGAGCAGCTCGACGTTCGCCTGCACGTCGTCGGCGACGAGGATCAGCGGCTTGCGCGCGGCCTCGGTCGCGGTCATCGGGTCACGGCCTTACGCGGACCCCGAAGCTGAAGATGTAGGCGCTCTCCTTCACCGAATTCGCCGCCGCGCCATCCGGCTTCCTGGTCGCTCGCGCGACTCCGACGTCCAGCTGCGACCGGCCGACGCCGAGCGGAATACCAAAGCCGCCGGACAGCGCCAGCTCGTTCACCCTGGACGGCTCGGCTCCGGGACTCGCCGCGGCGCCGAATGGCAGTCCGCGATACCGCGCGCCGAGCCGCAGCGCGATGGTACGCCGGCCGATCGTCGGCCCCTCGACGTCCGCGCCGACGCCGTAATCCCAGGAGTCGAACGCGCGCATGTCGCTCCCGGTGCGCCGCAGCGGCTCCATCGCCGACCACTCGTCGAAGCCCGCGCGGGCGGAGAGTCCGAGCCCTGAGATGCCGGAGTACGCGACGGTCACGCCGTAGCGCATAGGCAGTTTCGCGCTCGAAATAACTGAATCGCCGGCCTGCGTCTCCATGTCGCCGCCGACGCGAACGGACGCGCCCAGTCCGAGCGCGCTCGACGGGCGCCAGACGACTCCGCCTGACGCGCCCAACGCGCCGTAGCTGATGTCGGATCGCTGCGTCGTTCCCGAAAACGTCACCGTGTCGGGAAACCGGTGCTCGATCGTGATGCGATTCTCACCCGAGAAGACATGCCCCGCCACGCCCAGCTGGAAGCGCGGCGACGCATTGTACGCCAGCGCGAGCCGGAAGTCGGTGATGCCGCCGTTGCTGGAGAAGAACTCGATGGCGTCCACCACCGTGCCGCCGATGTTCTGCTGCGTCTCTGAAACGCTGTTCCAGGTACGATCGAGAAAGGTCGAGGCGGAGATCTGCGCGGTCAGCCGGCGAACCAGCGGGACGGAGATCCCGACCATGGGGAAGCGGGCAGTCGTCGTCCGCGCGCTTCCGCTCGCCGTCTTCACGGTGCGAAGCTCCGGCTCGTACTGCATGAAGAGCACGGTCGCGCGCCACAACGCGGCCGGATTGAGCGCGGACGCGGGATCCAGCTCGGCCGAGCCTCCTCCGACAGCCATCGACGAGGTGCTCAGCTGGCCCGGCGGGTAGCCGAAGCCCTGCGTGCTGAGATTGCCCTGAGCTTCAGCCTCGGTCGTTCCGAGCGCGACGAGGAGGAGGCCGGCCAGAATGTAGCGGGTCATGGTAGTCCGAATGGGTTGGCCGGCGTGTAGCTGATGCGCAGTCTCGGCCGGAGCCCCGGCGTCGACTCGGTGCTGAAAAACCACGCCTGCGGCGCGGACACTCCCTCGCGTCCGCTCCGCAGCACGATCGCGCGGGCCCCGACTGTGTCGCCCTGCGCGCGCCAGATTCGGAGAATCGGCGCGATGTCTATCTCCCGGCTCCCGCTGTCGCTCGCCGCGACGCGCAGAGTATCGATCTGCCTGAATTCCGCCCCCGCGATGAGCCGTGCAGCATGCTCCGGATCCGTTATGGCCCTGCCGGCGATACCGACGTGCGTCGTGACCTTCACAGTGTCGCGCGGACCGAAGCCGCGGTTGGGCATCTGGGTGAGAAGCAGAGTCGCCCGCACGACGCTGGACGAATCGAGAATGGATTTCGGAATGAGGAACCGCATGTACGTCCGCTTCGGCGGGAGCGCTCCCATCAGCAGCGACTGCAGCGGGCCGCCCGGCGGCGTCCGCACGAGCAGCCGGAAATCCGACTGACTGAGCTGCTCGCTCACCGAATCGGCGGGGGTCCGGGAAAAGGGCGTGAACGTCAGCGGCTTGATCGCCGTATCGGCCGCCACACGGAACGAGAGCACCGCCGAGGCGCCCCCCTCGACGGAGCGAACGTGAAACTGGCCGGTGCCGCTGGTTATTCGCAGTCCAATGCGGAGACGCGCGTTGGCCTGCGCCTTGGCGAGCACGGCCTCGTTGGACAGCGGAATGCGCACGGTGTCCTTCAGATCCGCCTTCGCGAACGTCTGCGAGCCGATCAGCCGGTCACTCGAGAAGAGCGGCGTGAGAACCGCGACGGACGTGTCGTCCCCGCTGGTGTCGATGTCGTAGGCGCTGACGGTAAGCGGACCGGCCAGCTGCAGCTCGGCCAGCTCGAGCCGGAGCTGCAGCTGCGCGCTGTCTACGGTAGTGATCGCCGTCGTAGTCGTATCGACGGATGCGCGGCGGTACCGCTGCGGGATGCTGTCGAACCGGATCACGACCCGCGAGTCGAGCGTATCGCCGCGCGAGGCGAGCAGCATGACCGGCTCGGTGCCGAAGGGGGCGTCCGCGTCGACCGTCGTGTCCATGATGACCGCGTCGATGGTGACGTTGATCACCTCGATGCCCTGGTTGGGGCAGAGCTCCGGACATCCGACCGTGCTGTCCAGCTTCTCGCTGCACGCGGCCGCGGCGAGCGCCAATCCCGCGAGCGCCAGAGGCGCCAATCTCCGGAATCGCATCAGCCGTTGGTCGTGGTGAGAAGATTCGCGGTGAACGGATGCGGCAGCAGCGATCCCAGGCTCCAGCTCGCGTGCGCCCCGTTGCGGCAATAGCTGTACACCTTGAGGTCCATTGCGGCAAACTCCGCGAGCACCTGCAGGCAGGCGCCGCACGGCGGCGACGGCTCCTCGGCCTCGGTCGCGATGGCGATGCAGTCGAACGCGCCGGCGCCGGTCATGACCGCGGAGAACACCGCGACGCGCTCGGCGCAGATGCCGAGCCCGTAGGAAGCGTTTTCGACGTTGCATCCCTGAAACACCACTCCGTTGCCGGCGCGCAAAGCGGCGCCTACCGGAAATCCGGAGTACGGGGCGTGCGATCTCTCGAGCGCCGCGAATGCAGCATCGCGGAGCTTATTGTCCGTATGACGTGTCACTGTGTTATCTGGGGCAGGAAGGAGGAGCCACGGCCACTGAACGGCACGCCGAGCCAGTCGGCAACGGTCGCGCCGAGGTCGGAGAAGGTCTCGCGCCGGCCGATGCGGGCGGGCCGGACGTGAGCGCCCGCGGCCAGCAGCGGAACGCACTCTCGCGAGTGGTCCGTGGATGGCGTGGTCGGATCGTTGCCGTGGTCGGCGGTGATGAACAGAAGGTCGTCCTTTTTCAGGGAGTGCACGAGGCCGGGCAGCGCTTCGTCGAATTCGCGCAGCGCCCGATAAAACCCCGCTACGTCGTTCCGGTGCCCGTAGAGCTGATCGAAATCTACAAGATTGGCCAGCAGTAACCCACCGCGATCGCCTTCTATCCAGCGGGAGATTTCCGCGATTCCCTGCGCGTTGGACGAAGTGTGCCGGGCGCTTATCCCCCTGCCGGCGAACAGGTCGTCCACTTTCCCTACGCCGGCGGTCTCCAGCCCCGCGGCGCGAACGGCGTCCAGCAGCGTCTCCGCGGGCGGCTCGACCGAAAAATCGCGCCGGTTCGCGGTGCGCTTGTACGACCCCTTCCCGCCGTCGAACGGCCGCGCGATCACGCGCGAGACCAGCGCGCTCGCGCCGTCCTCGTCCGCGAGCTCGATGTCCAGCGCGATCTCGCACGCCGCATACAGCTCCTCCAGGGGAATCACCTTCTCGTGCGCCGCTATCTGAAATACCGAATCCGCGGACGTGTAGACGATCCATGCGCCCGTTCGCACGTGCTGCTCGGCGTATCGGTCTATTACCACCGTGCCGCTCGCGACGACGTTCCCGATCACGGGCCGGCCGGTGCGGCGCTCGAATTCCGCGAGCACCTCCGCGGGAAATCCGCGGGGGTAGGTCCTGAACGCGCGCGCGAGGTGCACGCCGGCAATCTCCCAGTGGCCGGTGGTGCTGTCTTTCCCAGCGGACCGCGGCTCCATCACGCCCCAGGCGCCGAGAGGTGCTTCAGCAGGTGGGACACCACTGAGCGTCGCGAGGTTGCCCAGGCCATACGCCTGGAGATTGGGCAGCGAGAACCCGTCCACCGCGCGCGACATGTTGCCGAGCGTGTCGCTTCCCGTGTCGCCGTACGCGTCGGCGTCCGGAGCGCCGCCGCACCCGACGCCGTCGAGCACTATGATCGCGGCCCGGCGCTCAGTCCTCACGGTACGACCGCACGGCGCGGCTGTTCATTCCCACCAGCACCTCGTATGGCGAAATGCCCGCCGATGCACCGACCTCCCCGACCGTGATCACATCGTCGCCATCGCGGCCGATCAGCGTGACCGTGTCTCCGAGCGCGCATTCCACGTCGGTGACGTCTATCATGATCATGTCCATCGTGACACGTCCGACGATCGGAAGGCGCCGGCCTCTGAGGAGAACGCTGGAGCCGGACCGGCCGTGCAGTCCCACGTTGCGGGGATAGCCGTCGGCATAACCGCACGCGAGCGTCGCCACGCGCGTTCGGCGGAGCGCGGTGAACTTGGCGCCATAGCTCACGGTGTCGCCCGGCTCGCAGGTCCGGAGGTCGGCGACAGGCGCGCGCAGATACGCGACGGGCTCGGGCTCCACGGCGGAGCCGGGAATGGACTGGCCTCCATACAGAAAGATTCCGGGGCGAACCGCGGCGCGATTCGACCTCCCCCGGCGGATCACCGCGGCGCTGTTGTCGGTGTGCGTCATGATCCCCGAAAGCCCGAGCGTGGCGACCGCGTCCTCGAAGCGCCGATCCTGCTCCTGCATGGTTCCGTCATCGAGCTCGGCCGAATGGAAGTGCGTAAAGACACCTTCCGGGCGCGATGACGCAGCGGCTTCCCGGACCGCGGAGACTTCGCGCCACTGCACGCCCGCGCGCGACATTCCGGTGTCCACGGACAGCTGCCACGGCCCGCCAAGCGCGCCCCAGGCCCGAATCGCCGCGGCCGAGCCGAGCGACGGAGTGAGCCGGGCCGCGCTGGCGGCCGGGAGCTCGTCTTCGAGGAGCGGGGTGAAGACGATCACCGGTCGCCGGACTCCGAGCGCGCGCAGCTCCTCGCCTTCGGCCACGGTCGCGACGCCGAACCCCCAGGGGCCCACCGCCTCCAGAGCCCGCACGACGGGGCCGACGCCCATGCCGTAGGCATCCGCCTTGACCATCGGGATGAGGCGGGTACCGGAACGGTCGGCCATAGCCCGCGCATTGCGGATCACGGCGGAAAGGTCGACCTCGATGCGGGCGGGCATGCACAAAGCTATCAGGTATCAGGCATCAGGTATCAGGTATCAGGTATCAGAAACAGCTTGAATGGGTCGCGCCGCCGCCGTTAGTTCTGCTTGGTCCTCCCTGATACCTGATACCTGATACCCGATACCTGAAGTCATGCCCAAACCCGCCTCCCTCGACGACACGCTCACTCTCATGCGAGACCTGCGCAAACGCTGCGACTGGGACGCGGCGCAAACGCACGACTCGCTTCGCCCCTACCTGATCGAGGAGTCGCTCGAGCTGGACGACGCCCTCCGCCTCGGCGAGGACGCGCTCATTCGCGAGGAGCTCGGCGATCTGCTGCTCCAGGTGCTGTTCCACTCGGTCGTGGCCGAGGAGCGTGGAGCGTTCGACTTTCACGACGTGGCCGCGGGCCTGATCGCCAAGATGAAGGCGCGGCACCCGCACCTGTACTCGGACGGCGAGCGCGAGCCGTGGGAGAAGATGAAGTCGAAGAAGCGAGCGTCGCTGGCGGACGGACTGCCGGCCTCGCTCCCTCCCCTGCACCGCGCGCACCGCCTCCAGGACCGCGCGGCGGGCGTCGGATTCGATTGGCCGGACGCGGAAGGTCCGGCGGACAAGGTCGCTGAAGAGCTGGCCGAGGTCCGGGAGTTAATGAAGGCGAAGAAGGTGAGGTTCAGCGAGCACGGAGCGCCGGTTCAGGACGAGGCCCACGCCGAGCTCGAGGGCGAGCTGGGCGACCTGCTGTTCGCGTGCGTGAACCTGTGTCGAAAGCTCGGCGTTCATTCGTCGCTCGCGCTGGACAAGGCGAACGCGAAGTTCCAACGGCGGTTCGAGGCGGTGGAAAAGACAGCGGCCGAGCGGGGGGTGGACGTTGGGTCCGCCGGGTTGGAGGCGCTGGACGCGATTTGGGATGAGGTGAAAGGGCGATAAAACCCTGCGTCCTGCGTCCTGCGTCCTGGGAATATGCTCGGCGCCAGTTAGGACGCAGCACGCAGGACGCAGGGCCGTTACGGCCTCAACCGATTCATCATCCTCGGGAACGCAATTGCCTCCCTGAGATGCGGCAGCCCGCACACCCACGACACCGTCCGCTCCAGGCCGAGCCCGAACCCGGAGTGCACGAACGTGCCGTATTTCCGCAGGTCCAGGTACCAGCCATACGCGTCGACGGGCAGCTTTTCCTCGTGGATGCGCGCGAGCAGCTTGTCATAGTCGTCCTCGCGCTGTGACCCGCCGATGATCTCGCCGTAGCCTTCCGGCGCGAGGCAATCGTTGCACAAGACGGTGCGCGGATCCGCCGGGTTCTCCTTCATGTAGAACGCCTTCGCCTCCTTCGGATAGTTGCACACGAAGATCGGCGTGTCGTAGTCCGCGACGAGCAGCGTTTCGTCCTCGGCGCCGAGATCGTCGCCCCAGGTGATCGAGCTCCCCTTGGCCTGCAGCGTCTTCACCGCGTCGGAATAATCCACGCGCGGGAACGGCGGCTTGATGCGCTCTAGCTTGCTGATGTCCCGCTCCAGCTCCTCCAGCTCCGGCCGCCGCCGCTCCACCGCCCGCGCGACGATGTAGGAGACGAAATCCTCCTGCAGCCGCATGTTGTCCTCGGAGTCGTTGAACGCGACCTCGGGCTCGATCATCCAGAACTCGCTCAGGTGCCGCCGTGTCTTGGACTTCTCGGCGCGGAAGGTCGGACCGAAGCAGTAGATCTTCCCCAAAGCCGCGGCAGCCGCCTCGCCGTAGAGCTGCCCCGTCTGCGCGAGATAGGCGGTGCCCTCGTCGAAGTACTCGGTGGCGAACAGCCCGCTCCGCTCGCCGATCGCGGCGGTGAGGATGGGCGTGTCCACCAGAGTGAAGTCGCGCTCGTAGAAAAAGTCGCGAATCGCCTGCTCGATCTCGTGCCGCACGCGGGCGATTGCCCGCTGCCGCGAGCTGCGGAGCCAGAGGTGGCGGTGATCGAGGAGAAAATCGACCCCGTGCTCCTTGGGTTGGATCGGGTAGTCCTGCGGGCTGGTGCCGAGGATCTCAAGGTCGCTGGCCGCCAGCTCGAATCCGCCCGGCGAGCGCTTGTCTTCCCGCACGACGCCCGTCAAACGGACGCAGCTTTCCTGCGTCAGACCGCCGAATCGCTCCCAGACTTCCGGCTGAACCTCGGTCTTTACCAGCACCACCTGCGCCGTGCCACTACCGTCCCGTATGACAACAAACGCAATTTTCCCTGAAGATCGAACGTGCGTTACCCACCCTTGCACGTCGACGGATTGCCCGGCGCGCGCGCCAAAGTCGGCGATCCGTGTCGATGGGGATTTCTTTGACATTCGCTGAGCGGCAGGGAAAACGCGGCAAGCTAGGCCGCTATCTGATGAGTGTCAACGAAATATGACCCTGCGCGCAAGGCTGAGCGTCGGGTTGATCGGGATCGCGCTAGTGCTGCTGATCCCGCTGTTGCTGGCACTCAACTCGCTGGAGCGGCTCAAGGACACGAACCGTGAGCTGCGCGACACCGACTTCGCCGCCTCGATAGCGATCGGGCGCCTGCGGTCCGAGGCGGACGACATCCGCTCGGCGGAGAACGCCGTGCTGTTCGTTCGCGACGACAGCAGCAGGCGGCGCATGGCGACGCACATCACGCACGCGGACACGCTCGCCGCCACGCTGGTCCGATACAACCTCCAGAGAGAGAGCGCGCAGATCCGCGCTGCGCTCGCCCGGATTCGGGATGCGGCCGCCGCGGAGTATGAGGCCGCGAGCCAGGGCCGCGCCCCGGACGCCGAGCGGATCTCCGCCGAGCAGCTGTTGCCCGAGATCGCCAGGATCAACACGATCGTCGGGCAGACCGAGACCGACCTGCGCCGCCGAACCTCCGAGCGCGTGGACGAGGCCGCGGCCGTGACGATCGATGCTCAGCGCACCGCCGCCGGCGCGCTGACGATCGCCCTGTTGCTCGCGTTGCTCATCGCGCTGTGGCTGCTGCGCTCGATCAGTACTCCGGTCCACTATCTGGAGCGCGGGATGCGGGCGGTCGCCGACGGTGATTTTACCTACCGGCTGCCGTACGCCGGGACCAGGCGGGACGAGTTCGGGCGACTCGCCGGCAGCTACAAGTCCATGGTCCGGCAGCTGGCGGAGCTGGACAAGCTCAAGGCGGAGTTCATCTCCGTGGCGTCCCACGAGCTGAAGACGCCGATGAACGTGATCATCGGTTACCTGGAGCTGCTTAAAGAAGGCATATACGGCCCGCTCACTCCCAGGCAGATCGAGGTCGCGGCGACGATCGAGAAACAGGCCCAAACGCTGACCAGGCTGATCAGGCGGCTGCTCGACGTCAGCCGGTTCGAGGCCGGAGGCGGCAAGGTCGAGCCGCGGACGATCGACCTCCCCCGCTTCCTCGACCACCTGGAGGCCGCGTTCCAGGGCCTGGCGGTACAGCGAGGCATCGCGTTCCGCGTGCAGCGGTCTGCATCCCTCCCCGCCGAAGTCAGCTGGGACGAGGACCGCATGAATGAGGTGCTCGGGAACCTGCTCTCCAACGCGTTCAAGTTCACTCCCCGCGACGGGGAGGTCATGCTGGGTGTTGAAAGCGACTCCTCCACGGTCCGGATCACCATCCGGGACACCGGCGCCGGGATTCCGGCCGACCAGCTGCCGCGCATATTCGAGAAGTTCTACCAGGCCGACAATCAGGCGTCGGCGGCTCTCAAGGGGACGGGCTTGGGACTTGCGATTGCGAAGCAGATAGTGGAAGCGCACAAAGGCACGATCACGGTGGACAGCACCGAAGGCGCGGGGACTACCTTCCTGGTGACGCTGCCGGTGGTTGCTGGAGTCTCTCGTGTATCGGGCCGGCATCGCGCGACTGACCTCGCCTGAACAGCAATGATATCTGCACGCAAAATCGGTTGGCTCACCCTCGCTCTCGGTCTAAGCGCGTGCGCGACCTTGTCACGCTCCGCTTCGGAATCGCCCTCGCTGGAAGAATGGGGAGCGTTACTTAACACGACCGACTTGATGGCCAATGCCGGCCGACACGCCGCCGCGGACAGCACGCTGCGGGCGTTCGCCGCGCGTCATCCGGGAACCCGTGCCGCCGAAGAAACGTTGTTCTGGCGCGCGCTCTACAAGCTGGACCCGCGGAGCTCCGCGGCAACGCGGGCCGAGGGCCGCGCGCTCATGGATGAATACGCGGCGTCGTCGAAGACGTCCTGGTACCGCGGCCAGGCGAACGTTCTCCGTCACCTCGCGCGCGAGATCGTCCTCGCCGAGCAGGCGGCCGCGCAAGCATCCGGCGACAGTACGATCGTCATCAGCGACACGTCGGCGGCCGGAATCGCGGCGCGGGACCGGGTGATCCGCACGCAGCGCGCGGAGATCGCGCGGTTGAACGCCGAGCTGGAGCGCATCAAGCGCCGGCTCGCCGCGCCGACGCCTTAGCCCACCCGGAAGAGCTCCAACGCCCGCGGGAAGCGCGCGCTCAGCGCCCGCTTCAATCCCGCGTTCTGCGCCTTCTCGAGACCCGGGTCGGCGGCGAGCGTTTCCTCCGCCGCCTGCCGCGCGAGCTCGTTCAGCTTTTCATCGCGGACGAGGTCGGCGATGCGGAGCATGGCTTCCCCGCTCTGCTGCTGGCCGAACAGGTCGCCCATGCCGCGGATTCTGAGATCGGCGCGCGCGATCTCGAAGCCGTCGTCGGTGGAGGCGAACAGCTCCAGCCGCTGCATCGATTCCTCACCTGCGTCGCCCAGCAGAATGCAGTAGGAGCTGTCCGCGCCCCGGCCCACCCGGCCGCGCAGCTGGTGCAGCTGCGACAAGCCGAACCGCTCGGGGTGCTCGATCAGCATCACCGTGGCGTTGGCGACGTCTATTCCGACTTCGATCACGGTCGTCGCGACCAGGATGTCGATCTCCCCGTCGCGGAACTGGCGCATGATGCTTTCGCGCTGATCGGATGGGACCCGGCCGTGCAGCAGCGCGACGCGCAGCCCGCTGAACGCGCCGGCCGAAAGCTGCTCGTACATCGTTGTCGCCGCCTTGAGGTCGGTCTTTTCCGATTCCTCGATGACCGGATACACCACGTACGCCTGCCGGCCTTCCTCCACCTGCGAGCGCACGAACGACAGGACTTTCTCGCGTCCGCGCTCCCGCCGCAGCACAGTCGTCACCGGCTGCCGGCCCGGCGGCCGCTCGTCGAGCGTGCTCACGTCGAGGTCGCCGTACACAGTGAGCGCGAGGGAGCGCGGAATCGGGGTCGCGCTGAGCAGCAGCACGTCTGGCGCCTGACCCTTCTTGGCGAGCGCGGCGCGCTGCTCCACGCCGAACCGGTGCTGCTCGTCTATGGCCACGAACCCGAGCCGGCCGAATGTCGTGGTGCCCTGCACCAGCGCGTGCGTCCCCACCGCGATGACCGGCTCCTCCGTCCTGAGTCGCGCTTCCATCGGCGTCCGCACCTTCGTCTTCACGCTGCCGGTGAGCAGCAATGGCTCGATCTCGAGCGGCGCCAGCAGCCGGTGCAACGTCCGGTGATGCTGCTCGGCCAGCAGCTCGGTCGGCGCCATGATGGCCGCCTGGTAGCCGTTCTCGTACGCCAGCAGCGCGGCGAACAGCGCGACGATCGTCTTGCCGCTACCCACGTCGCCCTGCAGCAGCCGGTGCATCCGCCGGTCGCCGCACATGTCCGCGAAGATCTCGCGCAGAACCCGCACCTGCGCGCCGGTCAGCTCGAATGGCAGCCCGGACTTGAGCCTGGTCGTCAGCTCGCGCTTGTTGACGAACCTGATCCCGCGGCGGGCGGTTCGCGCGAGCGCGTGCGCGCGCCGGTGCAGCAGCTGCATGAACATCAGCTCGTCGAACGCCAGCCGGTCGCGACCCTGCTCCGCTTCACGGATGGACGTGGGACGGTGCACCATCCGCAGCGCGTCGGGCAATGCGGGAAGCCCGAGCTGCTTCGCTACCGCGCGTGGCAGGTGATCGGTAGTCTTCGCGAGCAGCTGGTTGAGGTGCGCGTCTATGATGGACCGGATCGTCCGGAACGTGAGTCCCTCGGTCGCGGGATAGACCGAGAACACGCGGCCGGGCGACGCGCCGGGATCGTCGGGGCCGAGGTTCACGTACTCGCGCGGCGCGAGCTGCCGGCCGTGATAGAACCGCACCGGCCCGCTGAGCAGCAGCACGTCACCCTTGTCTATCGAGCGATCGAGAAACGGCTGCCCGGGCCACGCGGCTTCCACCATGCCGCTGCGGTCCTGCACGACCGCCTGGAATATCCGCAGACCCTTGCGCGTCGGCAGCACGCCCTTGGAGATCACCTTGCCGACCACCGTCGCGTCCATCCCCACCTGGACCGAGGCTATCGGAGTGATGCTGCTCGCGTCCTCGTACCGGTGCGGGATGTGGAACAGCAGATCGCCCGCTTTGGTGATGCCGAGCTTGCGGAACGCCTCGGCGCGGATCGGACCGACGCCCTTGAGATATCCGACCGGCGTGTCCAGTGCGACTCGCCCAGCCGGCGGCATCAGTCGCCTATCACTTCGCGCGCGAACTCGGCGGGATCGAACGGGATGAGATCGTCGAGCTTCTCACCCACGCCGAGGAACTTCACCGGCACGTCGAGCGCCTGGTGCACCGCGACGACGATCCCCCCGCGCGCGGAGCCGTCCACTTTGTTCATGACGATGCCGGTGACGGGCACGGCGGACGAGAACGTCGAGGCCTGCGCGACGGCGTTCTGTCCGATCGTGCCGTCGAGCACGAGCAGGGTCTCGTGCGGCGCGCCGGAGAGACGCTTGCCGATCACGCGGTGAATCTTGCGCATCTCGTCCAGCAGCGCGTCGCTCGTGTGCAACCGCCCGGCCGTGTCGACGATCGCGGCGTCGGCGCCGCGCGTGATGGCGGCATCCACCGTCTCGAACGCGACGGACGCCGGGTCGGTGCCCGCCCGCGCGCCGACGAACTCCGCGCCCGCGCGGTCGGACCACTGCCTGAGCTGATCCACCGCGCCCGCGCGAAAGGTGTCGGCCGCGCCGATCACGATCTTTTTCATCCCGGCGTGGCGAAGCCGCGCAGCGAGCTTCCCGACGAACGTCGTCTTGCCAGCGCCGTTGACGCCTATCACCAGAATGACGGTGGGCGCCGAAGCGGAGAGCCGCAACGCGGGATCGCTGTTCCCCGCCCGCAGCGAAGCTTCGATTCCCGACCGGAGCGCTTCGCGAAATTCCGGCTCGGTGCGGATCTTCCCCAGCTTGGCGAGCCGCTCCAGCTCCGCCACGAGCTGCATCGTCGTCGCGACGCCAAGATCGGCTTCGAGCAGGATCTCTTCGACACGCTCGAGCGAGCCGGCGCTGACTCCGCCTTTCGCGAGCACGGCAACGTCCATGAGCGCGACATCGCGGACGCGCTGCCAGAGGGAACGAGCGGGGACGTCGCCGGGACGGCGGATTAATCTCGGCATTGAGAGGGAAAGCTAAGGAGCGGCGGGGGGGGAAAACGGAGCGCGGTGTGCGTTAACCGTTTAACCGTTGTCCGTTGGGACGTGGACGGCGGTGGGATTGAACGGGTTTTCCCGCCGCCGTTCACGGCCTCACGCAAAACGGAAAAACGGGGAACGCATACCGCGCCCCGCCGTCAAATCCCGGACTACTCTCCTGAAGTTGCGGAGGAGAAGTCCTTCAGGAACGCCAATGCCCGTGTCCGCTGCTGGAGGAACGTCCGCCGTTCCGACGAACCGATCGGATCCCCGCCCTTCATCTGCAACGCCACCCGCGGGTTCTTCTGCACTCCGCTGACGAGCACTTCGAAGTGCAGGTGCGGCCCGCTCGCGAGTCCCGTCATGCCGACGTATCCGATCGTGTTGCCGATTCCGACCCGGGCTCCCCGCCGGACTCCTTTCGCGAGGCCGCGCAAGTGCGCGTACCGGCTCACGTACCCGTTGCGATGCCGGACGTCTATGACGTTGCCGTACCCGCCGTTCCGCCCTGCGAAGATCACGACGCCGTCGCCGATCGAGCGGACAGGAGTGCCCGAGCTGGCCGCGTAATCCGTGCCCTTGTGCGCGCGCCAGCGTCCGAGGACCGGGTGCCGGCGCATGCCGAAGACGCTGGAGATCCGGCGGAAGTTGAGCGGCGCGCGGAGGAATGCGGCGCGCATGGACTTGCCTTCCTGATCGAAGTACTCGCCGCCGGCGACGTTGCTGCGGAAGTGGATGGCCTGGATCTCCCTGCCGGAGAGCTCCATGGTCGCGCCGAGGATCTTGCTGGCGTACACGGCGCCCGTTGGCTCCTGCACGCGCTCCACCACCACGCCGAACTTGTCGCCGACCTGCAGATCGCGGCTCATGTCCACGCGATACTCGTAGATGTCGGCGAGCAGCCACGCGAGCCGGAGGCGCTGTCCCTTCGGGAGCACGCCGTCGGAGAACTGGTTGAGCGCCGAGTACAGGCTCGAGCGAATCGTGCCGGTGACTGCGATCGTGTCGGTGATGGTCTTGCTGTTGGCGACGACGACGACGGGCGTCACGATCGGGTCGTACACGTAGGGCGCGACGGGCACGCTCGAGCGCTCCCTGCCCAGCACGCGAATCGGATCGATTTCGCGCGCAGAGAGCAGATCGCCGGCCCTTGCTGCAGGTACCGGCGGTGTGAGTCTCAAAGCTCCGATCGCAAGCGCCCCGACCACCGTGTAGGTGATGGAGCGCGCCCATGACAACCTCAATCCATTTGTCTCCGAATGAAGGTCGGGATCTCCATGTCGGCCAGATCCTGATCCTGCGCATCCTGCTTGAGCTGCTTGTCCTGCAAAGACGACGATGACGGGCTCTGGGTCACGCGCCGCAGGCCATCTGTTCCCGTGCCCGCCTGGATCCCCCGAGTGACACGCGCCACTCCGGCCTGACGCTGAGCCGGGAACGGAATGACGGGTGAGCCCTTGCTCGCCTGCCCCTGGGAAATAATGCTCCCCGAGGCGGCACTATTATTAGCGCTGTCGAAGCCGGTCGCAATGACCGTTACGCGAATTTCCCCGCCCATGGCCGGCTCGTGGACCGCTCCGAAGATGATTTCGGCATCCGAACCGGCCGCGTCGTGGATGATCTCGCTGATCTGGTACACCTCACCCAGCGTCATGTCCGGGCCGCCGGTGATGTTGAGCAGGACCCCCGTGGCGCCGGCTATCGAGACGTTGTCCAGGAGCGGGCTCGCGATGGCCTGCTGGGCCGCCTCGGTCGCCCGGTTGTCCCCGCGGCCGATCCCGGTGCCCATGAGGGCGGACCCGCCCTCCTGCATGACCGTGCGGACGTCGGCGAAGTCCACGTTTACCAGCCCGGTGACGCTGATGAGCGACGAGATGCCCTGCGTGGCATGCAGCAGCACTTCGTCGGCTTTCTTGAGCGCGTCCTGGAACGGGATCCCCTTCCCAACCACCGCGAGCAGGCGCTCGTTCGGCACGACGATCATCGTGTCCACGTACTTCCGCATCTCCGCGATGCCGAGCTCGGCCTGCCGCATCCGCTTGCGGCCCTCGAACAGGAACGGCCGGGTGACGATGCCGACGGTGAGCGATCCCGCCTCCCGCGCCAGCTCGCACACGATCGGCGCGGCGCCGGTGCCCGTGCCGCCGCCCATGCCGCAGGTGACGAAGACGAGGTCCGCATTCTGCAGCGCGCGCGACACGTCGTCTCTGCTCTCCTCTACCGCCTGCCGTCCAATCTCGGGGCGTGCGCCGGCACCGAGCCCGCGCGTCAGCTTCTTCCCGATCTGGATCTTCACATCCGACTTCGAGTTCAGGAGCGCCTGCGCGTCGGTGTTAACCGAGATGAACTCCACGCCCTGGAGATGCTCGTCGATCATGCGGTTGACGGCGTTCCCGCCGCCGCCGCCGACGCCGACCACTTTCATGCGGGCGGCTTGCGACTCGCTCTCGTCGAACTCGAATACCATGGTCAAGAGTCTCTCTCCGCTGGTGTATAACGCCAGAGGTTTGGGGAAAACTGGAGCCGAATATATGGTGGTCGGCGCGATTCAACCATATGAAATTTCAAGGGATTGGACGATTTCGGCAGGTTTTCCGAAATGGGGGACTTTTCCACAATTCGCCCTGACGCATCACGTTATTGATTAATGCCTCCGACGGGGCGGCAACCAGCGCCGAAACTTGCGCCTGGAAACCCACTGCCAACCCGGTAGGCTGGGCAGATAGTGGTCAGCCGTACACGGCGAGCTGATCGTGCGCACGCTATACTCATCGCGCGCACCGTCGCTCGTGTGAGCGACCGCGGCGCGCTGCCACAGAGCGGGCAATCGATGCTCCCCACGACCTGATCCAGGATTGGAAATAGCCGATAAGAAGAGCGCGACACCGCCGAGCGCAGAGGACCTCGCGCGGGACCTGCGCGCCGCCGACGCGCGCTTCGAGGGCATCGTCGGAATCTCCGCGGACGCGATCATCTCCGTGAACGAGGAGCAGACGATCGTTCTGTTCAACGAGGGCGCCGAGCGCATCTTCGGGTACACGGCCGAAGAAGCGCTGGGACAGCCACTCGACCTGCTTCTGCCGGAGCGCTTTCGCGCGTCCCATCGCGGGCACATGCGGGCGTTCGGCGCGGGCGAGGACCGCGCGCGGCGCATGGGACACCGGCGCGCGATCTCCGGGCTGCGCAAGGGCGGCGAGGAGTTTCCCGCGGAAGCCTCCATATCCAAGTACAGCGCCGGCGGGTCGGTAGTGTACAACGTCGTGCTGCGCGACGTGTCCGAGCAGCGGCGCGCCGCCGATGAGCTGAGCGCCATGTACGAGCGCGCGAAGCAGGCTGTGCTGGCGCGCGACCAGACTCTGGCGGTAGTGTCGCACGATCTGCGCAACCCCGTCAACGCGATCAAGATGCTCGCCGCGGCGCTGGTGCGCGCGGCTCGCAGCGAGGCGTTGCAGAGCGCGAGAAACAACGTGTCCGACTCGGCTGAGATCATTCGCCGCGCGGCGGAGCAGGCCGACCGGCTGATCCAGGATCTGCTGGACGTCTCCCGCATCGAGGCCGGCTCCCTGCGCATCCACATGGAGCCGGACGACCTCGCCGCCATTATCGAAGCCGCGTGTGAAGTGCTGACGCCGTTCGCGCAGGAAAAATCAGTGCGGCTGCACTGCGACGTGTCCGCCGAGCTTCCGCTCGTGAGCGTGGACGCGGCGCGCGTGCATCAGATCATCTCCAACATCGCCGGCAACGCGATCAAGTTCACGCCGCCCGGCGGCGACGTGGCCATCTCGGTAGAGCGGCAGAAGCGGGAGCTCGTGGTGGCGGTCACCGACACCGGGCCGGGACTGCCGCTGCAGGAGATAGAGAAGCTGACCGACCGGAGCTGGCAGGCGACGCGTCAGACCAGCGGCGGCTCCGGACTCGGGCTGGTGATCGCCAAAGGGCTCGTGGAGGCCCACGGCGGCCGCCTCTGGGCGGAGTCGCGCCCCGAAGGCGGCAGCGTCTTCCGGTTCAGCCTTCCGGTTTACGACGTAGCGCCCGCCTGAGCTTTCAGCAGGCCCAGCTTGAGCGCGAACTGGACGTAATCCGACCGGTGCGTCAGCCCGAGCTTCTCCCCGATCCGCTGCTTGTACGTGTCCACGGTCTTGGGGCTGATGAACAGCTTCTCGCCGATCTCCGGCGCGGTAAAACCATGCGCCACCAGCCGCAGCACGTCACGCTCGCGCTCGGTCAGCTTGTCGAACCGCGCGCGGTCGTCCAGCGTCTTCTCGTCCTTCTTCATCCCCCGCGCCAGGACGCGCCCCGCTGAAGGCTGGACGTACATGTCGCCGCGCGCGACCGCGCGGATGGCGTCCACCAGCTCGCGGTCGGCGGCATTCTTGACCAGGTAGCCCGAAGCGCCCGCCTCGAGCACCTGCACCAGGTACTCCTCCTCACCGTGCATCGTGAGCACCAGCACTTTCGGCGGCTCCGTCCTGGTCCCGACCTCGCGCGTGGCGGTGAGGCCGTCCATGTCAGCCATCGAGAGATCCATCACTACGACGTGCGGATGCAGCCGGTCCACCAGCGCGATCGCCTCCTTTCCGCTCGACGCTTCACCTACGACCTCGATGTCCCTGGCTCCGGAGAGCACGGCTTTCAGTCCGGCACGGACGACCATGTGATCGTCGGCGAGCACAACTCGAATGACGTCCATCACGCCGCGTCCTGCCAAGGGAGTGAGACAGTGACGCACGTGCCGCTTCCCGGCTCGCTCTCGACTTCAAAGGTTCCATCCACCAGCGACACGCGTTCCTCCATTGCGAAGAGACCGAATCCGCCCGAGCCCCGTGCGACCTTGCTCACGTCGAATCCCACGCCGTCATCGCGCACCTGTAACGTAATTCGGTGCAGCGTGTGAGTCAGCGACAGAACGACCGTCCTGGGCTTTCCGTGGCCGATCGCGTTCGCAACGGCCTCGCTGGCGACCTGATACAGCACTGATTCCACCTCTCGCGGCAGCCGCGCCGGCTCGCCAAGCTCCAGCGTGACGCGTACGCGCTCGTTGCTGGACCGGCGCGCGAGCCAGTGCAGCGCGGCGGACAGCCCGAGATCGTCCAGCACGCGCGGATAAACCGTGAGCGCCAGATCGCGCACTTCGTCGAGCGCGTCCACGGTGAGATCGTGGATCAGCGCCAGTCGCGGGCGCATCGCCGGATCGGCGCAATCCCTCACCACCGCCGAAGCCTGCAGCGACAACGCGGCCAGAGTCTGCGCGGACGAATCCTGCAGCTGGCGCGCGATGCGCGCGCGCTCCTCCTCTCCCGCTGTGATGACCTGCGCCGCAAGCTTGCGCATGTGGAACCGGTCGGCGGTCAGCCGGTCCACCAGCCTGTTGATCGTCTCCCCGACGCGGGTCATGTTGCGATCCGCGAGCGGGGACTTCGGCACGCGCACGTTCCGCTCGCCCCGAGACACCCGCGCGGCCGCCTCTTCCAGCTCCGCCAGCGGCCGGAGCGCGAGGTACACGAGCCCGCCGTTGACGGCGAACGTCACCAGCAGAGCCGCGCTCAGCGTCACCCACATGTGCGGCTCGTTGACGTGCAGCGCGAACGCGGTTGCCGCGGTCCCCAGCACTATGATCGCGTTCGCGCCGAACAGCTTCCACAGCAGCGGAACGCCCAGTATCCGGGCGCGCCACAGCTCCACCGTGTGCACCCGCCGGGGCCGGTGCAGCGCGGCGGTGGCGAGCGGGAGGCGGCTCACGTGATCCATTCCGTCCGGCGCCTACGCGACGACCAGCGCCGTCACCATGCCGAACATCCCGCGTTCCGACTCGGCGTGGGGAAGAATGTGGCAGTGGAAAGCCCAGGTGCCCTTCTTGTCGCACCGCACGATTGCGTCCCACCGCTCGCCGGGAGCGACGTTGATCGTGTCGCACTTCCAGGGCGCGGGCTGCGGCCATCCATCCTTGTCGATGATGGTCATGTGCATGCCGTGCAGGTGCATCGGGTGGATCATCATTCCTTCGTTCATGAACCGGATTCGCACTGTCTGTCCCAGCTTCGCAACGATGGGCTCGGTGGCCGGGAAGCTCTTGCCGTTGAGCGTGTACCCGTGGCTTCCGTCGTTCAGGATGATGACGTAGTCCACGTCGGCCCGCTCGATGCGCCGCGCGCGCCGCGGCTCCACGATGAAAGCGCCGAGGAGGCCGAGGCCGACCTGCTTGGCGGCATTGTAGTGCGAGTGATACATGTGCGAGCCGGCGTTGCCGGCGGGCACCGTGAACTCGTAGGTGAACGACTCGCCCGGCTTCACCGGCGGCTGCGTGATGAACGGCACGCCGTCCTGGTCGTTCGGCAGCTCGAGCCCGTGGAAGTGGATCGACGTGGACTCGGGCAGATCGTTGCGCAGCACGACACGCACCCGGTCGCCTTCGCGCACGCGAATCTGCGGGCCGGGGACCTGGCCGTTGAACGCCCACGCTTCCACCGACGTTCCCGGTTGCGTCTCCCACGTGGTCTTGGCGGCGGTCAGCTC